>CAZGEF010000053.1:0-21092 GCA_964525005.1 uncultured Rhabdothermincola sp.
CGACGCCGATCGCAAGCCGATGTGGGACGCGTTCGCCGCGAGCCTCCCCGAGGGGGTCCCCTGGGAGGACCCCTTCGCCAACGCCGTGCCCGTCCCCGACGACGCTCCGGCCATCGACAAGCTCGTCGCCTGGAACGGCCGCCAACCCTGACGACGTCAACCGCTCGGCCCCGTCCGGCTCCGTCCCGCTCCGTCCCGCGGTCCGAGGAGCTCGTCGTGCCCCGGTCGATGTGATCAGATGTGCACATCTGGTCGGCGAACACGCCGCCCGATCGAGCCATCCGAAGGAGCGATGACCGACCAATCGGATGCCGAGAGCAACACGGCGACGGGGAGCCGCCGGCTGGCGATCCTGCTGGCGATGGCCATGTTCGTGCTGGTGGTCGACACCTCCCTGATGAACGTGTCGATCTCGGCGGTCATCGGCGATCTCGAGACCACGGCGAGCGCGGTGCAGTCGGCCATCGCGCTCGAGGCGCTGGTGTCGGCCGCGTTCATCCTCATCAGCAGCAAGGTCGGCGACCTCGTCGGTCGCAAGCGGGCCTACATCCTGGGGCTCTGCGCCTACGCCGTCGGTGCGCTGGCCATGACGCTGGCCCAGAGCGTCACCGTCGTCATCATCTTCTGGGCGGTCATCGGCGGGCTCGGAGCGTCCCTCCTCCTGCCCGCCATGCAGTCCCTGATCCACGGCAACTTCACCGGCGCGGCCCAGAAGCAGGCCTACGCGCTGGTCGGCGCGGCCGCGGCCATCGCCGCCGCGGTCGGACCGCTGCTCGGCGGCTTCGTCACCACCTACCTCTCGTGGCGGGTCGGGTTCGCGCTCGAGGTCGTGATCATCGCCATCGTGCTCGTCCAGATCGGCCTCGTCCGTGACGTCGCGTTCACCGGCTCCCGCAAGATCGATCTGGTCGGCGCGCTGCTGTCGGTGCTCGGCATGGGCGGGCTCGTGCTCGGGATCCTCGTGTGGCAGGAAGGCGGCGAGATGGTCGGCCTCCTCATGGCCGTCGGTGCCGTCGCGCTCGGATCGCTCGCCTGGTGGCTCGTGCGCCGCAAGCGAGCGGGCCGCGAGACGCTCATCGATCCCGACCTGTTCCGCCACCCCAACTTCACCGCCGGCATCTCGGGGGTGATGCTCCAGAACGTGTGCCTGGGCGGCGCGATGATCGCACTCCCGCTGTTCCTCCAGATGACGCTGGAGTACGACGCCATGCAGGCCGGCCTGTCGTTGGCCCCGCTGTCGCTCACCATGTTCGCCGTCGCGGTCATCGCCGGGAAGAAGGCAGGTGATCGACGACCGGCCAGCATCATCCGCGTCGGCTTCCTCCTCTCGAGCGTCGGCGTCGCGGTCATGATCCCCTTGGTCCCTCGCGTCTCGAGCGGCTGGTACCTCGTCCTCCCGCTGATGATCACGGGCGGGGGGCTCGGCCTGCTCGTCTCGCAGCTCAACAACTACACGCTCGCCCCCGTCGACGAGGAACGAGTCAGCGAGGCCGCCGGCGTGAACTCGGCCGCCGGGTCGTTCGGCCTGTCCTTCGGGCTCGCCATGGCCGGTGGGCTCATGCTCGCCGCGCTGTCCCTCGGCTTCACACGGATGACCGCGAGCAGCAGCGTGATCCCCGCCGATCAGCAGCAGCACATCGCCGAGGTGCTCGAGGACGACGCCGAGATCATGAGCAACACCGAGCTCGACGCGCTGATCACCGGCCAGCCCCCCGAAGTCGAGGGCGCGGTGCTGTCGATCAACGAGGAGGCCCGCAACCGCTCCCTCCAGGTGGCACTGCTCATCCCGCTTCTCGCCGGGCTGCTCGGTCTCGCGAGCTCGTTCCGCATGATGCGCCTTCCCGACATCGAGCCATCCGCCCCCTTGGACGGTCTGGACCTCGCCTGAGCGGGGAGGCTCCCCGCACCGAGGCGCGCCATGCCGGTCGCGCGCCTGCGAGACGCGGCGGTGATGGAGCCGTGTCAGTACCGGTCGGGCACGCGGCGTTGCGGCCGGTCGGGCTCGACGTAGTCGCCCGGCTTCTGGCGGGCCGGGAGCCGGACCCGCTCCGAGGGGACCCGCTCGTAGGGCACCTGGTCGAGGAGGTGGCTGATGATGTTGAGCCGGGCACGGCGCTTGTCGTTGGAATCGGCCACGAACCACGGCGCCCAGTCGGTGTCGGTGGCCGCCAGCATGTCGTCGCGGGCACGGGAGTAGTCGTACCAGCGGCTGTAGGACCGCAGGTCCATGGGCGACAGCTTCCAGGTCTTGCGGCCGTCGTCGATGCGGGCCGTCAGCCGGCGGGTCTGCTCCTCCGGGCCGATGTCGAGCCAGTACTTCACCAGGAGGATCCCCGAGTCGACCATGGCCTTCTCGACACTGGGGACCATCCTCAAGAAGTGCTCGGCCTCGTCCTCGGTGCAGAACCCCATGACCCGTTCGACGCCGGCGCGGTTGTACCAGGAGCGGTCGAAGATGACGATCTCGCCGGCGGCGGGGAAGTGGGGGATGTAGCGCTGGATGTACATCTGGGACTTCTCACGCTCGGTGGGTGCAGGAAGCGCCACGACGCGGAACACCCGCGGACTGACCCGTTCGGAGATCCGCTTGATCACGCCGCCCTTGCCCGCGCCGTCGCGGCCCTCGAAGACGACGCACACCTTGGCGCCCGTGGCCACGACCCACTGCTGGAGCTGGACCAGCTCCACCTGCAGCCTCTCGAGCTCCGCCTCGTACTGCTTGCGCGGCAGCTTCGGCGGCCGACCGGCCGAGCCGTCACCGTGGTCGCCCCTCGCGATCTTCGAGTGCTCGTGGTCCTTGCGGTGCTTGCTCACGTCGTCCACCTCGCGCCACCCGACCCAGCAGCGATCGGCTCCGAATGATGTGATCGCATGTTTACATCTCGCCTCCGAGGACGCCAGCACCTCGGCCGGTGGGCGAGGTACCGGTGTGGATCACGAAGTCCGACGCCGTCGGGGCTTGGGGTCGGGCGGAGAGGGCCACGGCGTCGCGCCCAACCTGCGGTGCATGGCGGTGAGCTCGTCACGCAGGACGTCGCGCTCGATGTCGACCTCGCCACCTCGGATCAGGTAGCCCTCGAAGATCCTCCAACCGAGGGCGGAGGCGACGATCTGCGCGCCGCGCAGCTGAGCCGCGCGCTCGTCGAGGTCGTAGTTGTCCTCGATGACCTGAGCAAGGGCGAGCATCGGGTTGAAGGACGCCGACATGGGCAGCTCATCGGGTTGGGTGACGGCGAAGTGGGTCAGCATGATGGTCCAGCGCCCCATGACCGAGTCCCGCTCGAAGCTGATCTGCTCGAGCGGCCGATCGACGACCTCCTGGGCCAGCGACTCGGTCAGGTCGTCGAACACCGCTTGGACCAGCTGTCGCCGGTTGCCGATGTAGCGCGAGATGAGGGCGAGCTGCACGTCTGCGGCGGTGGCGATCTCCCGGAGGGTCACCACCGCGACGCCCTTGCGGGCGAACAGGTCCGCGGCCGCGTCGAGGACGGCTCGGCGGACCTCGTCGGGCCCCACCGGTGCGCCCCGGCGCCGCCGCGGCCCTGGCCTCCTCGGTTGCCTGTCAGCCGGGTGCTCGGTCATCGGATCTCCGGCTGCACCGTAGCGGCGCCCGATGAGGCTCCTCCGATCCGCGACGACGCGTCGGGCCCGGAATCGAGCGATCTCGACACGAGCGATCTGGAGACATCTCGTCACTACTATGTAGACGTTCGTCTACAATTCTCGGAGGTTCGGCGCGTGCACAGCAGCAATCGGATGGGTGTTGGCCTTGCCGTGGCGTTGGCCGCGGCGCTTCTCGGCAGCAGCTGTGGAGGTGACACGACCACTCGGTCGAGCGGAACGGCGACCCCGGTGGAACGGGCCGCCGACGAGCTCTGCTCGGATCTGGGTGAGGCCATCTCGGTCCTCGACCGGTACGGCCGGATCTTCACCGAGGAACCGCTGACGCTCGACGAGGTCCGCAACGACGCGAACGCGCTCATGGCCACGACCGCCGAGCTCAAGGCATCGGCCACCGATCTGGCCGACGCGATCACGGTGGCCAACACTCCCGCCGATGCCGGCTCGGGCGGGACCACGACCACGGTCTTGGCCACGAAGTCCGCGCAGGAGCACCTCGACGCCATAGAGCGGGCCGAGCGTGCGTGGACCGCCGCCGACGTCGGCGTGTCGCCCGAGACCACCCTCGGCGACGCCGGGGCCGAGCTGCAGAGCGCAGCGTTCGGTCTCGAACAGGCCTACGTCGCCCTGTTCGCGGATGCAGGCTGCCTCGCCCAGAGCGCGACCGCGTCGAAGGCGGTCGAGGAGTACGTGCGTGGCCTCCAGCAGGATCTCACCGACCTCGGCCACTACAGCGGGCCGCTCGACGGCCTCTACGGGCCCGAGACCGTCGCGGCGGTGAAGTCCTTCCAGGCGTCGGCGTCGCTCCCCGAATCCGGCGTCGTCGACCCGCAGACCGAACGAGCGATGGCCGCCGCGCTCAGCGCGCAGGGCAAGCAGCAGGCGCTGAACATCGCCGCGCTCCAGGGCGCCTTGACGGTCGACGGCGCCTACACGGGACCCATCGACGGACAGTGGAGCCAAGAGCTCGAAGGTGCGCTGACCGCCTACCAGGAAGCGCAGAGCCTGCCCGCCACCGGAGCGGTCGACCCGGCGACGCTCGCGGCGCTCCTCGACCGGAGCGACGACACGCCTGCCTCGACCACCACGTCGATGGCGACCACCAGCACCTCGGGATCGGTCGACCCCTCCAGCACGACGAGCAGCACCACCGCCTAGACCCATCGGCCCGACGCGGCCTCGGGCGCCCGACCGTCGGATGCGGGTCGGGCACCCGAGGCGCGCGGATCGGACCGCGGCAGCCGGGATCAGACCGACGTAGCCGGCGATCGCTCCGATGGCCCCAGGGTCGACTCCCGGCTCAGCCGGCGCAGCTGGATGGCCCGGTCGATGCCGACGAAGGCCGGGGTGAGCAGCGACAGGCCGATGGCCACGAGCCACTGCGCACCGCTGAGCGACACCGTGTCGAGGAGCCGTTGGAGCATGCCCAGCTCGACGGCGGCCCAGGTGAGGCCCCAGCCGGCGATCAGCCAGCCGAAGTAGGGGAACATCGGTGACGACCACGGCGCCTGGCGCTCCCGGCGCATGACGACGCCGAGGTTGACCGCGCTGAGCGCCACCACGGTGAACGCCATCGTCATCGACACCGAACCGGTGGTGGCCGACGGCTCGTCGGGACCCCACTCGAGCAGGCACAGCGCGCTGACCGCGACGAGGAACCCGCTGATCGCCCACCGCACGATCTGTGGTCGGCTCACGATGCGGGTGCCCGGCTTGCGAGGCGGGAGCTCCATGACCCCGGGGTCGGGTACGTCGGCGATGAAGCCGATGACGACGGTGACGACCACGAAGAACTTGCAGAACAGCAGCTGCATGGGGAACAGCGCGACCCCGCCGTTGATGTTGAGGATCGTCGCCAGCACCATGAGCTGGAGCACCGAGGACAGGATCGTGAGCTGGAGCCGGATGTAGGACGAGATGCGCCGGTAGATGTCACGACCGAGGTCGACGGCGCGCACCAGGGTGGCGAAGTTGTCGTCGGTGAGCACGATCTTGGCGGCCTGCTTGGACACCTCGGACCCGCTGCCCATGGCGACGCCGATGTCGGCCTGCTTGAGCGCGGCAGCGTCGTTGACCGCGTCGCCGGTCATGGCCACGACCTCGCCGGACTCCTGCATGAGGCGGGCGAGCCGCAGCTTGTCCTCGGGCGCGACCCGGCCGAACACGTGCAGCTGCGGGAGCAGGGCCACGACCTCCTCGTCGCTCAGGCCCTGGAGGTCGGTCCCGGTGATGACCCCGGGCCCGAGACCGAGCTGGTCGGCGATGGCGCGGGCGGTGATGGTGTGGTCGCCGGTGATCATGCGCACATCGATCCCGGCCCCGAGGGCGGTGTGCACCGCGGCGGTGGCCTCGGTGCGCAGCGGATCGATGATGCCGACGAGACCGACGAGGACCAGGTCGTCGACCGCCGCCATCGGGTCGACACGAGCGGCGTCCATCGTGGCTGAGTCGAGGCCCTTGGCGGCGAAGGCGAGGACGCGCAGTCCCTGCTCGGAGAGCTTCCGGTTGGCGTCGAGGATCTCCTGGCGCAGATCGTCGACGGGGACGACCTCACCCGCGCGCAGCGCCCGCGAGCAGCGGGCGAGCACGACATCGGGTCCACCCTTGACCGCGACGAAGTGCGGCTCGGATACGACCGGGCCCTGGATCGTGTCGGGCCGGTCGTGGAAGGTGGCCATGAACTTGTAGTCCGAGTCGAAGGGGACCTCGACGACCCGAGCGATGGCGTGGCGCGTGGCTTCGGCGTCGACGCCCATCTTGGCGGCGAGAACGACGAGCGCAGCCTCGGTCGGATCCCCGATGACAGAGCCGTCGTCGGCCACGGTGGCGTCCGAGCACAACGCCAGGCCCAGGGCGAGCGGCGTGAAGTCCGGGGCAACGGATCCGGCTGCACCGAGGATGGCACCGGTCTTGGCGTAGCCCGACCCTTCGACGCGGAACCAGCGGCCACCGGCATACATGGACGCGACCGTCATCGCGTTCATGGTGAGCGTGCCGGTCTTGTCCGAGTTGATCACGGTGGTCCCGCCGAGCGTCTCCACATCGGCGAGCGACTTGACGACGGCCTTCTCCTCGGCGAGGCGCTGCGCCCCCGACGACAGCATCGTCTGCACGAAGGTCGGCAGACCGGTGGGGATCGAGGCGATCGCCGTCGAGATGCACAGCAGCGCGAGCGTCTCACCGTCCTGGCCGCGGGCGGCGCCGACGATGCCGATCACCGCGACGGCGCCCCAGGCGAGGAACCCGAAGACCTTGGTCATCCCGTCCAGCTCTCGCTGCAACGGTGACTTGGTGCGCTTGGTGGCCGAGACCATGTCGGCGATGCGACCCATCTGGGTCTCGGCACCCGTGGCGGTGACGATGAAGACGGCCGAACCTCGGGTGACCTGGGTGTTCTGGAACACGAGGTTGGTGCGGTCGCCCAGGGCCGTGTCGCCTTCGGCGAGCACGCCGGGATCCTTCGCCACCGGCGCGCTCTCCCCGGTGAGTGCGGCCTCCTGCACCTCGAGGGTCGCCGAGGTGACCAGCCGACCGTCGGCAGGGACGAGGTCGCCCGCCTCGACGAGCACGACGTCGCCGACCACGAGCTCGGCGGCGGGGACCTCGGCGACCTGGCCGTCGCGGCGTAGTCGGGCGCTCGGCACCTGGAGCTGCGCGAGCGCATCCACGCTGGCCTGGGCCTTGCGCTCCTGGTTGGTACCCATCACCACGTTGAACGTGACCAGCGCAGCCACGACGATGCCCGTCGCGATCTGGCCGATCGCCAGGCTGGCGAGCGCAACGATGAGCAGCATGATGTTCATCGGGTTGGTGACCTGGCCCCGGGCGACGGCCCACAGGCTCGGCGCCGGTTCGGCGTGCAGCTCGTTCGGCCCGTAGCGGGCCTGCCGCGACGCGACCTCCGCCGCGCCCAGGCCGACGTCGGGATCGACGCGGACCGCGGTGGCCACATCGTCGACGCTGCGCAGGTGCGCGTCGTCGAGCACCGGCACCTCTGTCGTCTCGGTCATGCGAACCCAACCCTCCGGTCTTGTGGCCTCCGGTCATCCGGCCATCCGGCCTTGTGGCCTCCGGCTCAACCCGTTGACTCGGATCGCTACTGGGTGCAGTCGGCCAAGCCCTGGAGCACACCTTCCCACGCGGCGCGGCTCACCTCGGTGGAGTCCTCGGCGATGTTGCCGACACTGCGCTCGAGCACCGCCAGATCCTGGTGGAGCAGCGCGGTGTTGCCCTGGATGGCGTGCTCGTGCAGATCGGCGAGGTTGTTCTGGACGTCGGCGCGGTCCTCGGCGGTGAACAGCGCGTGCTTGTTCTCGAGGTCCTCGAGCTGATCGTTGATCTCCTTCAAGGCCGACTCGGCGTCTTCGGGCGTCGTGGCGTTGCGGAGGTCGCACACGGCCTCCCCGAGCTTCTTGCCGTCGCGCTCGGCCGAGTACTTCTGGCTGCACCCCGTGGCGAGGAGCGTCACCGCGGCGACCGCCGCGATCGAGGTGAGGATGAACTTGTTCTTGGTCATGGTGGTCCTTGGGCTCGTCGGAGGGGATGGTCAGGCGGTGGCGAGGGCGGAGGTGGCCTGGTCGCGGTCGCTGCGCAGCTTGAACGCGACGACGATCTCGGTGATCCCTCGGATGAGGGCACCGATGCCGACCCACAAGATGAGGAGCCACGCCGAGCGGCCCGGGTAGCCGATCGCCCAGATGCCGATGACCATCTGGATGATCCCCGACGCCAGGAGCAGACCCCACAGGTGAAGGGCATCGCGGTCGACGATGCTGAGGATGAGGTCGCCGAGGCCCTTGAACAGCAGGTACCAGCCGATGAGCAGGGCAAGGATGCCGAAGGTCTGGAACGGCTCCAGCAACGCGAGGAACCCGGTGACCACGAAGAGGCCGCCGAGCACACCGTGGAGCCACTTCCAGCTGTCGACGAACGCGATGGTGACGAGCTCGTTGATGCCCGCCGCGATGAGCACGAAGCCCATCAGGTAGCCGATGAGCGCCGCGGTGCCCGGGTCCCAGGCCAGCACGACGAAGGCGAGCACCACCCAGGCGATACCGGTGATGAGGAACAGCCACCACGTCTTGCCCAGGAGGCGGTGGGCCTCGGCTGCCTCGGATCTGGTCATGGTTCCCATGTCGGTCCTTTCGACTCGTGGTCTTCGGTGGTCGTCTTCGGTCGTGGTGGTCGGTGATCGGTCGTCGTCACGCTGATCGTGTTCATCTGGTCAGACCCGGTCGTCTGGTCAGACCCGGTCGTCCGGGAGGCATCGTTCGGACTGCACGTGGCCCTTCCTGAGCATCGAGCGCACCGCTCGCTCGGCCAGCACCAACCGGTAGTGCTGGACCCGGGCACCGTGGGTCCGACCGAGGCTGACCTCGAGCAGTCCGCCGATCACATCAGGATCGACCGACGGGAACTCGGCCGCGAGGCGGGCCACCGCGGCCGCTCCAGTCGCCCGGTCGGCCGACGATCCGCCGTCGTTCGATCGCCCGGGATGAGTACAGCCGTCTGCATCAACCGGGTCACCATCGTCGATCACGTGATCGCGTTCCCGGTGCATCGGCCGATTCAGCTCGCGAGCAACTTGGCCTTCTGAGCGGCGAACTCGTCGTCGGTGAGCACGCCTTGCTCGTGCAGCTCACCCAGCTTCGTGAGCTGTTCGATGACGTCGACCTGCGGTGCCGGCGCGGGCGCAACGGGCGGCGGCGGATAGGTCGGTGCCGCCTGCTGCGCGTAGGCCTGCTGACGCTGGGCGTAGATGTCCGCGTCGCGACCGGCGAACTTCTCCGCCTGGCGACGCTGCACCCGTCCGCTGACCGCGGACGCGGTCCCGGCCACCACCGCGGTGCGGGCAACTCCTCGAAGCAATCCGGGCATGATCGAACCTCCGTTGTCAGTCTTGGGCGTCAGCGGCGTCGAGCGCGTCGAGCGCCGCGACGATCGCGTCGGATGGGATGCGCACGCTGGCGACGACCTCGGCATCGGCGGCGCGGGCCGCGGCGATGAACGGGATGGCCCAGGTGTTCTCGTACACGAGCAGGGCCGCAGCGCGACCAGGTCGGAGCGCCGCACCCGCCGCCACGATGTCGTCCGTGTCGAGCAGGCCCGACCGTGCGCCGGCGAAGCGGCCGAACCCGCCGAAACCCTCGGCGGTGAGCTCGACCGCGGCGACGTCGCCCTCGGGGTCCTTGACGATGACCAGGAGGTCGTACAGGACGACGATCCCGCGTTCGACGAGGTCACCCAGCGCTGCGGACGCCGAACCGTCGGTCTTGGCGGGGTCGAACTCCAACATCAAGAAGTCGACCGGCCCACCCACATCGAGATCGTCCACGGCAGTTCCTTCGATCGGGGCCCACGGCGTGGCCACAGAGACAGAGCCACCCGCTCGCGCCGAGCGGGTACTTGCCGACTCTAACGTATACATACGTCCACATCGATCGTTCGCATCGACGACCTCAATCGATCGGATGGAGCGGGTCCTCGTCGGCGACGCCGTCATCGGCCACGTGATCGGTCCACGTCAAACCGCCCCACCACCGCAATTGGTGCCGCCCCGTGGGATCGACAGCCCAACAGGGCGCAACCGACGAACCCGGGAGCGGTGCCAGTGCGACCGGTATGACCCGGACGCCCGCACCGGGCGGAAGCGGCGCAGATGGCGTGAGTAGCCGTTGATCCAGCCATCCAAGCGGAGGAGGGTCGGCCGCCGACAGGGCGCCACCCCGGGTCGGCCCCCTCTCGTCCCGGGCGTCGCCTCGATCGGCATCGTCAGTCGCCATCGTCCCCTCACCTCGCTCGCCCTCGTGATCGTTGCGTGCTAACCAGCGCCTTCGTGGAGCCCGAAGTCGGACTCGAACCGACGACCTGCTGTTTACAAGACAGCTGCTCTAGCCAACTGAGCTATCCGGGCACATGTCCTGACCACCGGGACCGGCGGGGTACGGAACGGGACCCCAGCTTAGATCCGGACGCCGACCGACCGAACCGAACACCTGCCGGGGCCCGACCCGTCGCCGGCCTGCAACCGATGGCACCATGGGCCGAACGGCTCAAAGAGGACCGAACGGTTCAGGCCATCCGGCCCATCCGCCGATAGACACAGGGCACCCTCCGTCCAGGACCGACGGGCGCGCCACACGCCGATGAGCACCTCCGCTGGGACATCCGATCGCGACTCCCCGGCCAGCCGGCTGGCACCCCTCCCGCGCCGCACCCTCGAAGAGGAGCAGGCCGACGGGGGGATCCTCACCGCGTCCCCCACGGCATCGGTCGCCGACCTCCTGGAGCGGGTCAACCAGCTCCTCTTCCAGCTCCAGGCCGACATCGACGCCCTCAAGCACGACCAGGAACGCGACCAGAAGCGCATCCAGGACGAGGCCGAGCAGCGCCAGCGCGACGCCGAGCGAGCCATCGCGCTCCTCCAGCAGCTCCACGACGACGCGACCGACATCGCCAAGCGCAAGGCCGCGGCCGAACCTCTGGCCACGGGCCTCGCCACGCCGATGGCCATCGACCGCTCGGTCACCTTCGACCACCTCCTCCGCCGAACCGAGGAAGAGCTCCGCCTCGCCCGGGGCATCACGGGAGCCATCCGACTCGCCGACATCGGCAAGTTGCTCAAGCAGGCGGCGCTCCACGTCTCGGACATGTCCGACCAGGCCGAGTCCGCTCGCCAGGACCTGATCCGCGAGACGGAGAAGGAGCTGTCGTCGGAAGGCAAGGAAGCGCGTGCGAGCTACGAGATCGGCATGGGCGTCGTCATGCGCGACCTGCGCGTCCTCGACCTCGCCCTCCCCCCGTCCGGGCTCCCGTGGGACGACGAGCGCTGGCAACGATGGGACAACTGGGATCCGCTGTCGGGTGCGTCGCGGTGGATTCGCTACGGCTCGTTCTATCGGCCGAAGCTCGAGAAGATCCGCTTCCCCGCCCTCATCGAGGTCCCCGGGGACCGGCCCCTCGCCTTCGACGTCGCATCGGGCGACCGCGACGTGGCGATCGGCGCGGTCCGGTCGATCCTCGCCCGGGCCCTCGCCTCGGCCACCGGTGGCGACGTCCGACTCTCGTTGGTCGACCCCATCGGGCTCGGCGACTCCGTGGCGCCGTTCCTCCCGCTGCGCGAGTACCGGGACGACCTCGTCGGCACGAAGGTCGCCACCGCCGAGTCCGAGATCGAGGATCACCTCGCCGAGCTCGGTCGCCACATCGAGACGGTGATCGCCCAGCACCTCCGAGGTGGGTTCGAATCGCTCGACGAGGCGAGCGACCACGCGGGAGAGCTCCTCGAGCCGTACCGCATCCTCGCGGTCTTCGACTTCCCGAAGAACTTCACGCCCCGCTCCCACGAGCTGCTGCGGAACATCCTCGAGAACGGTCCGCGCTGCGGCGTCCTCACCGTCGCGACGACCACCCCCGGGGCGGCACGGGCGAGCGGGTCCAAGTGGCGGGGCCTGCTCCTGCCCTTCACGGTCGTCCGGGGCACCCCCGAGGGCTACCTCCACGACGCGGGCCCGGCCGGCGAGTGGTCCGTCGAGCTCGACACGCTGCCCGAGACCACGCTGACCGACAGCACCGGACAGGCCACGTTGCTCGGCCGGATCGTCGCGACGACCGGCTCCGCGGCGCGCCAGGGCCGACAGATCGAGGTCGGCCACGCCCGTTCCTTCGATCTGCTCGCCAACGCTCGGCGCACCCTCGCCCGCGACGACCTCCCCGACCTCGCCCGCGATGTCCGCTACGACGACCCCGCGACCTGGTGGGTCGGCGACAGCACCCGGGGTCTCGGCACCCCCATCGGCAAGACCTCCACCCGCGAGGTCGCCACGTTGTGGCTCGACTCGCACACCAGCCCCGGCCTCATCATCGGAGGGGACGAGGGCACCGGCGCGACGACGCTGCTCAACAGCGTCGTCACCGGCCTGTCGATCCTCTACCCACCTGACGAGCTCGCCCTCTACCTCCTCGACTTCACCCCGGACGCCGGTTCATTCGCCAGCTATGCCGAGGAGGCCCTCCCGCACGCGAAGGTCGTCGCGTACGACGCCGATCGGGACTTCGGCGTGTCGGTGCTCGACGCGCTCACGCGGGAGATGACCCGGCGGGCGATGATCGTGTCGCCCCACGGCGGCGAGCGCGCCGGCATCGACGGCTACCGCCGGGACACCGGCGAGGACCTCGCCCGCATCGTGACCGTCATCGACGGAGCGGATCACCTCTTCGGTCGGGACGACCGCATCACCGAACACGCCATCCAGGCCCTCGACCTGCTGGCCCGCCAGGGACCGTCGTACGGGATCCACCTCGTGCTCGCCACCCACGACATGGCGGTGCTCCAGCGCCTCGGGCGCCACACCACCGACCAGATCTCGCGACGCATCGCCTTCGCCTGCCCCGAGGCCGAGTCTCGGCGGGTCCTCGGTGGCGACGGCGGCGCGAGCGCGCTCGAAGGACCGGGCGAGGCGCTCAGCCGGACGATCGGCGACGCCGAGCCCGTCCGAGCGCTGCACACCAGCACGCTGACCGCACGCGATCGCGACGTCATCCTGCGCGGCCTCCGGGCGCGAGCGACCCGGGAAGGACGGGGCGCCCGGCCCTTCGTGTTCGAGGGCTCGGCGCCCGCGCGCATCGAGGACGGTTCGGTGCTGGTCCTCGCGACGAACGCCGATGCCCAGCATCCCCGGCTCCAGCCCCGACTGTGGCTCGGTGAGCCGATGACGCTCGGACCCGCGCTGGAGATCACCCTCCGCCGTGCGCCGACCTCGAACCTCCTGGTCGTCGGCGGCACCCAGGCACGGGCGGACGGGCTGGTCTTCGCCACCGTGGCGACCGCGGCACTGGGCCACGGCGACGACATCACCATCAACGTCGTCGACTTCTCTCCGCTCGAGTCGGGCTTCACCGAGGCGTGCACCGTGCTCGGTGCCCACTTCCCGGTGACCGTCAGTCGCCGCCACGCCCTCGCCGAGAACCTCGACCGCGTGCGGCGCACGGTCAAGGAGCGCGTCCGTGGCGGTGAGTTCGGGGCGCGACCGGTCATCCTCGTCCTCAACGCCATCGGCGCCGCCGACGAGTTGGACGTCGCGACTGGGGGCCCCCGAGAAGGGGGCGGCGAGAAGGACCCGATGCAGGTCCTCGAGCAGATCACCCGCGACGGCCCCGCGGTGGGCGTCCACGTCGTCGTGTCCAGCGACAGCGCCCGCACCGTCGTCGATCGCCTCAGTCGGGCATCGCTGCGGAACTTCTCGTTCCGGGCGGCACTTCCCCTGCCGTCGAACGACTCGCTCACCGTCATCGACAGCGCGGCGGCCTCGTCGCTGCGCGATCACCAAGGCCTGTTGTACGACGAGAGCATGGGCACGCTCACGAAGTTCCGCCCGTACACGCTCCCTTCGGCGAGCGCCGTCGAGCGCATCGCTCGGGCCGCGTTCGGTCGGGACGAACCACGCCGGGCCGCGGCCCCCGCCGAGGAACCCAAGCCCGAGGAACCAGCGTCCGGAGAACCGGCGCCCGGAGAACCGGAAGCCCAGGAGCCGGAAGCCGCTCAGTCGGTGGATTCGGTCGACGGCGAGCCATCGGTCGACCCCGAGGTCGCGATGCTCGAGCACTCGTCGAAGACGACACCCAAGGGTGCACCCACGTCGGCGCTCGCGCCGAACGCGAGGTAGTTCGCGAGCGGCGGCAACAGGCCGAGCGGAACCGAGAACGAGATCGTGTTGCCCTCCAGGGTGGGGGTGACCGCGATCAGCGTGCGGGTCTCGTCGCCCGTCTCCCACGAGACGTGTTGCACCTCGAACGGGCCGAGCGCCTCTCGTGCCACGCGGATCTCGAAGCTGGCCGGCTGATAGGGCTGACCCTGCGCCACGACGAGCCCGTTGTTCGGTACGACCTCCACCGGGCCCGCCATCTCGAACTCGACGTCGAGCGTGGTATCGGTGACCTTCGCGTCGGCCCGGACGATGTCGATGCCGGCGGGCTCCGACATCGTCCCCTGCTCGATGGTTTCGCCGGCTACCGCACCGATGTCTCCCATCGGGTCGTCGCATCCGTCCCCCGTCGTGTTCGGGGTGATGGCATCCATCGGGTCGACCGGCGCCACCGTCGACGATGCGGGCGAGCCGCCGTCGTCGCTGCTGCACGCCGTGGCGCCGACCGCGAGGGCCACGACCGACACCAGGGCCGTCATCGTCGCCCGGCTCCGGAAGGTCAGGCTCCGACCGGTCAGGAACCGGTCCGTCATGGCCGTCTTCATGGGTTGTCAAGCCTCCGTCGGGCGATCTCGTAGCAGGCCAGTGCACCCGCAGCCGACACGTTGAGCGAGGCCAGGTTGCCCCGCATCGGGATCGACGCGACCACGTCGCAGCGCTCCCGCACCAGGCGCGAGAGCCCGGCGCCCTCGGCGCCCATCACCAGGCAGACCGGGTCGTCCGCTACGGTGAGGTCGAACAGCGACGTGTCGCCCTCGGCATCGAAGCCGACGACCCACACGCCCTTGGCCCGCAGGTCGGCGATGGCGGCGGGAAGGCCGCCGACCAGGGTCATGGGCAGGTGCTCCACCGCGCCCGCCGCGGTCTTGGTGACCGTGGGGGTGATGTGCACGGCCCGGTGCCGGGGCAGCACGACACCGGTCACCCCCGCGCACTCGGCCGACCGGAGGAGCGCGCCGAGGTTCCCGGGATCGGTGACCCCGTCGAGGGCGAGCAGGAACGGCAGCACCCGACGGTTCGTGCGCCCGTCGCGGGCGTCGGTGACGAGATCGTCGAGGCTCGTCTCCTCCAGCGGCCGGGCGAAGGCCACCACGCCCTGATGGGACTCGGTCCGGGCCTCGGCTTCGACCGCCTTGCGGCTCACCTCGCGGAGGCTGATGCCCAACTGGGACGCGAGCTCGACGATGTCGTGCAGCACCTCGGCATCGTCCTGCTCGGTGGCCACCAGCACCTCGCGGACCTTGCGCCGTCCGGCGAGGAGCAGCTCACGCACGGCCTGACGGCCCTCGACCTGATCGCCGCCGAGGCCGCGATCGGCCGACGGTCGGCGCGGACCGGGTGCACCCGCTCTCGCACCCCGACCGGTCTTCGCCTGCTTCGCCGAGGCGGCACGACCGGCCTTGGCCTGCTTCGGCGAGGCGGCCCGACCGGTCGGCTTCGAGCCCCCGCGCCCGCTCGGCGGCGACCCGGGTCCTCTCCGCGTGGAGGTCACCTTGCCCCTCGGGTTCACCTGGCCCTTGGCGCTCGCCCGGCCCTTGGCGCTCACGGCGCCACCACCAGCGCGACCGCCCACGCGGCGATGCCCTCGCCCCGACCCAACGCACCGAGGCCTTCGGAGCGATTCCCCTTGACGGTCACCGGCGCCCCGACGGCCGCCGTGAGGTTCTCCTGCATGGTGCTTCGCATGGGGGCGATCTTGGGCCGTTCGCACACCAGCGAGCAATCGACGTTCGCCGGCACCCACCCCGCGTCGCGCACGAGACGGGCGACCTCGGTGAGCAGCGCGAGCGAGTCGGCCCCCGCCCAGCGGGGATCGGTGTCCGGGAAGTGCGAGCCGATGTCGCCCAGGCCGGCGGCTCCGAGGAGCGCATCCGAGCACGCGTGCGCGACCACGTCGGCATCGCTGTGGCCGACGAGCCCCCGTTCGGCGTCGAAGACCACGCCGCCCAGGACGAGCACCCGCTCGACGTCGTCGCTGAACGCGTGGATGTCGAATCCCTGCCCGACGCGCAGGCCGGTGGCGGCTGTCACGGGGCGAACGCTACTGCCCGCCGACGGCTCACGAGGGACGCGACGAACGGTCGGCCCGGACCTCGGAGGTCGCGGCGAGAGCCCGGGCCGCGATGTCGAGATCCCTGGCGTGGGTGATCTTGATGTTGCTCGGCGCGCCGGGGACGACGACGACCGTGCCGCCGAGCGCCTCGACCAGCGCCGCGTCGTCGGTGGCATCGGCACCGCGGTCGTGTGCCCGGCGCAGCACACCGGCCCGGAACGCCTGAGGGGTCTGCACCGCCACCAACTCCTCGCGAACCAGCGTCTCGACCACCGTGGCCTGGTCCACCCGTTTGATGGTGTCGGTCACCGCCACGGCGGGAACCGCTCCGTCGACGCCCGACCCGATCGCCGCGACCACGGCGTCGAACAGCTCCGCACCCGCGAGCGGTCGAGCTGTGTCGTGGACCACCACGATCGGGGCATCGCGAGGCACGGCGGAGAGCCCGGCGCGCACCGACTGCGATCGTGTGGAACCTCCGGCCACGACCCGGTCCACCTCGGGCTCGGCATCGCCGACCCGATCCTCGCCGACCACCAGGACGACCCCGGCGCTGCACCGGCGGGCCGCGTCGATCGACCAGTCGAGGACCCGGCGTCCCCCCAGGTCCGCGTACTGCTTGGGGCGATCACCCCCGAACCGGCGGCCCGACCCGGCGGCGAGAAGGACCGTCCACACCTCGAGCTCGGACACCGGAGGTCCCATCCGCTCCACGATCCGCCGGCCTCAGTCCGCCGTGCCGCCGACGAGGTCGGCAACGGTGCTCGGGTTGGCCGCGAGGACCCCGTCGAGCTGATCCTCCACCACCAAGCGATCGGCCTTGAGCGCCAGGATCAGCTCGGACACGAGGATCTGGCGAGCGGTCCCCAGCAACTTCTTCTCGCCCGCCGAGACACCTTTCACCTGGTCGCGCACCGACAGGTTCCGCACGACCTCGGCGACCTCGTAGACGTCGCCCGACTTCAGCTTCTCCTCGTGGTTCTTGAAACGTCGGGACCAGTTCGTCGGCTCGCGGGTGACCTCGCGGCGCAGCAGGTCGAACACCTCCTCGACCTCGTCGGGGCTGACGACCCCGCGGAGCCCGACGGCATCGGTCCGATCGGCCCGCACGCTGAGCGAGAGCTCACCGATGACCGGCTCGAGCGTGAGGTACTCGGCGGTCTCCCCGAAGGCCTCGCGCGCTTCTCGCCGGACCACGATCGCCCCGCCGTGGTGCGGGTAGACCACTTCGTCACCGACATCGAACGACATCGCACTCCTGCACGGCGCTCGGGAAGGCGTGCCCCAGCAGGCTACGGAGGTGGGGCACCGGTCACAAGATGGCCCGACCCACCGACTCGTTCGGATGCCGGAGCGCCCGCAACTGGCGGATTGGCACTACGATCCCCCGCCGTGACCGACGACTCACTCCTTGTCGAAGTTGAACTGTTCAGTGGCCTCGGCCCCGACGACCTCGCCGCCGTCATCGAGTCCGCCGAGGACCGTGCCTTCCAGCGCGGTGACGTCATCTTCACCGAGGGCGACGAGTCCACCGAGCTCTTCGTCGTCACCTCGGGGCGGGTGGCCATCGCCAACAAGTCGGTCGACGGCCGCGAGTCGGTCATCGCGCTGATGGAGCGCGGCGACCTCTTCGGCGAGATGCCGCTGTTCGACGGGCTCACCCGCTCGGCCGAGGCGCGGGCGCTCGAGGCATCCGACGTCATGGCCATCCCCTACGCCCTGCTGCGAGGGCTGTACGAAGGGCAACCCGCCCTGTTGTGGAGCGTCGTCGCGCTGCTGGCCGGTCGCCTGCGCGCCACCGACGAAGCCTTGGCCGACTCGGTCTTCCTCGACGTCACGGGCCGCACCGCGAAGCGGCTCCTCGAGCTGTCCAACGACGCCGACGAGTTCTCGCTGCCCATCACGCAGGAGGAGTTGGCCGGCATGGTCGGCGCGTCGCGCGAACGGGTCAACAAGGCGATCGCATCGTTCGTCCGCCTCGGTTGGATCGAGCAGGGCGACCGCCGCTACCGCATCACCAACCGCGAGCAGCTCACCCGCCGCGCCCGCTGACCTCCGTTCCCCGAGCGGCGTACCTCTCCGTCGCAGGACGGCGACGACGTACGCCAGAACGGGAGGGAGACGGGAGAGAACTGGGGCCGAGTCGGCGACAGACGCAGCCGCGTCGTCACGCCCCGTCGAGGAAGGCGAACACCCGGTGCCAGGCGTCGGCGGCATCGTCGGCCCGGTGCGCCTCGCGCGACGCGTCGTGCACGAACCCGTGCTCAGCGCCCTCGTAGCGCACCACCTCGACACCGGCCGCTTCGAGCTCGGCCACCTCGTCGGGAGGCGTGAACGTGTCCGCCGTGCCGATGATCGCCATCGTCGGCGAGGCCCCCGGCCGACGCAGCGCATCGAGCGGCTCGCCCTGGCCCGGTCCGGCCCAGCGCGGCGGCACCTTGGCCATGCCGTAGAAGGCCGCGGCGCGGTGGAACCGGCCCGCACCCGCCGCCTTGAGCGCGTACATCCCGCCCATGCAGAACCCGATGATGTCGACGGTGGGTGAGCCGACCAGGTCGGCCGCCGCCATGGCATCGCCCAGCACGACGTCGTCGTCGAGCACCCCCACGTTGTCGAGACGCCACGACAGCTTCCGGTCGAGGTGGTCGGGCCACGGCTCGATCACGCACACCGCACGGTCGTGGCGGGTGGCGAGATCGGCCGCGAGATCGTCGAACAGCGGGCGCAACCCCATGATGTCCGGGAGAACGACGAGGCCCCGGTCGGTCGGCCCCGACGGACGGACGAGCTCGGCAGGATGGCCGGAGGGCAGGGTCGCGCGCATGGTTGAGTTCTAGCGCGGGCCGCGAGCCGACGGCGACAGATCAGCCCGGACGCGACGGACGGCGCCCGGCAAGGGCGCCGTCCGTCATCGATCGGACCGCGGCGACGAACCGCCGAACCGATCAGCCCGTGTAGGTGGGGGCGGCGGTGACTGCCGCGGTTGCAGCCGTGGTCGTGGTGGTCGTGGTGGTCGGAGCCACCGTCGTCGACGTCGTGCTCGACGAGGTCGTGGTCGGGCCCAGCCCGATCACCTCGAACGTCACCGCCTCGTAGGTGAAGGTGGGCGACGCCGCCGGCGTCAACTCCTCGCTCACATCCTGGAACTCGCAGACGGCGGTCGCGAGGTACTCCCCCACCACGTCGAGCGGCGTGGTCTCGACGCTCCAAATGCCGTCGCCATCAGGGATGACGGTCTCGGTGAACACGGCGTCGCCCTCGGCGTCCTCGACGGCCACGACGACCTGGGCGGTCTCGCTCTCGCACGTGCTGCCCGGTTCGTCCACGTTGCCGATGAGCGCGGTCCCTCCCTGCTCGACGGGGTCGGGCGTCACGACCATGTTCCCCAGCACGAGAATCCCCGCGGAGGCAGGCGCCGCGATCATCCCGATGGCCACCACAAGGGCGGCGGCGCCGCCCACGATCGACTTCTTCATCTGAACCTCCGGCTCGTTGCGTTCTCGACCTGCGCCGGGCCACACGACAGGACGTGCGGCAGGAACACCGATCGCTGTTCAGCGCCGAAGGGCAGGGCCATCAGACGCTCGACCGCCGGTCGACGATCGTCCGCGAGCGTAGCCACTTCACCACTTCGGAGCGCGCCGAACGGCACCACGCCCCGAAACCGGCTCACGATCAGCTGTAGCGATCGAGGATGCTCGACTCGGCGAGCCGGGACAGGCCCTCCTTGATGGCCTTGGCCCGGGTCTCGCCCACGCCGTCGACGTCGTCGAGGTCGTCGATGGTGGCCCGCATGATCTTGGACAGGTTGCCGAACCGGTCGACGATGTGGTCGACGACCGACTCGGGTAGGCGCGGGATGCGCGCCAGCAGTCGATGGCCCTTGGGTTGCAGCGGTGCGTCGAGATCCGAGACCCCCTCGGGAAGGTGCAGGACCCCGGCAACCTTCTTGAGGTCGACGAGGTCCTCCGTGTCGAGGTCGGCGAACGTCGCCAACGCCTCCTCGAGGTGCCAGTCGGTGTCCTCGTGGAAGTAGTCGACGAGGACCAGGCGGCGCTCGTCCTCGACGCCGGCCAGCACCTCGTTGAGCTGGAGGCGTACCAGGCGACCGTCGTCACCGAGCTCGACGATCGAGTCCTCGATCTCGTAGGCGATGCGCAGCACCATCTCGGTGCGCTGCAACAGCACGACGACGTCGCGGATGGTGACCGCGTCCTCCACCTCGAGGGCCGACAGCTCGGCGGCCACCTCGTCGAGGCGGAGGCGGTAGCGCTCGAGGGTCTGCAACGCCTGGTTCGCCCGGTCCAGCAGTCGGGGGATCGGGACGAGCTGGTGCTTCTGATCACCCGCGTAGACCGCGATGATCTGCATGTCCTCGGACACCGAGATGACCGGCACCGCGATGGACCGAGCGACGCGCTCAGCGGTGCGATGGCGGGTTCCGGTCTCCGACGTCGGGATGTTCGAGTCGGGCACCAGGTGGACGTTGGCCCGAGCGATGCGGCTCGCATCGGGCGACACGATGATGGCACCGTCCATCTTCGCCAGCTCGGAGAGGCGCTGCGGGCTGTAGGCCGCGTCGAGCAGGAAACCACCCGAGCAGATGTTGAGCACCTCGGGTCCGTCGCTCACCACGATGAGCGCCCCCATGCCCGACTGCAGGATGCGGTCGAGGCCTTCGCGCAGCGGTTTGCCCGGCGCGACGGTGCCGAGTG
>CAZGEF010000054.1:0-21082 GCA_964525005.1 uncultured Rhabdothermincola sp.
CCCCGTACCCCCCGTACCCCTGTCACCCCGTCATGCGCGTCACCCCGTCGGGTCCACGGCAGGTGCGCGCCCGGGAGAACGAGGGTCGGTAGCGTCTCGATCCATGTGCTTCAGCGCGGAGGCGAGCTTCACCGGAGCGGCCGTCGTCGGCGCGTGGGGCCTGGCCACGCTTCCGCTCGTGAGGTCGCCCAAGGAGCTGCCGTACGCCGCGCTCCCCTTGGCCTTCGCCGCCCACCAGGCGCTCGAGGGCGTCACCTGGCTGGAGCTCGACAGATCGGCCGACACCGTCCTCGACGGGTGGGGCGTGCACTACTGGATCCTCTTCGCCTGGGCGCTGTTGCCGACGTGGTTGCCGTTCTCGGTCTGGCTGATCGAACGCAACGACCGTCGCCGACGCCAACTGGTGCCCTTCATCGCCATGGGGGTGCTGCTGAGCGCGTTCATGGCCTGGCACACGTTGAAGGACGGCACCGAGGTGTCGATCGTCGGCCATTCGCTCAACTACGTGCTGCCGTTCGAACCGTCGTGGATCCTCGCCTTCCCCTATGTGATCACCACGTGCCTCGCCCCGTGGATCTCGACGTGGAAGTACGTCCGATGGTTCGGTGTCGGCAACTTCGTCGCGATGTCGGCCGCGGCGGCGATCCAGGCCGCGGCCTACTCCTCGCTCTGGTGCACGTTCGCGGCGTTGCTGAGCGCGCTCGTGTTCTGGCACTTCTGGTCGACACGCGAGGAACGCGGCGCCAGACGTATCCCGGACCCGATCGCTGTGTAAAGCTCTGCCGCCGTGGCGACCAAGCGCTGTCCCAAGTGCGGTGACGAGTTCATCGAGTCCGTTCGACGCTGCCCCGATTGCGGGGTCCTGCTGGGCGAGGGCGGCCCCGCGGCGTCGATCGCCGACGGCCCAGATCTCGACGGGGCCGATCTCGACGGGGCCGACCTCGACGGGGACGACCTCGTGGGGGACGACCTCGGCATCGAGATCGTCGAGCGCGGCGGTCAGGTCGTCTACGCCCTCCACGAGCTGTCGGCCGAGGAGCGGACGCTCGCCGACCAGTTGCTCGGCGGCAACGACATCCCCCGGGTGTGGGAGGGCACCAACCTCGTGCTCCCGAAGGGCGCCCGGTCCACCGCCGAGCCGCTGATCGGCCAGGCGCTGGGGCTCGAGGACGCGGTGCTCGACCCGGACGCGCCCAAGCTCGTCTACGAGCTGGGGGAGTGGACCGACGCCGAGGTCTCCCGGCTCACCGAGGGCCTCGACCGGCTCGGCATCCCGCACGAGTACACCTACGAGGGCGACCTCGTGGTCCTCGGCGAAGACGAGGAGCGCATCGAGGCGCTGCTCGATTCGATCGAGTTCCCCGATGCGCTCGCCCCCGATCTCGATGCCGACGCGGCATCGGGGCTCGACGCCCAGGCTGCGCTGTCCGATCTGTTCGACGCCGTGGATCGGCTGCGCAAGCACGCCCGCAACGCCGATGGCGTGCTGGGGCTGGTGGCGGCGGCCAAGGCGCTGGCCGCCCTCGACGTACCGTTCGGCTTCGCTCCTGCGGTGTGGAACGACATCGTGGTGCAGGCCACCACCCTGCGCGGCGCCATCGAGGACGACGACGAGAGCGACGACCAGATCGAGGAGCGGGCCGCCGAGCTGCGCGCGCTGGTGCGCAACTACGTCTGAGTCCCCTGGTCCGGCGTTAGCGTGACCGGGTGCTGGCCCGCATCGACATCTTCCACTCACGGGCCATCGCCCCGACGCGGCGGGTCGCGCTGGGCGACTTCAGCCTCCCGGTCGCACCGCCCCCCGGCTTCGGCGGGATCTTGCTCTGCGGCATCGTGGCGGCGAACGCATCGGCCATCGACGACGAGCTGCACGGTGAGCTCGCCGCCCTGACGCTCGACGTCGACCGCGGTCGCCGCATCAGCCAACCCCGTCTCCGCAACCGCCTCCAGGTAGATCGAGTCGGGCTCCAGCGCAGCAGCTTCGCCCTGTGCGGCTGGGGTGAGCAGCTCGAGTTCGACTTCGACCAGACCTGTACACCCGCGCAGGCCGTGCTCGGCGCGCTGTACGCCGCAGCAGGCATCGACGACGAGCATCGCCACGTGGTCGTGGCCGCGATCCGCCGCGCCCTGCGCTGGCGCGGACCCATCGGCCCGGATCTCGTCTCGGGGCTCGGCGGGACGGGCGGTCGCTTCGACGTGGGCGCGTTCGACCACCAGGCCGGTCGACCCGTCGAGTGGGCCATGGCGATGCTGGGGTTCGCGTCGCCCGAGGCCGCCGACGACCGATGGGAGCCCCCACCCCGGGTCGAGGTCCTCGCCCGGTTCCGCGAGCGCCTGCGCTCGGCCCACCCGGACCACGGAGGAACCGAGGACGACGCGGCGCAGCGCATCGCCGAGCTCACCGCGGCGCGACGTATCCTCCTCGGTCGATGACCTCGCCGGCACCTTCGTCGAAGACGCGCCCCCGGGCTGCACGCCCGGAGGCACTGCTGTTGACGCCGGGTGCCGGTGCCGATCGCACGCACCACACGTTGGTCGCCGTCGAGGACGCCGTCGCCCCGCTACCGGTGGCCCGCGTCGACTTCCCGTACCGCAAGGAGGGCCGCAAGGCCCCCGATCGAGCGCCGAAGGCCATCGCGTCGCTCGTCGAGGATGCCGGGACCTTCGTCGCCGAGACCGGCGTCGAGCCGGGTGGGCTCGTGCTCGGCGGTCGTTCGTACGGCGGGCGCATGTGCTCGATGGCCGTGGCCGAGGGACTGCCGGCCGCCGGTCTCGTGCTCCTCAGCTATCCGCTGCACCCACCGGGCAAGCCCGAGAACCTGCGCACCGATCACTTCTCGTCGCTCGAGGTGCCGTGCCTGTTCGTGTCGGGCGAGAAGGACCCGTTCGGTTCACCGGCCGAGCTCGACGAGGCGGTCACGGCCATCGCCGGCCCCGTCACCCAGGTGTGGCTGGCGGGCGGCCACGATCCGAAGAACCAGGACGACGCCGTCGCCGGTGCGGTCGTCGACTGGCTCGCCTCGCTGCGCTGACGGCCCTCGGCGTACCCCGGCCTCACCGGGTGCCGGGTCAGCCGCCGGACGTGGTGGACGAGGACGTCGGCGGGCCGTTCCTGATCAGCTCGGAGGCCGCCGAGTTGGCCGCTTGGTACTGCGGCGTGGTGCGGACCTCCTTGGCGACGACGAGGTCGAAGTCGCCGCTGGTCCGGGCCGCGGCGAGCAGCACCGGCAGGCTCCCCGACGCCCAGTCGAAGGCGGCGGACTCCGCACGGGTGAGGTTGATCTGCGTGTACGGGAGGGGATCCTTGTCGTCGTCCACCGACGGGGGAGGCTCCTGGCAGATGTCGTACGACGCCACGCCCGACCAGCGAGCGAACACGTCAGGTGTCACGAGGGCCGACACCGTCCACAGCCCCTCGACGTAGTCGGCCGGGGTGTAGGTGTCGTCGAGGGGTTCGACGTACAGCGCGAGGTGCGTGCCCGAGTCGGAGGGCATGTAGCTGTCACCCGACGTGTCGATGAGCGCGCCCCGGGTCAGACGGAGGCCCAGGGCGGCGAGCGCAGGGTCGTAGAGGCGTCGGAGCGTGCCGACGTCGTTGGGTGGCAGTGCCTGGCCGGGATCAGGCGGGGGGAGCAGGGCCGCGGCCGCGGCGACCGTGCTCGCCGACGCCCCGGGGACCACGGTCGATGCCTCGCCGTCCGGGGCTGGTTCCCGGGCGCTCGGGTCGGACCCGCAGGCCCCTGCCGCGACGAGCAGGGCACCGATCGAGGCGGCGGCCCACACCCGTCGAGCCCGGCGGGTACCGGCCGGGCGCATCAGGGGTTGACCTGCACCGGGACCCCGTAGATCGTGTCGACGCTCTCGGCGAGGGTGGTGATGTCCTCGTTGAGCATGCGGATGCAGCCGTGGCTGACCTGCGAGCCGATCTTCTCGGGCTGGTTGGTGCCGTGGATGCCCAGCTGACCCTCGCCGCCGTTGAACGTCGTGACGACGTCCGAGTGGCCCGACAGGCCGAAGGCGTAGGGCCCGTAGATGCCGTTGGGGTCCGGGGGCTTGAGCAGCTCGGTCGTGTAGTAGGTGCCGCCCGGCGTCGGCTTGTCCTCCATGGCGACGGCGATGGGCACGTCCATGACGAGCTCGTCGCCCTTGTAGAACTTGAGGTTGAAGGCACCGAGGCTCACCTCGATGCGGTTGTCGTGGCCCGTGACGTCGACGTCGGAGCGCTGGATCCAGCCCGTGCTGAAGTTGGGACGGGTGGGCAGGTAGACCTCCATCCACGCGCAGTCGTCCTCGGGCTCGTCCTTGACGAGGAACACCAAGGGCACCTCGACGGGGGGATCGGTGTCGGTGAGGCGGGGGACGTCGAGGTTGTCGACCGGAGTCGTGTCGCCCGCGGCCTCGTAGATGTCGAGGCCGGTGGCGGCGAGCGTCGGCTTCGCGGTGGCCACGTGGAAGGGCTCGGCCGCGACCTCTGCGGTGTTGCACCCGGATCGCTCGGTCGTCGTGGTGGTGTCGGCCTGCTGCGACGCGTCGATCGTGGGCTTGTCAGATCCGCCGCAGGCCCCCGCGAGGAGCACGAGAGCGATGACGAGGCCGGCCAGGCGGGCGGTGCGGGTGGTGGTCGATGGAGTGGACACGGTCGGCAAGCGTAGCGACCCGTGGTGACCGGCTCCGGTCAGCTCGACGGTCGGGTCGTTCGGGTCGTTCGGGCCGTTCGGGTCGTTCGGGTCGTTCAGCTCGTTCGGGTCGTTCGGGCCGGATCAGAGGTCGAGGCCGTCCAGCTCGAGCATGCCCCTGGTGAGCGGAGCATCCTCGGGGTTGATCTCCTCGAGCTCGAGCGACGCCGTCTCGGGGTAGAGCACCAGGATCAACCCGACCACCAGGAGGGGCCCGAGCGCCATCCAGGCCACCGCGGTGGGTAGGCCGCCGCTGAGGGTGTCGGCGAGGTGCCCCACCACCAGGAGCCCCGCCGCCGATCCCGCCACGCTGAACAGGTTGATGATCCCGTTCGCCCGTCCCCGGCTCGTGGTGGGGAACAGCTCTGGGCCGTAGACCGCGAGGGCGGGCACCGCGATCGCGCCGAGGACCGCACCGCCGAGGGACCAGGCCCAGATGGTCCATCCCGAGCCGAGGTACATGGCGACGGTGAGCACGGAACCTGCCGCGACGCCGATGGCGCCGATGCGTCGCCGTCCGTGGATGTCGGCGAGCTTGCCGCCGACGAGGATGCCAAGGCCGGCCGGCGTGTTCGTGCAGATGGTGAACAGGGTGATCTGCCAGCCCACGTAGCCGTGCTCGGAGCGGAGGTACTCGTTCTGGAACCCGGCGGCGGGCGACACGAACAGGGCGAGGCACAGGCCCGACGCCGAGAGCAGCACGAGCCGCCCGAGGTGCGACCGCGTCCATCGAGCTGGTCTCCGCCGCCCCGATGGTCCGCGGCCTGATCCCCGGCGGCCTGATCCCCGATCGCGGCCACGGGTGGTGCCTGGGTCGGTCGGGGTGCCTGGGTGGGTCGGGGCGCCTGGGTCGATCGCGGTGGCCTGGAAGCGCCTCGTCTCCGGTAGCGACCGCCACAGCCGGGCCAGCGGCAGGACGGCGAGCAGCGGCACCAGGAAGAGGACCCGCCAGCCCCCCTCGCCGAGGTCGCCGATGAACAGGAGCATCACGCACATCCCTGCGCCGAGGCCCGCCGACATCGTCAGCAGCGAGATGGCGTAGGCCCGGGCGCCGGCGGGCGTCTCCTCGATGACCATGACGCTGACCAGCAGCGCCATGGCGGTCGACAGCGCCCGGGCGAGGGTCTGGCTCGCCCCCAGCCAGAACAACCCCGGGGCGAGGGCTCCGGTCGCGGTGAGCACGCACGCACCGACCGAGGTGATCGTGAGGATGCGGCTCCGGCCCCGGCGGTCGGCCATGGCCACGATGACCAGCGCGAGGAGGGCGCCCACGCGCACGGTGGCGAGCATGGTGCCGACCTCGCCGTCGGTCGACCCGAAGTCGGACTTCGCGTAGGTGTTGGTCTGGGTGAGCAGCGTGCCGAGGTACCCGGCGACGAGCGCCACCGAGGCCAGGAGGCCCAGCGTGGTCGACGCCCGGGCATCGAGTCGCTGAGGTGGTGCCCACCAGGGCATGGAGCGTCGGGCGGGCGCGTCGACGGCCGGGGTCTGGGCGGGGGCCTGCTCCCGGGCACCGTGGCGAAGCCAACGCCGGAGCAACGGTGCGAAGACGATCGACCACAGCGGGATGGCGAGCCGGTACGAGACCGTCTCGAGGACCGATCCGTCGTCGCGCCGGACGACGGACCGCTCCCATCGGGTGAAGGGTCCGTCGGCGAGCCCGAATCGACCGGGTGCGACCTCGCGCTCCGCGACGACGTCGTCGCGGGGGTCGAGCAGCCGCGCCGTGCGATGCGCGTCGGCGGTCTCGTCGGCGAGCGGAGGATGGGTCAGGACGAGCTGGGCCACGCGGGCTGGAGCATACGAGTCGTGCGGCCTCGGGGGCGCGCCATACTGGCCGCGTGCAGAGCGTGACCATCCGCCCCTCGGGGCTGCTCGAGGGCAGCGTCAAGGTGAGCGGCGCCAAGAACTCGGTGCTGAAGCTGATGGCCGCCACGGCTCTCGCTCCCGGTGGCTACGTGCTGCACAACGTCCCCGACATCCTCGACGTGGCCTGGATGGGTGACCTGCTCGCCCAGATGGGCATGACCGTGACCCGTCCCGGCTCGGGTGAGCTCCACATCGTGCACGAGCCCGATCTCGTGCCCGAGGCGCCGTACGAGCTCGTCGAGCGCATGCGGGCGTCGATCGTGGTGCTCGGACCGTTGCTCGCCCGCTACGGCCGGGCGAGGGTGGCCCTGCCCGGCGGCGACGACTTCGGATCAAGGCCCATCGACATGCACCTGCGCGGCCTCGAGGAGCTCGGCGCCCGCTTCGAGCAGTCCCACGGCTACATCGAAGCTACGGCCGACCGGCTGGTGGGCACGCGGATCCTGCTCGACTTCCCGAGCGTCGGAGCGACCGAGAACATCCTCATGGCCGCGGTGCTCGCCAAGGGGGCCACGGTGATCGACAACGCGGCGCGCGAGCCCGAGATCGCCGACCTGGCCGCCTTCCTCAACCGGATGGGAGCGCAGGTGCTCGGTGCCGGGTCGAGCACGATCCAGATCGAGGGGGTCGAGGAGCTCCACTCGGTGGAGCACACGGTCATCCCCGACCGGATCGAGGCGGCGACGTTCCTCGCCGCGGTGTCGGTGGCGGGGGGCGAGATCACCGTCGAGGGCGCTCGGGCCGATCACATGGCGATGTTCGTGTCGAAGCTGGGCGAGATGGGGGTGCGGATCTCACCCGACAACGAGGGCATCTGGGCGCTGGCTCCGTCGCGGCTGCGCTCGGTCGACGTCGCCACGCTGCCGTATCCCGGCCTGGCGACCGACTACAAGCCGCTGTTCACCGCGATGCTCAGCGTCGCCGACGGTGTGGGCATCGTGACCGAGAACCTCTTCTCAGGCCGCTTCCGCTACGTGGACGAGCTGGTGCGCATGGGCGCTGACATCCGCACCGAGGGGCACCACGCCGTGATCCGGGGCGAGGATCGCCTGTCGGGCGCGCCGGTGCGGGCCCACGACATCCGGGCGGGCGCCGCCATGGTGGTCGCCGCGTTGCGCGCCGACGGCGAGACGACGATCTCCGACGCCCACCACCTCGATCGGGGCTACGAGCACTTCGTCGCCAAGCTGCAGGGCATCGGGGTCGACATCGCGGTGAACGCCTGACCCCACCGACGCACCCCGGCGCCCATCCCCAGCGAACTGGCAGGTCGAAGGCGTCGGATGCGACGGACATTGCCTGCCAGTTCGGGTCGTGGCCGGGAATGCGGCTGATCACGGTGAGCCGGGAATGTGGCTGATCACGGTGAGGTTGGTTCCCGGTCCGTGCATCGGGCACCCTGGAGAGGTCATGCGCACCAAGGTCCAAGAGGTCATCGAGGTCATCCGCCCCGCCATCCAGGCCGACAACGGCGACATCTTCCTACGCGACGTCGACGAGGACTCCGGTCTGGTGTCGGTCGAGCTGGTCGGCGCGTGCGTGTCCTGCCCGGCGAGCACCCAGACGCTCAAGGCCGGGATCGAGCGCATCCTCAAGGACCGCGTGCCGGGCGTGACCGAGGTCATCGAGGTGGGCCAGATCGGCATGGGCGAGGGGGATCCCCTCGCGGCAGCGGCCGGGGGCCGCACATCGAGCCCCGTCGCCGACGTCGAGCCTGCGGAGACGCCCGTCTCGCTCTGAGCCGCCCGATAGCGTCGGAGCGTGACCGACCCGTCCCGCGTACTCGGTTCCGAGCCCGATGAGATCGCCGACCTGGTCGCGCGGGCGGTACAGGGCGACCGGGGTGCGCTGGCCCGGCTCCTGTCGCTGGCGGAGCGAGGTGGGCCCCGAGCCCACGAGGTCGGTCGGGCCACCTTCGAGGCCAGCGGCGCCGCCGCCACGGTCGGCATCACCGGAGCGCCGGGTGCGGGCAAGTCGACGCTCACCGGCGCCCTGCTCGGCGAGATCCGGCGCGGTGGCGAGCGGGTGGCGGTGCTCGCCATCGATCCCTCGTCGCCCTTCACCGGCGGTGCGATCCTCGGTGACCGGATCCGGATGGACGCCCACGTGCTCGACGACGGCGTCTTCATCCGATCGATGGCCACCCGCGGCCACCTCGGGGGCCTGTCGATGGCGGCACCGCAGGCCGTGCGGGTGCTCGCGGCCGCAGGGTTCCCGTGGGTCGTCGTCGAGACCGTGGGGGTGGGCCAGGTCGAGGTCGAGGTCGCCGAGGCGACCGACACCCGGGTCGTGGTGGTGAACCCCGGTTGGGGCGACGAGGTGCAGGCGAACAAGGCCGGCCTGCTCGAGATCGCCGACGTCTTCGTGGTGAACAAGGCCGACCGGGACGGCACCGCCGAGACGATCCGTCACCTCGCCTCGGCGCTCGAGCTGGCTCCGCGCCAGGGATGGACGCCGCCCATCGTCTCGACCGTCGCGACCACGGGCCAGGGCGTCGCCGAGCTGTGGGAGGCCATCCGCGGCCACCGCGACTGGCTCGTGGACAGCGGCGAGCTCGCCGTGCGCCGCCGCCGGCGCCACGAGGCCGAGCTCCAGCGCATCGTGATGGCCCGTCTCGCCGAGCGGGCTCGCGCCGCGGGCGACGACCGGGACGACGTGACCGCGGCGGTGGCGGCCGGCGACCTCGACCCGTGGTCCGCCGCCGACCGCCTCATCTGACCTGGCACCATCCGAACTGGCAGGTCGAAACCGTCGTATGCGACGAGGTCTCCCTGCCAGTTCGGAGCCTGTGTTGATCAGTCCTCGTCGCGGTCGGACGTGACGAGGGCATCACGGATCTGGGTGAGGAGCACGAGCTCGGTCAGCTCGGCCTCGGCGGCGTCCTCCTCGTCCTTCTTGCGCATCTGGGTGAGCGAGTTGAGCGCCTTGATGACCACGAACACGACCCCGGCGACGATGAGGAAGTTCACGAGGGCGGTGATGAACTTGCCGTAGTAGATCTCGGTGCCGTTGATGCCGAGGCTGATCGTGTCGAAGTTGGGCTCGCCGATGATCGCCGCGACGATCTGGAGGAGGATGTCGTTGGCGAGCGAGTTGACGACGGTGGTGAAGGCGGCACCGATGATGACGGCGACGGCGAGGTCGACGACGTTGCCTCGCATGATGAAGTCCTTGAATTCCTTGATCACGTTGTTCGCTCCTTCGAGGGTCGACGCAGCGGGTGGGTTCGCCGGTCTGGGTCTGTTGAACTGGCATCTGGCTGTCGATTGCCGAGGACGGGAGTCTCGCGTCATCGCGGGGCTACCGTCCGGGTCATGACCGACAACCCGCTCCCCTCCGCTCCGGGCGACGGCCGCGACGGCCGCGACGGCCGCCTCGTCACCGTCGAGCGCGATGACGCCGGCGTGGCGCTGGTCCGGCTCGACAACGGCAAGGTGAACTCGTTGTCGACCGCGTTGCTCGCCCAGCTCGCCGAGGTCGTCGCCGAGTTGGCGGACGACCCGCCCGGCGCCGTCGTGGTCGCCGGCAACGACCGGATCTTCGCGGCGGGTGCCGACATCTCGGAGCTCGACGGTCCGGACGGAGCCCGTCGCGTCGGTGCCGCGTTCCGCACGGCGCTCGACGCGCTCGCCGCGCTGCCCCGTCCCACGATCGCGGCGATCAACGGCTTCGCCCTGGGCGGCGGGTGCGAGATGGCGCTGGCCTGTGACTTCCGCATCGCCGGTGACACGGCTCGCCTCGGTCAGCCCGAGATCCACCTCGGCATCATCCCCGGCGGCGGCGGCACGCAGCGGCTGCCCCGGCTGGTGGGCCCGTCGGTCGCCAAGGACCTGATCTTCTCCGGTCGCCAGGTCCGTGCGTCCGAGGCGCTCGAGATCGGCCTGGTCGACCGGGTGGTCGCGTCCGCCGAGGTGCTCCCGGCGGCCATGAAGAAGGCGACCGAGCTCGCCAAGGGGCCGAGCGCGGCACTGGGCCTGGCCAAGCGAGCGATCGACGAGGGGCTCGACGGGTCGCTCGACGCGGGTCTCGATCTGGAGCAGGAGGTCTTCGTCGAGGTGCTCGGGACGAACGACGCCGGCATCGGTGTCGAGAGCTTCCGCGAATCCGGTCCGGGCAAGGCGACCTTCACCGGCCGCTGACCCATCGGGAGCACCGAGCCGCCCCGGTCGGTTCGAGACCCGGTGCCCGGCCGATAGCGTCGTTGCGGTGAGCGCCGTCCCAACCCGTCCGGAACAGGGCATGGTCACCTGCTACCGCCACCCCGACCGTCGGGCCGGGGTGAGCTGCCAGCGGTGCAACCGCCCGATCTGTCCGAGCTGCATGGTGCAGGCCTCGGTCGGGTTCCACTGTCCCGAGTGCGCCCAGCGGGGTGCCCAGCAGGTGGTCACGCCGGACAGCCTGACGAAGCGCCCCATCGTCACGATCGTGCTCATCGCCGTCAACGTGGTGGCCTTCGTCGCGCAGGTGGCGACCTCGACCAGCACGGCGAACCTGCTCAACAGCAGCAACCTGAGCGGCGGCGTGTCCGAGCAGGGCTGGCTGGTGGCCACCGGCGACGCGGTGCGCGGTGCCGGCTTCGAGTGGGTCCCCACGGTCGGCGTGGCGGCGGGCGAGTGGTGGCGCATCGTCACCAGCGGGTTCCTCCACGGGGGGCTGATCCACCTGGCGATGAACATGGTGGTGCTGTGGATAATCGGCAGCCAGCTGGAGCCCGCGCTGGGCCGGGCCCGCTACCTCGCCTTGTACGTGACCGGCCTCGTCGCCGGCGCGTTCGGGGTGCTGCTCATCTCGCCGCAGAGCGTCACCGTCGGCGCGTCCGGCGCCGTGTTCGCGCTCTTCGGTGCGGCGTTCGCCTTCCAGCGCTCGCGAGGCATCAACCCCATGACCTCGGGGTTGGGTGGCCTGCTCGTCCTCAACCTGGTCATCAGCTTCTTGCCGGGCATCTCCTTCGGCGGGCACCTGGGCGGGTTCGTCGGGGGCCTCCTCGCCGGGTGGCTGATCTTCGACCTGGACAAGCGGATCAAGAGCGCGTGGGCGGGCGTCGCGGCGTGCGCCGCCATCACCGTGGTGCTGTTCGCCGGGTGCATCTGGGCGGCGTCGCAGTGGGCCGACCCGGTGCTCGGCTTCCTCGACTTCTGGCGCTGACCGCGGGATCGGCTGGTCGGGCCGACGGCGTCGTCAGCGCTCGGCCAGGGCGCGGAGGTTGGCGAGGTTGCGCGTCCAGATGTGGGCGAGCACCGGTCGGCCGGCGAGGGCGCCGACGGGGCCTCCCAGCCACCAGGGGAACGACAGCTCCTCGGTCCAGGTGAAGAGGCTGGCGTCGCGACCCCGTGGCGCCACGGTGAACACGCCGGCGCCGGTCACGGCACCGACGTGACGAACTCCCATCGCGTGGGGTGGCTCCCATTCGGTGATCTCCATGCGGTCGGCCAGCCGGATCGGCCCCACCCTCGTGATGCAGTCGAAGCTGGTGCCTACGCCCGACCGCCGATCCGAGGTGAAGGTGATGCTGACCGCATCCTCCATCCACTCGACGTGGCGGGCCACGTCGCCGAGCATCTCCCAGATCGCGTCGGGCGGCAGGGCGATGATGGTCGAGACGCGGATGCGAGACACGGCGAGATCGTACGCACGGCTCGCCGCCGCTCACTACGCTCGCCGGAAGCCGGATCCGGCGACGTCCAGGAGGCGACATGGCCAAGCTCGATCTCATGCAGTTCGCAGCCGAGCAGGTACCGGAGGGCGAGACCGCGATCAGCGCGGTGAAGGTGAACTGGAACGGCATGGTGCCGCCGACGCCGCTCGCCACCGGCGGCATCGCGACGCTTGGCCAGGGCGAGCTGTCACCGCACCTCGAGGGCCCACCCGCGGGCGTGGCGATGCCGCCACCCGATCCCGATGCCGTCGTCGAGTTCCCGTCGGCGCGCCAGATGGCGATCGTCCTCACCGAGCACCGACTGCTCATCTGGTCGCTCGGCTTCTCCGGCAAGCCCAAGGACTACATCGGCGACGTGCCTCTCGGCGCGATCCGGGGCGTCGAGCTCGGCGCGGGCGGGTTCGGCGAGATCCTGCGGATCGCCATGGCGTCGTCGGCCGAGATCGACATCGAGATCATGCGGGGCGAGCCCGCCGAGGCCTTCGTCGACGAGCTGGCGCACCGCATACCTCCACCTCCCGACCGATCGCCCGCCTGACCGATCGCCCGGGAGTCGGTCGCCCAGGTGCGTCGGCCGGTCAGGTGCGTCGGTAGGTCAGGTGCGTCGGTAGGTCGACACGTGGAGGTGGCCGTCGGGATCGAACGGCGCGCCGTCCCAGTCGGCCCAGCGGGTCTCGAGGCGCAGCCCGACGTGGTCGGCGAGCTCGTCGAGCTGGGTGGTCGTGAGGTAGCGGAGCATCCAGGGCCGCAGGCGGTTGCCCGATGCCGTGATCTCGACGTGGTGTCCCGCGATGGTCTGCGTGGCCGGGTCGAGCACCGAGGCCGTGAGCACGAGTCGGTCCACCGAGATCGCCCGCACGGAGACGTCGTCGACCCGTTCCGGTGGGTCGGGCGCGACGATCGCCTCGACGACGAGCACCCCGTCGGGGCGCAGGACCCGGGCTACCTCGGCGAGGCAACACCGCTGGGCGGACTCGGTCGTGAGGTTGAAGAGCGTGTTGAACGTGGCGACCACACCCGGCACGGTCGCCGAGCGGAACGGCAGCACGGCCATGTCGCCGAGCACCGGACGCACCCCGGTGCCGTCCTTGGACCGGAGCACGGTGAGCATCTCCGACGAGGCGTCCAGCCCGATCACCGCGGTGCCCTCGTCGCGCAGCGCGACGGCCACGCGCCCGGTGCCCACACCCATCTCGAGCACGGGCCCGGCCCCGACGAGGCCGCGCAGGTGACGTGCGCACCCGCGCGGATCGGGCAGGTCGGCGTACCACTCGTCGTAGACGTCCGCGAACCCGTCGCCGTAGGTCTCGGGGCGGTAGCCATCCATCAGGCCAGTGTGGCGCGCCACAATGGCTGGTGGTGCCGCTGTCGCTCCCGGCGGTCGGCGCACGGGCGGACCGATGGTCGGCACGGAGAGACCGAGAGGACCACGTGGACGTCGAGAGCGCGGAGGAGGTGCATCGACCGTCGCAGGGCCGGGGGATCCCGTGGTCGGCGGAGGTCTCCGATGCCGAGGCGGATCCCGGCGAGGTAGGCGAGGCGGTCCGGGTGCCGGCGCCCCCCGCCCCGCTCGTCCCGCTGACGATCTCCGATCTCCTCGACGGTGCCTACAACGTGGTCAAGCGCCGGCCGGCGCGGGTCCTCGGTGCGGTGGCCGTGTTCGTCATCCCGATCCGGCTCGTCGCCGCCTATGCCTTTCGGCGCACGACGTCGGACCTCACCGCCTCCAACGTGATCAACGACGTCGGGGGCATCGGCGCCCTCGGCGACCTGGAGACCGCCGACCTGGTGCTCGCGCTCGCCGCCTACCTGCTGAGCTCCCTCTCGCTGTTCTTCATCGGCGGGGTGGTGGCCTCGTTCGTCGTCGCCTGGCACGAGGGCATCGACCTCACGACGGGCACCGCGGTGAGGATGGTGCTCCGCCGCGGCTGGGCCTTCGTCGTCGCCTGGGCGCTCCTGTGGCCGGTCAAGGCGGTCTCGACGGTGATGCTCCTGTTTCCGGTGGTCTTCGTCTCGGCGCTGCTCTGCCTCGTCGCTCCGGTGATCCTGATCGAGCAGGCCGGTCCGATCGCCGGGATCAAGCGTGCGGTGTCGCTCGCCTGGCGCCGGTACTTCGTCGTGCTCTGGGTCGTCGTCCTGGCGACGACGGTCGCCGCGTTGGGATCGATCATGCTGAGCCGGATCCCGGTCTTTCTCGCCGACCTCGCGCCCTCGCCGTTCGACTGGATCGGCAGCGCGGTCGCCCTCGCCGCGTCCGAGATCGTCACGGCGACTGCCCTGGCAGCCACGATGGTGCTGTTGTACTTCGACATCCGGGTCCGCACCGAGGGGTTCGACCTCGCGCATCGTCGCGTCGCCGCCTTCCGGGGACGGCGCTGACGTGCCGGCCGGATCGATCTGGCAGGCGGTGCCGCCGCCCGACGAGGCGAACGCCCGGGCCGACGAGATCCTCAGCCGTGCGGAGTTCGCCCCGCCGGAGCGGTCGCTCGTCGACCGGGCGATCGACTGGGTCCTCGAGCGCCTGGGCGGCTTGCTCACCAGCCTGTTCAGCGGTGGGCAGGGCTCGTTCCTGAGCTGGATCGTCCTCGGCGCCTGCGTCGTCGCGGTGGCCGCGGTGATCGTCGTCCTCGTTCGGTCCCTGCGGCGCGATCGGTCGGTGGCGGCGATCGCGGACGTCCGCGACGTGACCCGTACCGCTGCCGAGTGGCGTGCCGAGGCCGAGCGCCTGGAGGCCGCGGGGTCCTGGAAGGCTGCGCTGCGGGCCCGCTACCGGGAGCTGGTCGCCGAGCTCGTGGAGCGTGCCGTCGTGCGCGACGTGCCGGGACGCACGACCGGCGAGCACCGAGCCGAGGTGCGACGCCGCGAACCGGCCGTCGCCGGTGACTTCGACGCGGCGTCGTCCCTGTTCGACGCCGCCTGGTACGGCGACCTGCCCACCGGAGCGGAGGAGAACCGGACGTTTCGCGACCATGGGTCCCGCGTGCTCGCCGGGCTGTCCCGGGCGCGCGGCCCCGCGCCGGAGGGCGCGGTCGACGAGCTCGCCGGAGCAGCATCGTGACGACCACCGCCGGGGCGACGGCACCGCGGACGGGTCGGGGGTCCAGGGCGTTGCCGTGGATCCTCGGTGTCGTCGCGCTCGTGGTCGTCGCCGTGGTGGCGGGCCGCCCCGGTCGCGGTTCGGACGGCACCTACTTCGATCCGGCGTCGACGAGCCCGAGCGGTGCCCGTGGGCTGGTGGTGCTCCTCGAGTCGTTCGGAGCGGAGGTCGACACCACGTCGAACCTGCCGTCGGCCGACACGGACGTCGCGTTCATGTTCGCCGACGTGATCGCCGAGGCCGACCACGGGGTGGTCGACGACTGGGTGGCCAACGGCGGGGTCCTCGTCGTCGCCGACCCGTACAGCACGTGGTCCGCACCGCTCGCCAGCGGCACCGGCGGGTCGGCCTTCGCTCTGCGACCTTCGGAGGTGCTCAGAGGTGAGTGCGACATCGCCTCCTTGCGCCAACTTCGCCGCGTCGAGCCGGGTGGGTACTCGGAGACCTTCGACGTGTCCGACGACCCGCTCGGCGACGCGTCCTCGTGCTTCACCCGATCGGACCTCGGTCCGCTCGACGGCGCGTTCGTGGTCGAGGAGGTGCATGGCCGGGGCCGCGTGGTGTCGGTCGGTGGCCCGCTGGTGTTCGTCAACGAGTGGCTCGACCAGGCCGACAACGCGGCGCTCGCCACCGGCCTGCTCCTCACGCCCTCGCCCGCATCCGAGCTCGACGGCCAGGCCGACGACTCGGCCGACGACCAGGCCGCGGAGCCGGTCGACGTCGCGATCCTCCAGTACGGCGGAACCGGCATCGACGGCGACCGCGCCCTGACCGATGCCCTGGGCACGGGGGCCAAGGTCGCGCTGGTCCAGCTCAGCCTGGCCTTCCTCGCCTACGCGTGGTTCCGGGCCCGGCGCGTGGGTCGACCCATCGTCGAGACCCAGCCGGTGGCGTTGGCCGGATCGGAGCTGGTCTCCGCGGTGGGCCAGCTGCTCCACCAGTCCGACGACCCCGACCGTTCGGCGCGCGCTCTGCGGGCCGACCTCCGCCGGCGCCTCGGCGAGCGCTTCGGGCTCGGTTCCCATGCCCCGCCCGACGTGATCGCCGCCGTCGTCGCCGACCGCACCGGCATCGACCGCGACCACCTCTCGACCATCGTGGGCTCCCGCCCCGTGACGACCGACCGCGAGCTCGTCCAGCTCGCGGCGGACATCGACGACCTGCGCAAGGAGATCCTCCATGGACCATGAACCCGGAACATCGAACCCCGGCACGCCTGGCCCGGCGACGCCCGGTCCCGGCCAGCCGGACCCGCGGGTGCCGATCGCGGCGCTGCGGAGTGAGATCGCCAAGGTCGTCGTCGGCCAGGACGGCACGGTGAGCGGGATCATCACCGCCCTGCTCGTGCGGGGTCACGTGCTGCTCGAAGGGGTGCCGGGCACGGCGAAGACCCTCATCGCGAAGGCCGTCGCCGCCGCCCTCGACCTCGACTTCAAACGCCTCCAGTTCACCCCCGACCTCATGCCGTCCGACGTGGTCGGCCAGGTCATCTTCGACTCGCAGGCGTCGTCCTTCCGGTTCCGCGAGGGCCCGGTGTTCACCAACCTGCTCCTGGCCGACGAGATCAACCGCACGCCGCCGAAGGCGCAGGCCGCACTGCTCGAGTCCATGGAGGAGCGGCAGGTCTCGATCGAGGGGTCGACCCATCCGCTGCCCGATCCGTTCATCGTCGTCGCCACCCAGAACCCGGTCGAGTACGAGGGCACCTACCCGCTTCCCGAGGCACAGCTCGACCGGTTCCTCTTCAAGCTCGAAGTCGGCTATCCGTCGGTCGAACAGGAGCAGAGCATCCTGTTCCGCCATGATCGGGGCCTCGATCCGCACGACATCGAGGCGTCGGGCATCCGTCCCGTCGCCGGCGCGGACGACCTGGCCCGGGCGCGCCAGGCGGTGTCGCGGATCCGGGTGGAGGAGCCCGTCCTCAACTACCTGGTCGCCGTCGTGCGGGCCACCCGCGACTCGCCATCGCTCGCACTGGGCGTGTCGCCGCGCGGCGCGACCGCGTTGCTCCACGCATCGAAGGCGTGGGCCTGGCTCTCGGGTCGAGACTGGGTGACCCCCGACGAGGTCAAGGCCATCGTGAAGCCCGCGCTCCGTCACCGCATCGTGCTCCGCCCCGAGCTCGAGCTGGAGGGGGCCACCGCCGATGGCGTGCTCGACGGCATCCTCGCCACGGTTCCTGTCCCCCGCTGATGCCGATCCCCACCCGGCGCTTCGCCCTCGTCGTTGCCGTGACCACGATCGTCGCGGCCGCGATCGGGAGCTGGTGGGCGCTCCTCGCCCTCGACACGGTCCTGGTGCTCGTCGCCGTCGTCGATGCGTTCGCCGGCGTCCGCGACCGTGACGTGACGATCGAGCGGTACCTGCCTGCCGTGGTGGCTCTGGACGGCACCGCCCGGGTCCGGTGGGAGCTCACCACCACGTCGGCGCGGGCCGTGACGGTCACCTTCGCCGACGAGCTCGCCCCGTCCCTGCACCCTGTTGCCCGCCGGCACAGGATCCGCCTCGGTGCCGGTCGGCCGTACGAGGCGACCACGACGATCACACCGTCGCGGCGGGGCCGCTACGTGATGAGCCGGCTGGTGGTGCGCATCGACGGGCCGCTCGGGCTCGGATCGCGCCAGCGGCCGAGGTCCGCGCCGCGGGTGCTGCGGGTCTACCCGATGTTCCGGTCGAGGGAAGAGGCCGAGCTCCGCATCAACCGGGCGCGGGTGATGCAGATCGGTCTGCGTTCGGCGCAGGGTCGGGGGAGCGGGACCGAATTCGACCAGCTTCGCGAGTACTCGGTCGACGATGAGTTCCGGCGCATCGACTGGGCCGCGACGGCGCGGTCGTCGCGGGCCATCGTGCGCACGTACCGGGCCGAGCAGAACCAGACGGTCATCAGCCTCCTCGACGCCGGACGGGTCATGGCGGGTCGCGTCGCCGGCGTGCCGCGCATCGAGCACGCCATGGACGCCGTGATGATGCTGACCACCGTGGCGACGGCCCTCGGCGATCGTGCCGGTCTGGTGGCCTTCGACCACGAGGTCCGCGGCGTGGTGGCGCCCGGCCACTCGCGGCGCCAGCTGTCGCGGGTCACCGAGGCGATGTACGACCTCGAGCCCGCGCTGGCCGAGAGCAACTACCGGGGTGCCTTCGCCGAGACGCTGAGCCGGTTCCGCCGCCGGGCGATGCTCGTCGTGTTCACCGACCTGGTCGAGCAGGCGGTGGCCGAGACGCTCCTCCCCGCCCTGCCGATGGTGGTGAGGAGCCACATCGTGGTGGTCGCCGCGGTGCAGGACCCCGAGGTGGTGCGGTGGGCGATGGCGGCACCCGAGGACGCAGCCGGCGCCTACCGCAAGGCCGCCGCCATGGACGCCCTCGAGGAGCGTCGGCGCACCACGGCGCGTCTCCGGGGGATGGGGGCCACCGTCGTCGACGCACCCGTCGGCGAGCTGGCCGGGCGCCTCGCCGACGCCTACCTCAAGGTGAAGGCGACCGGGCGCCTGTAGCGAGGTCCCGGCCAGGTTCGGACCGCATCGGCTCCTCGCCCATGGCCCCGGTGAGGCCGAGGGCTGCCGCCTTGCGGCCCTGGACGACGAGGTAGGCCATGAAGACACCCCACCCGGCGACGCCCACCGCGACGCGGACCGCGGCGGGCAGTCCGGTGCCCGTGACGAAGCCCTCGATGATCCCGGCGGCGACGAAGGCGGCGCTCACCCCGAGCGCGATGACGACCGACCGCCGGCCTTCCTCCATGAACGCCCGGCCCCGGGTTCGGTCGCCGGGCGCGATCCACGACCACCCCAGCGCCAGACCGGCGCCTCCGGCGATGGCGATCGCCGTGAGCTCCAGCGCGCCGTGGGGCAGGATCAGGCCCCAGAAGCGGAGCGCGTCGCCCTCCGAGATCATCCACGCCGCGGCGGCCCCGAGGTTCGCGCCGTTGAACCCGATGATGAGCGCGCCCGGGATGCACGCCAGGCCGCCGAGGGCGAACGCGGTGTAGCCGACCTGGATGTTGTTGAACGTGACCTCGGTGAAGAACTGGGCGCTGGGTCGGTCGGAGTAGTACTGCTCGAACTGCTCCTCGACGTAGTGGCGGCGTTCGGTGGGCGATCCGCTGGCGTCCATGGCCACGGGGTCGTTCAGGAGCCAGACCGCCACCACGATCGCGGGGACGAACAGGGCCAGCGCGGCGACGGAGATGGCCCGGCGGTGGTACCAGCACGCGGCGGGGAAGGTCTGCGCGAAGAAGCGGGACACGGCGCGCATCGACCGGGTGCGCTTGCTGTAGACGACCCCGGATGCGGCCGCGACCAGGCGGGTGAGGCGGGCGGTGAGGATCGGGTCGCGGTAGTACGTGCGCACGTAGCTGAGCTGGGCCGAGCTGCGCTGGTAGAGCGCGAGGAGCTCGTCGAGCTCACCCGGTCCGAGGTCGCGCACGCGGCGCTGCGCCTTGCTCGTCAGCTCGGCCAGGCGCCGCCAGCCCGGCTCGTTGTCGGCGATGTAGTGGTCGATGTCCATGGCCCGATCCGCCGGTCGTCGCGTCGGTAGGTGCTTTCGCGGGACCGGTGTCGGGTCCCCTTCGGGGTACCGGGACGAGGCCCGGCGCTACGGTAGCGGCGCAGTGGAGACGACGATGTGAGCACCGCCACGGAGTTCTCGGTCGGAGTCAGCGGCGTGGTCACCCCCGAGGCCGTGGTGCTCGACTTCGACACCGCCGGGGCCGGGTCGCGGATCCTCGCCGAGATGCTCGACATCGTCGTCCAGGTGCTGATGTTCTGGCTCGTCGCCATCGCGGTCGGGTTCGCGGCAGCCGGCGGTGCCGACGTCGGGGGCACCGTGGCGATCATCATCGGTACGGCGATGGTCTTCCTGCTCCTCGTGGGCTACCCCGCCGCCTTCGAGTCGCTCTGCAACGGTCGCACACCGGGCAAGGCCGCGCTCGGGCTGCGAGTCGTCACCATCGAGGGCGGCCCCATCCGCTTCCGGCACGCGGCGATCCGGGCGATGTTCGGACTGGTCGAGATCTGGGCCACGCTCGGGTCGATCGCCATGCTCTCGATCGTGGGCAGCCGACGGAACCAGCGCCTCGGCGATCTCGTCGCAGGCTCGGCCGTCCTACGTGAGCGGTCGGCGGTGGCGAGCTCGGCCGAGGCGGTGTCGATGAGCTTCCCGCCGCTGCCGGGCTTCGAGCGGTATGTGCGCACCCTCGACATCTCGATGCTCACCACCGAGCAGTACGGGCTCATCCGCTCCTTCCTGCTCCGGGTCGACAGCCTCACGCCCGCGGCCCGCGCGTCGTTGGCGGCCTCGCTCGGCGACTCGGTCGCGGCGCAGCTCGGCCAACCTCCCCCTGCCGCGATGCTGCCCGAGCACTACCTCGAATCGGTCGCGTCGGCCTACCAGCAGCGCTTCGGCGCGGTGTACGTGCCGCGACCGCCGCCGCCCACCTCCTGGCTCCATCCGGGTGTCGGGTACCAGCCCGGCTGGGGTCCAGGACCGGGCGTGCCGCCCCCGCCGTCCAGCTGGCCACCTGCGCCACCTGCGCCACCTGCGCCACCTGCGCCACCTGCGCCACCTGCGACCTCGGCCGCGCCTGGTTCCGGTCGTCGGGCCCCGTTCCCGCCACCCCCTCCGGACTGGCGGTAGTGCCGACCCCCGGCTCTCCGGTTCGCGAGCGCCGGTTCGGCGATCGCGGAGACGACCCGTAGCCTGTGGGGGTGCCTTCCCCCGACCAGGTCGCCTACCTCGACCACGCGGCCACGACGCCGATGCGGCCGGAAGCGGTCGAGGTCATGC
>CAZGEF010000055.1:0-14019 GCA_964525005.1 uncultured Rhabdothermincola sp.
CCGCTCCCCCATCCCCATGCGTTCACGAGCACGCACCAGGACGAACCCGACACCGGCCAGCCCCAACCCGGCCAGCCCCAACCCGGCCAGCCCAAACCCGACCAGCCCCCCACGGCGGAGGACCCCACGTGAACGGCGCCCAAGCCCTCATCCGCACGCTCGTCGACAGCGGCGTCGACGTCTGCTTCATGAACCCGGGCACGTCGGAGATGCACTTCGTCGCCGCGCTCGACGAGGTCCCCGAGATGCGCGGCGTGCTCGCCCTGTTCGAGGGCGTCGCCACCGGTGCCGCCGACGGCTACGCCCGCATGGCGGGTCGCCCCGCGGCCACGCTGTTGCACCTGGGACCGGGCCTGGGCAACGGGATCGCCAACCTGCACAACGCCCGGCGAGCATCGTCACCCGTGGTCAACGTCGTCGGCGACCATGCGACGACCCACGCGGCGTACGACGCACCGCTCCAGTCCGACATCGGGGCGCTCGCCTCGAACGTGTCGAAGTGGGTGCGCTCGAGCCCGACGAGCGACGTGGTCGCCACCGACGCAGCCGAGGCCGTCGCCGCCGCGACCAGCGCTCCTGGCGGCGTCGCCACGCTCATCCTGCCCGCCGACGTGTCGTGGTCCGAGGCCGAGGGCTCCGCGCCACCCCGGCTGGCTGCGGTGCCGCGCCGCGTCACGGGGCCGACCGTCGACGCGCTCGCCGCGGTGCTGCGCTCCGATGCCAGGTCCGCGCTCCTCGTGGGTGGTCGGGCGCTGCTCGAGGACGGCCTCGTGCTCTCGTCGAGCGTCGCGGCCACGACGGACTCGCTGCTCATCGCGGAGACCTTCCCGGCTCGCATCACCCGGGGAGCCGGTGTGCCCAACCCCGAACGGCTCGGGTACCTCGCCGAGTTCGCCCAGGCCCAGCTCGAGGGGATCGAGCACCTGGTGCTCGTCGACGCCGCCTCGCCCGTGACGTTCTTCGCCTATCCCGACCGGGCGAGCGACCTCGTCCCCGACGGCTGCGAGGTCCACGTCCTGGCGACCGGCGACGCGGACGTCGTCGATGCCCTGACCCGTCTCGCCGAGGCGGTGGGCGCGCCCGAGGACGCCGCTGTGCGCAAGGAGCCCGGTCGACCCGACCCGCCGACGGGCGAGCTGACGCCCCAGAGCGTGGCCATGGCGATCGGAGCCACGTTGCCCGACGACGCCATCGTCGCCGACGAGGGCAACACCTCGGGCCTGTTCGTGTCAGGGCTCACCGCAGGAGCGGGACGCCACGACTGGCTGTGCGTCACGGGCGGCGCCATCGGCGACGGCCTCCCGATGGCGACGGGCGCAGCGGTCGCCTGCCCGGACCGGCCGGTGCTGTGCCTCGAGGCCGACGGGAGCGCGCTGTACAACATCCAGGCGCTGTGGACCCAGGCCCGCGAGGGGCTCGACGTGACCACGCTCCTGTTCGACAACGGCGCGTACGCCATCCTCCGCCTGGAGCTCGGACGGGTCGGGACCAGCGGCGGCGGCCCGCGGGCCCACGACATGGTCGACCTGGGTCGCCCAAGCCTCGATTTCGTCTCGATCGCCGAGGGCCTCGGGGTTCCCGCAGCTCGCGCCACGACGGGCGAGGAGCTCACCGCGGCGCTCGATCTGGCCTTCTCCGAGCCGGGACCCCACCTGATCCAGGTGACCGTCGAGCCGATGTTCTGACCCGCGATCGGCGACAGGCCGGCGATCGCGCCCCCCGACCACCCGACCTCACCGGACCTCGCCGGAATCAGAACATGCCTCGAATTGCGCGTCGAGGCGGCGACCGGATAATGAGCGCCTCACTTTGTGAGATGGGTCACAAAGTGGCCCGATTGACGCGCGGTCCCGTGGTGACGTGGTTACGTTCGTAACTCAACCGCAACACAGCGGATCCGCGCGGCCGTCGGCTCGATGTTCGATCGCCGCAGCGTCGACCCCCCACCCCTGAGGTGATTCCCGCCCATGAAACCCAACCTGTACCTCCGCGCGTCCGTAGCCCTCGTGGCCACCTGCCTCCTCGGCGCAGGAGCGGTCGCTGCCGGAGCACAGACCCTCGGCCGGTCCGAGGCGATCGCATCGGTCGAACCGGCCGACGCTCGCACGCCGTCCGACCCGAGCAGCACCGGAGAAGGCGACGAGGCCGCCGATGCGGGCACGTCGGCCGAGCACGCTGCCGAGCAGGCTGCCGTCCTCCAGGCCGAAGCCGATCGCGCCGCCGCCGAGCTCGCCTACTTCGAACGCCTCGAGGAGGAGGCCGCGTACTTCGACAAGCTCGAGGAGCAGGCGTTCTTCGCCGCCCTCGAGCGCCAGGCCGCCCTCGACGCCGCGGCCGCCGCGCGCCCCGCCGGCGTTCCCGACGACTCCTACTGGGACCGCATGGCCGCCTGCGAGACCGGTGGCAACTGGTCGATGACCGGTTCCCGCTTCAGCGGCGGCGTCGGCTTCGCCAACACCACGTGGGACGCGTGGGGCGGCCGCGAGTTCGCCCCCCTCGCCGGCCAGGCGACCCGCGACCAGCAGATCGTCGTCGCCAACCGCGTCGCGACGCAGGGCTACGGCAACGTCGCGCCCGTCGGCTACTCCGGCTGGGGCTGCGCCAAGCACTCGGTCGGCTACCCCTGATCGACGACGCCCGAGCTCGCCCCCACAGACCCGTCGCGTGCGTACACGGGCACGCCCGACACCGGCAGATGCGCACGCGACGGTCGTCCGCTGCGCTCCGCACCGGCTAGAACGACCCCCGTGTCCTCCGCTGGTCCGCTCATCCTGCTTCCGCCCTCCGAGGGCAAGGCCACCGGAGGCGACGGGCCCCCTTGGGCCGACGGGACCCTGTCGTGGCCGGCACTCGACCCCCGGCGCCTGACCGTGGCCAAGGCGCTGCGCGCCGCCATGCGCAAGCCGATCGCCGCGCGGTCCAAGCTCCTCGGGGTGAAGGGCGATGCCCTCGCCGAGGAGACCGCTACGAACCTGGACGTCCTCGTGGCCCCGACGATGCCCGCCATCGAGCGGTACACCGGCGTGCTGTACGACGAGCTGGCCGCCTCGACGCTGCCGACCGCCGTCCGGCGACGCTTCGACGACCAGGTCGTCATCTTCAGCGGGCTGTGGGGGATCGTCCGCCCTGGCGACCCGATCCCCGACTACAAGCTCAAGATGGGGGCATCGGTCGGTCGTCCGGGCAAGCTCTCCACGTGGTGGCGCTCACCGATCAGCGAGGCCCTCGCCGTCGAGGTCGCCGACCGCGTCGTGTGGGACCTCCTCCCCAACGAGCATCGTGGCGCGTGGCGCCCCGGTCGTGACGGCGGCCCCCGACCCCGTCGAATCGTGTCGGTGCGGTTCCTCGACGAGCAGGAGCCACCGCCGCGTTCGGCGCGAGGTCGACGGGCCCCCGACGGTGACCTGGTTGCCGTGGCCCACTGGAACAAGCTGCTCAAGGGCTCCCTCGTGCGCTACGTCGTGGCCACGCAGCTCACCGACGTGGAGGGCCTCGCCGAGCTCGACCACCCGCGCGGGTACCGATACCGACCGGACCTGACGACCACCGACGGCGATCGCCTCGTGGTCAACATGGTGCGCCCCTTCGAGGGCGACAGCTCCAGGCTGGACCGGTGAGACGCTTCGACTGCCCGACCTGCGGGCACCCCGTCTACTTCGAGAACACGCGGTGCCTGGCGTGCGACACGCCGATCGGCTTCGACGCCGACAGTCGCGAGATGGTCGTGCTCGACACCACGTGGGCGCCGTGCCGCAACGTCGTCGTCGCCGCCTGCAACTGGGTCGTGCCGACCGAACGACGCGGGGCGCTGTGCACGTGCTGCCGGTTGACCCGGACCCGTCCCGCCGATGACGATCCCGCCGTCATCGTGCCGTTCGCCCAGACCGAAGCCGACAAGCGGCGGCTCGTCTTCCAGCTCCTCGAGCTGGGCCTGCCGGTCGTCGCCTACGACGACGCCACGCAACGAGGTCTCGCCTTCGACCTGCTGTCGAGCCGCGACGACGGGGTCACCATCGGCCACCACGACGGACTCATCACCCTCGACCTCGCCGAGTCCGACGACGCCCATCGCGAGGCGGTCCGCCAGCAGCTGGGCGAGGCGTACCGCACGGTGCTCGGCCACCTCCGCCACGAGATCGGCCACTACTACTGGCCGGCCCTCGTCGAGGAGTCCGGCCACATCGACGCCTTCCGCGACCTGTTCGGAGACGAGCGCGCCGACTACCGGGCCGCGGTCGACGCGCACTATGCCCACCCCCTTTCCACCGACTGGTCGGACCGCTTCGTGAGCGCCTACGCGACCATGCACCCGTGGGAGGACTGGGCCGAGACCTTCGCCCACCACCTCCACATCCTCGACACGTTGCAGACCACCGCGTCGGTGGGGCTCCACGTCGACGGCGTCGCCCGCGCACCCGGCCCGGGCCGCGGCGACGTCCACAAGGGGCTGAGCGGCGTCGTCGGCCCCGACGAGCCGTTCCAGGTCGTCATCGACCGCTGGGTGCCCCTCGCCGCCGCGCTCAACGCGGTGAACCGAAGCATGGGCGCGGCGCCGCTCTACCCGTTCGTCCTCACCCCGACGGTGATCGACAAGCTCTCCTTCGTCGACCGACTCGTGCGGTCCTGAGCGAGACCTCGCTCGAGCACCGGGATCCGAGCACCAGGATCCGGAGCTCAGAGGCCGTCGATGAAGTCGACGGCGCGCTCCTCGATGATCTCGGCGTCGTAGTCGAGCGTGGCCACGTGGTAGCTGTGCTCGAGCGAGACCCGGGTGACCGGACCCGACACGTTCGCCGCCACGACCTCGCTCGAGGTCGGATCGACCACGTGGTCCTGCACGCTGGTGAACAGGATCACGGGGCACTCGACGGCCGGCAGGTCGGGTGCCATCTCGGCCACACCGGCGAGCAGCGAGAGCAGCGGCGCGATCGGCGTTCCGTCGTAGGAGAGCTCGATCACGTCGGGATCGGCGATGTCGCTGCCGATGCCGTCGATCAGCTCGCCCTCGGCGCGCAGCGCCCCGAGGAAGGCGACCGTGTCGGCGTCGGGCGGATCGGCGAGCGGGTTGACGAGGACCAGACCCGCGATCTCGTCGTGGCGCGTGGCGAGCCACAGCGCGAGCGTGCCGCCCATGCTGAGACCAGCGACGACCACCTGGTCGACGCGCTCGGCCAGCTCGACGTAGGCCTTCTCGGCCGCGGCCGACCAGTCGCTCCAGTCCGTCTTCAGCATCTCGAGGACGCTGGTTCCGTGCCCCGGGAGCAAGGGGAGCTCGACCGTGCAGCCCTGCGCCGCGAAGGCGCGGGCCAGGCCCCGCATCGACTGCGGGTTCCCCGTGAAGCCGTGCAACACGAGCACGCCGATGGGCCCTCCGTCGGCCGAATAGGGCTCGGCGCCCGGCAGGATCTGGATTCCGGACATGTCCTACTCCCCCGGTGTGCGGCCGCGTCACCCTAGAACAGCCCCACCACACCGCAAACCGCGGCCACCGCCGTTCACGCCACCGTCACGAATCCGACCCTTCGCATGCCGCAAGAGGGTCGCCACGCTGCGTGCCCGGCTCCGAAGGGGCTGAGCGGATAGGTCCACCCGCGTTGGGCACCACGTCGACCTGCCCGCTCTGGTTCGCTTCGCTCACGGGCCGCTCGGGCCACGGGCGAGCTCCTCGGCCTCGCTTCGCTCCGCCTATCCGCTCGCCCTCTAACGTCGTCGTATGCGCCTCTCGATCTGGCCGTTGTCGCCCCAGCCGTTCGTCGACCTCTCGGCCACGGTCCGGCATGCCGATCGCACCGGATGGGACAGCGCCTACGTGGCCGACCACTTCATGGGCGACGGCGGCGAGTTCGGCGCGGAGGAGACACCGTGGCTCGAGGCCACCGCGACGATCTCGGCGCTGCTCGCCACCACCGAGCGGATCCGGGTCGGATCCCTCGTGCTGGGCTCGACCTACCGGCACCCCGCCGTGCTCGCCAACTGGGCCGCGACGACCGATCAGCTGTCCGACGGGCGGCTGATCCTCGGAGTCGGCGCGGGGTGGCAGCGCAACGAGCACGACCAGTACGGCCTCGAGCTTCCGCCACCGGGGCCGCTGCTCCGTCGGTTCGACGAGTACTGCCGCGCCCTCAACGGCCTGCTGCGAGACGAGCGCACGACCATCGACGGGGAGTTCTTCCAGCTCGACGAGGCGCTCTGCGAACCCAAGCCTCGCCAGGACCGCCTGCCCCTGCTCGTCGGCGGCAAGCGCGACCGGATGCTGCGGGTCGTGGCCCGCCACGCCGACCAGTGGAACATGTGGGGCCTCCCTGCGGTGATCGCCGAGCGATCGGCCGCCCTCGACGCGGCCTGCGCCGAGGTCGGTCGGGACCCCGCCGAGATCGTGCGATCGGCCCAGGCGCTCGTGCGGCTCACCGACGACCCCGACGAGGCCCGGGCCTTCGTGTCGTCGGTCGCGCCGCGGGCCGCCTTCGCCGGTACGGCCGACCAGTTCGCGTCGGTGGTCGAGGAGTGGGCCGATGCCGGGGTGGGCGAGGTGATCGTGCCCGACTCGGGACTCGGATCCGGCCCCGAGCGCCTCGAGGCCATGGACGCCCTCCTCGCCGCGGCCGGCACCGGGGGCAGCTGATCGACCGCCGAGCCGCCGCGGCTCACCCCAGATGTCGCAGCACGACGCTAGGTTCGCGCCATGTTCAAGGTCGGCCTCAAGGGACTCCTCGCGCACAAGCGGCGACTGCTCGGCACCTGCTCTGCCATCCTCATCGGCGTCGCCTTCCTCTCGGCAACGCTCATCCTGGGCGACACCATGCGCGCCGGGTTCAAGACGATCTTCAGCCAGGCCAACGAGAACGTCGCGGTGATCGTGCGCGGCTCGTCGCTCGCCGAGTCCGACGAGATCCAACTGCGGGCCAACGTACCGCTCTCGCTGCTGTCCACGCTCGAAGGGGTCGACGGCGTCGCCGAGGTCGTCCCTGAGATCACGGGCCAGGCCCAGATCAACGGCAGCAACGGCAAACCGCTGGGAGGTGGCGGGCCGCCGACCTTCGGTGCCGCCTGGTCCGACAGCGACACGAACCCGTACCGCGTCGCCGAAGGTCGGGCACCCGCCACGGCCGGCGAGGTCGTCATCAACAAGTCGGCGGGCGAGAGCGGCAAGCTCGCGGTGGGCGACACCACCACGATCCGCACCCCCGACTCCATCGAGGTCACCATCGTGGGCCTCGTGACCTTCGGCCAGGCCGACAGCGTCGGTGGTGCGACCTACGCAGGGTTCACGTTCGACCAGGCGCAGGAGCTCTTCATCGGCAACACCGACCAGGTGTCGGACTTCGCGCTCGTCGCCGATGCCGGCGTCTCGCCGGACGAGCTCGAAACGCGCCTCGGTCCCGTGCTCCCCGAAGGCGTCGAGGCCATCACGAGCGAGGAGCTCACCAAGGAGCAGCAGGGCGCCATCGACAAGGCGTTCCTCGACTTCTTCGAGCGGTTCCTGCTCATCTTCTCGGGGATCGCGCTGATCGTCGCGTGCTTCAGCATCTACAACACCTTCTCGGTCATCCTCGCCCAGCGCACCCGCGAGTCGGCACTGCTCCGGGCCATCGGCGCGTCGCGACGCCAGGTCCTCTCGTCCATGGCCATCGAGGCGCTCGTCGTGGGCCTGGTCGCCTCGATCCTCGGGCTGGTCGTGGGCATCGGCCTGGCGACGCTGCTCAAGGGAGCCATGGACGCCTCGGGCTCGGGGCTTCCCTCCAGCGGGGTCGACCTCACGCCGAGGAGCCTGATCCTCGCCCTCGTCGCCGGGATCGTCATCACGTTCCTCGCCAGCGTGATCCCCTCCATCCGGGCCTCGGGTGTCCCGCCCCTAGCCGCGCTGCGCGACGTCTCGGTCGACCGATCCGCCGCGTCCCGGGCCCGCGTGGTCGTGGGCGGGATCCTGGCCGTCCTCGGTGTGGGCCTCGTCCTGCTCGCCGCGCTGGGCGGCGGCGACAGCAGCCTCGCCAACGCCGGGCTCGGTGCGCTCCTGTGCGTCATCGCGCTCGTCGTCCTCGGTCCGCTGGCCGCAAAACCTGGCGGTTCCGCCATCGGTCTGATCGTCCAGAAGCTCCGAGGGCTCCCCGGTCGACTCGCCCGCGAGAACTCGGTGCGCAACCCCAAGCGCACGTCGAGCACCGCCGCTGCGCTCATGGTCGGGGTGGCCATCGTGGCGATGGCCACGATCTTCGCCTCGTCGATCAAGGCGTCGTTCAACGAGCTCATCGGCGAGAACCTCTCCGGCGACCTCTTCGTCGTCTCGACCAATTTCGGGGGTGTCGGGTTCTCTCCCGACCTCGCCACCGATGTCGCGGAGCTTCCCGAGGTCGAGCACGCCGCCGGTGCCACGATCGGCATCGCGACCATCGATGGTGTGACGACGCCGTTCACGTCGTCGGCACCCGCTGCCTTCGGTGCCATCGTCAACCCCGAGCTCAGTGAGGGCTCCATCGCCGGGCTGACCGCCGATCAGGTCGCGGTGGCTCGCGACATCGCCGATCGCCGGGGCTGGACGATGGGCCAACAGCTCCCGGCGACCTTCATCGACGGCACGCCGACGACCTTCACCATCGCGGGCATCTACGACCGCCCTGAGCTCGTGGGGGCCGAGATCTTCGTCCCCATCGAGACCTGGGCGCCTCACAACCCGCAGCTCTCGGACCAGTCCCTGTTCATCACGCTCGCCGACGGCGTGTCCATCGAGGAGGGCAAGGCGGCCGTCCAGCCGCTCGCCGACAAGTACGGCGCGCCCGATGTGATGGACCGCCAGGAGTACATCGACCTGTTCTCGAGCAGCATCGACATCTTCCTCATCATCGTCAACGTGCTCCTCTTCCTCTCGATCATCATCGCGGTGATGGGCATCATGAACACCCTTGCGCTCTCCATCTACGAGCGGACGCGCGAGCTCGGGCTCCTGCGGGCGGTCGGGCAGACGCGAGCCCAGATGCGGTCGATGATCCGGTGGGAGTCCGCGGTCATCGCCATCTTCGGCACCTTCGGTGGGCTCGTCGCAGGCCTGTTCCTCGGGTGGGGCTTCATGAAGGCGTTCAGCAACGCCGAGGGTTTCGGCACCTTCACCGCACCTGTCGGTCAGCTCATCACGATCCTGATCCTCGGCGGGCTCTTCGGCATGCTCGCCGGCGTCCTGCCGGCCCGTCGCGCCGCCAAGCTCGACATCCTCGACTCCATCGCCGCCGACGGCTGAGCCAGCCGGTTCTGGCCAGGCCGCAACCCTGTCTGTCACCTGCCACCGGCCGTACCCGCGGGTTCACCCGTCGCTGCAGGTCAGGCCATCAGGTCAGGCCATCAGGCCATCAGGCCATCAGGCGTCGAGCTTGAGCACCTTGGCTGCGTTGGCGCGCAGGAACTTCGGCAGCACCTCGGGCTTGAAGCCCACCTCGGGTAGCTCCTGGAAGATGCGGTCGAGCGAGAGCCCCATCGGGAAGTAGCCGGCGTACATGATCTTGTCGGCGCCGCGCGTGTTGGCGTAGTCGACGATCGCCCGCGGGTAGTGCTTCGGCGCGAAGGCGGACGTCGAGTAGTAGAGGTTCGGCCACTTCACCATGAGCTTCACCGCGAGGTCGGTCCACGGCTCGCACCCGTGGCGGAAGACGTAGACGAGCTCGGGGAACTCGTACATGACCTCGTCGACGTGCTCGACGTGCTGCGGCGCGAACTTGAGTCGCGGTCCGGGAACACCCGTGCACACGAACACGGGGATGTCGAGCTCCACGCACGCCGCGTAGATCGGGAACATCTGCGGGTCGTTGATGGCGACCTGGGGGAAGAACCCGGCGGGGAAGAGGCCCACGGCCCGGGTGCCGAACAGCTCGTACTCCCGTTTGAGCTGTCGCACGGCGTCCATCCCGTGGTTGGGGTCCACGTGCGAGCACGGGAGGAAGCGGTCGGGGTGGCGCCGCAGCGCGTTCTGGTCGGAGTCCTCGCCGACCCCGATGAGCCCGATCTCGATACCGACGCGGTCCATCGCCTCGAGCGTCACGCCGACCGGATCGCTCGCGCCCTCGAGCGCCTTCTCCGGCACGTCCTTGAACATGTACTCGGCGGGGAACTTGAACTCCTCCTTGGACTGCCGGTCCTTGGTCTGCTTGGTGATGAACTCGTAGGTGGCCCGCATGTCGGGGTTCGGGAACCCGATCATGGTGTCGATCACACCCACGTCGAAGGGGCCGCTCACGACGCGTCGTGCCGGGAGATGGCGTGGAGACCGGTGGTGGTGCGCAAAGTCAGGCCTTTCGAGGTGCTGCAACCCGTCGACGGAGCAGAAGCGCCGCTGCAGAGAAATTGGATTCTATTCGCGGATCGGGCACTCGGCCCCACGAGACCGACTCCCGATTCCCCCATTTCAGCCCCGCCCCCCCCACCCGCGTCCCCTTACCCCCCAGCCCAGGGGCCCCAGCACCCGAAATTGCGTGGATCGTCGTCGCATTGCGATGAAGACCTACGCCAGAAGCGACGTCGAGGTTGTGAACCATACCCCCTAGGGGTATAACCGGGGTGTTCGAGACCGGAGGTTCACGATGGCTACCCAACGACTCGACATCGAAGGCATGACGTGCGCGTCATGCGCCGCCAACATCGAGAAGCGGCTCAACAAGCTCGACGGCGTCGAGGCGTCGGTGAACTTCGCGACCGAGACCGCCACGGTCGATGTCACCGACTCCGTGTCCACCGCCGACCTGCTCGCCGCCGTCGACTCCGCCGGCTACACGGCCCGCGTCGCACCCCGACCCGGTCCACGACCCGCACACCACACGACCGACGGGATGCACGCGGGGCACGACGAGGACGCGAGCCACGGTGGGCACCCGCCCGGCCACCACGCGGGCGACGTCGATCCGCTGGCCCGCGTGGATCCGAGTCGACCCCTGCGCGACCGCCTCCTCATCGTGCTCTCGCTCACGGTTCCCGTCGTCGTGCTGTCCATGGTGCCGGCGCTGCAGTTCGACAACTGGCAGTGGCTGTGCCTCACGCTCGCGTCCCCCGTGGTCGTGTGGGGCGGATGGCCGTTCCACCAGGCCGCGTGGAAGAACCTGAAGCACGGCAGCTTCACGATGGACACCCTCATCTCGCTCGGGGTGACCGCCGCGTTCGGCTGGTCGCTGTACGCGCTCTTCTTCGGCGACGCCGGCCACGTCGGCATGACCATGACCTTCTCGCTCACCGGGCACGCCGGTTCGGGAACCAGCGAGGTGTACCTCGAGGTCGCGGCGGGCGTCACCGCGTTCATCCTCGCCGGCCGCTACGCCGAGGCCCGGGCCAAGCGGCAGTCGGGGTCCGCCCTCCGTGCGCTCATGGACCTGGGCGCCAAGGACGTGACCGTCATCCGCGACGGTGCCGAGGTCGTCGTCCCCATCGGTGGCCTCGCCGTCGACGACCGCTTCGTCGTCCGGCCCGGCGAGAAGATCGCCACCGACGGCGTCATCGAGGAGGGATCGTCGGCGGTCGACGAGTCCATGCTCACCGGTGAGAGCATCCCGGTCGAGGTCGGCGTCGGGTCGTCGGTCACCGGCGCGACCCTCAACGCCGGAGGTCGCCTCGTCGTGCGGGCCACCCGGATCGGACAGGACACGGCGTTGGCCCAGATCACCCGCCTGGTCACCGAGGCCCAGAGCGGCAAGGCGCCTGTCCAGCGCCTCGCCGACCGAGTGAGCGGGGTCTTCGTGCCCATCGTCATCGTCATCGCCCTCGGCACCCTCGTGGGGTGGCTCGTGACCGGCAACGGCGTGGAGGAGGCCATCACGGCGTCCGTGGCCGTGCTGATCATCGCCTGCCCCTGCGCCCTCGGCCTGGCGACGCCGACCGCCATCCTCGTCGGAACCGGCCGCGGCGCGCAGCTGGGCATCCTCGTCAAGGGCCCCGAGGTGTTCGAGCAGACCCGACGGATCGACACGATCGTGCTCGACAAGACCGGCACGGTGACCACCGGGCAGATGACCCTCCTCGACGTCGTCGCCGAGGAGGGGACGACGACCGACGAGCTCCTCCGCATCGCCGGCAGCCTCGAGCACGCCAGCGAGCACCCCATCGGGCGGGCGATCGCCGCCGGCGCAAGCGAGCGCGGCGTCGCGCTGGTCCCCGTCGAGGCGTTCCGCAACGAGGAGGGACTCGGCGTCCAGGGCGTCGTCGATGGCCACGCCGTGATCGCCGGACGACCGAGCCTCCTCGGGAACTGGTCCCTCTCGCCGACGTCGACGTTGCGCGAGGTGAAGAACCGCGAGGAGCGGTTCGGCCGCACGGTCGTGCTCGTCGCCTGGGACGGCGTCACCCGTGGGGCCTTCGTCGTGGCCGACGCCGTCAAGGACACGTCGACGGCCGCGATCGACGACCTGCGGTCGCTCGGGCTCCGACCGGTGCTCCTCACCGGCGACAACGAGCACGCAGCCGCCGCGGTCGGCACCGAGGTCGGCATCGATGACGTCATCGCAGGCGTGCTGCCCGAGGGCAAGGTCGACGCCGTGCGATCGCTGCAAGAGGGCGGCGCCGTGGTCGCCATGGTCGGCGACGGGGTCAATGACGCCGCCGCGTTGGCCCAGGCCGACCTCGGTCTGGCCATGGGCACGGGAACCGACGTGGCCATCGAGGCGTCCGACCTCACGCTGGTGCGGGGCGACCTGCGGGCGGCGGGCGACGCCATCCGGCTCTCGCGCCGCACCCTCACCATCATCAAGAGCAACCTCTTCTGGGCCTTCGCCTACAACGTGGCGGCCATCCCCCTCGCCGCTGCCGGCCTCCTGAACCCGCTGATCGCCGGAGCGGCGATGGCGCTGTCGTCGCTCTTCGTGGTGACCAACAGCCTTCGCCTCCGGGCGTTCCACCCACGCCGCTGACACTGGCCGTCGCCCCGCCCATCCGAACTGGCAGGTCGAACCCGTCGGATACGACGAGGATGACCTGCCAGTTCGGCGGCTCGTCAGGCGACCCCCGGCATGCTGTGACGGTCGTCATACCGACGGCCACCCGTCGTGTACCGTCTTCCACTCTCCGCAGCTGGCCGATCCCCGCTGCTCGAACCAGGAGCCAGCATGTCATCCCGTATCCGCATCTCCCTCGTCGCCCTGCTCTCGGTGCTGGCCGCGCTGCTGGTACCCGGCCGCTCCGGCGCCGATCCCGCCGTCACGCTTGCCACCTGCCGGGCGGCCGAGCCGATGGTGGGTCGCGGTTCGGTCACGATCGTGGTGAAGCCCGTCCCCTTCCTCCCCGGGTTCCCCATCACGCTTCCGGTGCCCCAGCTGGGTGACCCGATCGCCCAGGCGGTCTCCGGACTCGAGATCCCCCTGCCCACCGTCACCGACATCGACGCGACCGGCACCATCGCCCCCGGGGGCGCGATCGCCTACGCAGGCGACCTGGAGCTCGACCTCGGACTCGACATCGACACCGTCATGGACCCCGTCCGCGACGGCATCACCGCCGCGGGCTATCCCGAGTTGGCGACGACCCTGCAGGTAGAGCTCGCGCTCGACGACATCCGCCTGCCCTTCACCCACCCCGAGGGCACGGCCGCCCTCGGGACGCCCTCGGCGACGGGTGCCGGGGTGAGCGCCTCCTTCGCGGGCGACGCCATGGTGCTGCGCGTGGCCTCCTTCGAGATCTCCACCAGCGGAGGGATCAGCGCGATCGACGCATCGACAGCCTGGTCGGTCAGCCACGTCTCCGACGACACGTCGGGGTGGCTCGACCTGCGACTCGGCACGACGACCTTCGACCTCGACCTCGAGGTGCGCGGCACCGTTCCCGGCGAGCTCATCGAGCCGTTCGTGCCCGAGGACTACCAGAGCTTCGTCCCCGAATCCGTCCCCGTGGTGGCCGGCGCACGCGGTCCCTGGGCGTGCGTGCCGGACGCGCCGGCACCCGCCATCGCCCGCACCGAGATCGTCGACCCGACCACCACGACCACCGTCGACGAACCCGAACCGACAACCACCACGACCACCGTCGACGAACCCGAACCGACAACCACCACGACCACCGTCG
>CAZGEF010000055.1:14119-20783 GCA_964525005.1 uncultured Rhabdothermincola sp.
ACGAACCCGAACCGACAACCACCACGACGCAGGCACCACCGGAGCGCTGCGACTCGGGCTTCGTCGACGTCGGGCCCGATCACGTCTTCTGCACCGACATCGCGTGGTCCTCGCACGAGGGCCTCACCACCGGCTACGCAGATCACACCTACCGTCCGACCACCTCGGTGAGCCGCCAGGCCATCGCCGCCATGTTCTACCGGAGGGCCGGGTCACCGCCGGTCCCGTCGAACGCGCCCACCTTCGTCGACGTCCCCGCCGGCCACCCCTTCGTCGATGCCATCCGTTGGCTCGCCGCCGAGGGGATCGGACGGGGCTACCCGGACGGGACGTTCCGGCCGGACACGACCACCAGTCGCCAGGCGGTCGCCGCCATGTTCCACCGGACGGCCGGGTCGCCGCCGGTCCCGTCCAACGCGCCCACCTTCGTCGACGTCCCCGCCGGCCACCCCTTCGTCGACGCCATCCGCTGGCTCGCCGCCGAAGGCATCACGACCGGATACGCCAACCAGACGTTCCGACCAGAGGGCACGGTCACGCGCCAGTCGATCGCCGCTTTCTTCCACCGGTGGATGGACTGATGACAGGCCGGCCGCGGGGCAACAGAGGTCGGTGGCCTCGATGGGTGACCCGGGCCGGCCCCTCAGCCGAACTGGCAGGGAGGACCCGTCGGATACGACGAGGATGACCTGCCAGTTCGGCCTCTGCGTCAGGTGACCGGGGGTCACCTCGTCACGTCGTAGCTTGGTGGCGTGCCCGGTCCCCCCGTCCTGAAACCTGTCGCTGGCACGCTGCGCCTCGCGGTGACGCTGGCGGCCATCGCCGGCTTCCTCGACGCACACCTCTTCCAGCACGTGACCCCGGTCTTCGTCGCCAACCACAGCGGCAACCTCATCAAGCTCGGCATGGAGATCGGTGACCGCCGCTGGGACGAGGCGGGGATCTCCATCTGCGCCATCGTGGCGTTCTGCTTCGGCGTCGCGGCCGGGACCCTCTTCCTGTACCGCGACGAGCACCGCGTGGCCGGACGGCGGACGGGCATGGTGCTCGCGTGCGAGACCGCCATGCTCGCCGCGGTGGTCGCCCTCCTGATCGCGTTCGACGTCACGGAGAGCGCCACGCCCGACGTCGAGCACTACGCCGTCATCCTCATCGCCGCCGGGGCCATGGGCCTCCAGACCGCGGCGCTCGGCCGGGTCGGCACCACCGCCGTGTCGACCACCTTCGGCACCGGATCGCTGGCCCGCATCGGTGAGCATGCAGCGCTGGGGTCAGTTGCGCCGACCGACGCCCGGCACCGCCACCTCAAGACGGCCCGCGTGCTGCTGACGGTCATCGCGGCCTACGTCGCCGGCGCGGTGCTCGCCTCGGCCCTGCCGGGACAGGCCGCGATCGTCCTCGTGCCGACGTCGGTCGTGGCCGTGGTCGCCACCTTCTACCTCGTGGACCCCCGCATCGCCGCAGGTCTCCGCTGAACCTCGCGACGGGCGAGGTCGACTACTGGGCGACGAGGTCCTCGTACTCGGGGTGCTTGCCGATGTACGACGCGATGAACGGGCAGCTGGGGACGACGGCGAGCCCTCGGTCGCGGATGTCGTCGAGCGAACCCCGGGCGAGCGCCCCGCCGACGCCCCGCCCCTCGAGCTCCGGCAGCGTCTCGGTGTGCACGAGCGTCCGCACCGAGCCGTGGTCGCGGTACACCACGAACCCCTGGAGTGCACCGTCCTCGGTGGCTTCGTAGCGGCGGTGCCCGGGGTTGTCCTCGACGTCGGTCATGGACGCATCCTCGCGCGCCGATTCGCCGAACTGGCAGGGAGAACCCGTCGGATACGACGGGGATGGCCTGCCAGTTCGGGTGGGTACCGCCGTGGCCGCCGCTGTAGCGCCGAGCGGGCTCCGGCGGTCAGCAAGCGAAGGCATGGCGGGTCAGGACGTCAGGGCGTCACGGCGTGAGCACGAACTCGTCGAGGTTCGGCTCCCGGGTCCACGACCAGTAGTCGACCAACCGCCAGGGCGACAGGACGAAGATCTTGCCCGAGTCGTTCATGAACCAGCTGTGAGCGATGGACGGGTGCGTCCACACCATCTTCGCCAGCTGGTCCTGGAGGCGGTCGTTGTAGTCGTCGGTGACGTCCTGGCGGACCTCGACGGCACCGGCCTCCTCGGCGAGCAGCGCGGCGAGGAGCCCCATCACGTAGCGGATCTGGCACTCCGAGTGGAAGATCAGGCTCCCGCCGTGCGCCAGGTTCGTGCCCGGCCCGTAGAGGCAGAACAGGTTGGGGAAGTTGGGCACGGTGATGCCCATGTACGCCTGCGGCTCGTCACCCCACTGGTCCCCCAGCACCGCTCCGCCGCGCCCGACGATGTCCATCGGCCAGAGGTACTTGTTCGCCTTGAACCCGGTGGCGTACACGATGACGTCGACCGGGTGCTCCTCGCCGCTCTCGTCGACGATGCGGTCGGTGCCGATCTCGCGGATCGGATCGGTGACCAGGTCGACATCGGCACGGGTGAGCGCCCCGAGCCAGCTGCCGTTGTCCTGCAACGTGCGCTTGCCGAGGCACACGTAGTCGGGCACCACCTTGCGGGCGAGCTCTTCGTCGTCGCCGACCTGGTCGAGCATCCACTGCGTGAACACGTCGCGAGCCGCGTCGTTGACGTCGCTGATGCCGTGCTCGGGATCGGGGTAGTCGGGGTCGACCGTCATGGCGACGAGACCGCCGTCGCACGCCGGCCAGAACAGCAGGAACCGGTACCACCGGCCGTAGTACGGCAGGTTCTCGACCGCCCAGGTGACCCCGGGACCCACGGGCTCGTGGTAGTTGGGGTTCGGGAACATCCACGGTGCCGAGCGCTGGAACACCGTGAGGTGCTCGACGTCGGGGGCGATCGTCGGGACGATCTGGAAGGCGCTGGCGCCCGTGCCGATGACCGCGACCCGCTTGCCCGTCAAGTCCGTGCCGTCGATCCACTGTGCCGAGTGCATGGCGACCCCCTCGAAGCAGTCGATGCCGGCGATGTCGGGTAGCTGGGGCCGGTTGAGCTGGCCGACCGCGCTGATGAGCGCGTCGGCGTCGAGCATCTCGGTCGACCCGTCGGCGAGCCGCAGCTCGACCACCCAGGTCGACCGTCCCTCGTCCCAGCGGGCGCCGGCCACCTCGGTCTCGAAGCGGATGTGCTCCTCGACGCCGTGCTCGCGCATGGTCTTGTCGAAGTAGGCCTGCAGCTCGGGCTGCTGGGCGAAGAACTCGGTCCACTCGTTCGAGGGCGAGAACGAGTACGAGTAGAAGTGGTTGCCCACGTCGACCCGGCACCCCGGGTAGCGGTTCTCGAACCAGGTGCCGCCGACACCGGCGTTCTTCTCGATGACCGTGTAGGCGATGCCGGCGTGGCTTAGGCGGATCGCGGCCAGCAGCCCCGACATGCCGGCGCCGATCACCACCACGTGGAAGTCGGCCTTGACGTCGTCGGGGATCTGCTCTCCCCAGTCGAGGTCGCGGGCGTCGACGCCGTCGAGCTCCAACTCCTCGAGGATGAGCGGGACGTACTCCTCGGCGACCTCCTCGGCGACGAGGAAGTTCATCATGCGGTGCAGCGTGGCGGCGTCGGGCGGCGGAGGGAGCACGCTGCCGCCGTCGCGGTAGGCCCTGATGACCTCGAGGGCCTTGGCCCGCACGGCAGCCTGGTCCTCGGGGCTCATGAACCCCTGCACCTCGTTGAGGTAGATGCCGGCGGGCCGGAGGGGACCGTCGAGGATCGACGTGTCGCCGCTCATGTGGATCATGGACAGCAGCAGCGTGGGGATGCTGACGTCCTCGAGCGCCGCGGCGATCGTGGCGTCGTCGTCGGTGATGATCGTGCCGGCGTAGCGGCCCCGGTCGGTCATGGCATCCCCCTGGAGGTCCCGGCCCGCATCAAACGGTCGTTGGGCCAGCGGTCACCCTACCGCCTGACGACCCGTCAGCTGACGCGTTCGTCAGCCAGATCCGACCTCTCCCCCGACCCGCAGAGGACGGCGATGTTCACTCCACCGCCGAGGGCGGGCGACGCCACGGTGATCAGTCCCGGTCGCTGGCGGCGCGCGCCACCAGGCGGTTCTTGAGGACCTTGCCCACCTCGTTGCGCGGCAGCTCGTCGATCACCTCGAAGCCCACGGGCACCTTGTACGGCGCCAGGTGCTCGCGGCACAGCGCCACGAGCTCGTCATCGCCGGGCACCGCGCCCCGGGCCACGACGAACGCCCACGGAACCTCGCCGAGCCGGTCGTCGGGCACGCCCACCACGGCGGCGTCGACGATCGACGGCGACAGGCGCAGCACCTCCTCGACATCGCCGGGGAACACCTTGAGCCCACCCCGGTTGATCATGTCGCTCACGCGCCCCGACAGCCAGACGAAGCCCTCGGCGTCGACGTGGGCGAGATCGCCGGTGCGGAAGTAGCCGTCCGGGCTCAGCCGATCGGACAGGTCGGCCCCGTCGGCGTAGCCGCCGCTCATCGCCGGGGTGCGCACCCACAGCTCACCGGACTCCGTGAGGTCCAGCGGATTGCCGTCGGCATCCGCGATGCGCAGCTCGACGCCGTCGTGGGGTCGGCCGATGGATCCGATCTTGTCGGGATGTGCCCGCAGATCGGCGGCGCTCCAGCCGATGATCTCGCCGCCCACCTCGGTCTGGCCATAGCAGTTGAGGATGCCGACGCCGAAGCGAGCGTCGAACCGTCGGGCCTGGAGCGGCGACAGGGGCGCGGTGATGCTGCGCACGAACCGAAGCGGTGCGAGATCGGTGATCGATTCGTCGTCGGACAGCATCGCCATCGCCGCCGGAGGCAGCACGGTCGAGGTGATCTCGAAGCGCTTCACGAGCCGTGCGAACTCGCGGGTGTCGAACCGGTCCATCGTGACGATGACCGCACCGGTCCGCATGCCGAACACGATGCTGTAGAGCCCGGCCCACACCGACAGCGAAACCGGGACCAGGTTCACGACGCGCCGCTTGGGCCGGTCCGGCTCGCCAGAACCCGGTTGCTCTGATCTCGGCTTGCCAGAACCCGGCTTGCCCGAACCCGGCTTGCCCGAACCCGGCTTGCCCGAGCTCGGGCGGAGCTTGCGGAGCACGCCGTCGATCAGCTCGAGCACACCGTCGTGGAGGAGCACCACCGGCTTGGGCTTGCCCGTCGTCCCGGACGTGAACTGGATCAGCGCCACGTCGGGACCGTAGGGCTCACCTACCTGCTCAGGGCCGTCGCGGACCTCGAGCGGCTCGTCGACCGGAGCATCGGACGTGCCAAGGACCACGACCGAGACCCCGGCGAAGCGGTCGGCGTGCTCCGCCGTGGTGACGATCGCCCCGGGCGCCACGACGTCGAAGACGTGGTCGATCTCATCCGCGGCGAGACGCGGGTTCAGCGGGACGTAGACGGCGCCGGCCCGCCAGATGCCGAACAGCACGCTGGTGACCTCGATGCCGTCGGCGAGCATGACCCCCACGGGGTCGCCGTTGCCGATGCCGGCGCTGGCGAGCGCCTCGACGACCTGGAGCGCACGGGTCTGGATCTCGCCGCGGCTGGCGTCCCGGCCCCCGCCTGCCTCTCCGTCACCCAGGCTGCCGACGGCGGCACCCGGGGTTCCGGCGGCGTGGACGAGGAGCTCGTCGACGTCCCTGTCGGGGTCGAACAGCAACTCGGAGAGGTTCATCCCGGCCTACACCTCGCCCGTCGTCGAGCCTGCGGTCGTCGAGCCTGTCGTGGAGATGGGCGCCCAGTTCGGATCACGCTTCTCGGCGAACGCCTGAGGCCCCTCGGTCTGGTCGGGGTGGCCCCACATGCTCACCAACTCCTGGGCACCGACCTTGCACGCGTCGGTCAGGCCGTGTTCCAGGGCCGCCCACAGCGCCCGCTTGGTGGCCGCCATCGCGGAGGGCGAGTTCTTGGCGATCTTCTCGGCGAGCTCCTGGGCGGCGTCCTGGAGCTTGTCGGGCGGGTCGACGATCTCGCTGATCATGCCCAGCTCGAGGGCACGTGCCGCGGTCATGCGCTCGTACTTGCCCACGAAGGCCATGCGCATGACCGCCTCGGCCGGCATCTTGCGGATGAGCCCGATGGCCTCGAGCGACACGACCTGGCCGACCGACACGTGCGGGTCGAAGAAGGTGGCGTCGGATGACGCGATGACGATGTCGGCATCGGCCACCCAGTGGAACGCGCCCCCGGCGCAGATGCCGTTGACGGCCGTGATGATCGGCTTCCACACCTCCTGGTGCCACCCGGTGAAGTGGATGTCGAAGTCCTCCATCGACTCGCGGTAGCGCTCCATGCCGATGCCGTCGCTGGCGATCTCCTGCACGTCGACGCCTGTTTGGAACGCGCGTCCCGCGCCGGTGTGCACGATGACCCGGACGTCGGGATCGGCGTCGAGCTCCTTCCACGCGATGGCCAGCTCGTCGCGCATGGCGTTGTTCATCGCGTTGAGCGCCTCGGGCCGGTTGAAGATCAACCAGCCGACCTGGCCGCGCCGCTCGACGATGAGCGTGTCGTAGTGGGAGTAGGTGAACGTCATTGCTGCTGTGCTCCTGCGCCCGGGGGTTCGGGTTCGCGTTGGGGTTCGGGTTCGAGTTCGGATGGGTAGGGGCCCTGGTCCGCCTGCGGCACCGGGGTGCGGCCTGAGGT
>CAZGEF010000056.1:0-20533 GCA_964525005.1 uncultured Rhabdothermincola sp.
GCCGACGGCATCGGTCGCGCTGGGAGGTCGCCGTCCGGTCGGGTCCGACCCCCGGCCGGAGGTCGGATCGTGAGCGTGGCCACAGACCACAGACCACAGACCACCGGCCGCGGTCGACGTGCGCCCGCGTCCACTTTCATCCTGCTCTCAGAACGGTTCGTAGCGTTCCACGGTGCTCGACGACGACCCCCCGATCCCACGATGGGCATCGGATCGAACAAGGCAGGAACTGTGCGATCAGCTGTAGCCGGTGCTCCGCGTCCGATCCGCGATCGGCGGTCGGGTCGCCTCGTGGGGGCGGTCGTCGCGGTGCTGGTCGCCGCGGTGGCACTTCCCCTCGTGCCGCCCCCGCCGCCGGCCGCGGCCGCACCGGTGAGCTCCAACATCGTGCTGCACCCCACCGGACCCGACCGGACCTCGGTCGTGGTCGCCGCCGACGCCACGGTCAGCCCGAGGATCTCGTGGATCAACCGCTCCGGCCAGACGGTGCACGTCACCGATGATCTGGGTCTCCTGGACTCGGGGCCCGTACCCGACGGCGGCACCTTCCACGCCGCCATCCCGATCCCGGGGATGTACCGGTGGGACAGCGAGGTGGGAGGCGGGACCGTCGTCGTCACCGCCGGCCTCGAAGGGGAGGGCACCGATCGGGCACTCGACTCGCTGCCCCGCGTCGCGTTCCCTCCTCGACCGATGGGCGACGTCGCGCTCCATCCCGACCTGCTGGTCGAGGCGTCGCGGACCCGAGCCGTCGTGCGCTTCGCCCCGAACGCCACCGTGGCCGACGCCACCGATGCTCTGCGCGTCGGTCAGGTGGATCTCCTCGGTGCGCTGCCCAACATCGGTCTCGCGCTCGTGGCGCTCGACGCGACCCCCGCCAGCTTCTCGCCGATCAACCAGGCACTGAGCCGGCTCAACGGTCATGCCGCGGTCGAGGTGGCCGTGCTCGACGTGGTGGTCGTGGACCAGGAACTTCCCCCACCCTCGGCCATAGCGGATCAGTGGAATTGGTTCTGGGAGCCCCACGGTGTCGAGCCGCACGGGATCGGGACCAACTGGGGTCACGAGATCAGCCGCGTGCCCGCGGCGTGGAACCTGGGTGAGGCCATCGCTCGACGGCCGACGAGCCCGATGACGACCCTGGTCATCGACTCGGGCTTCGAGGAGCACGAGAACCTGTCCCGGATGACCATCGCCAAGCTGTGCGCCCCCCGCTTCTCGGTGCCCGAGGTCCTGTTCCTGCCGGGGGTCGACCTGGGCAAGGCGTGCACGGTCGACAAGCCGTCGGACCACGGCAACCACGTCGCCGGGATCATCGGCGCCGGGGCCGGCATCGGTGCCGGGGCGACGACCGATCCGTCGATCGGCACCATGGGCGTCGACCCCTACAGCGACATCGTGGCCGTCAACCGGGTCGGGCTCACGGGGGGCGGCTTCGTCGTGGAGGGACCAGGCGGCGGGTCAGAGGTGTTCTCCGACGACCTGTGGACCGCGCTCTCGCTCACCCTCACCGAGCTCGAGGCCGGCCGCCTGGGCCAGCCCCGCGTGATCAACATCTCGAGCGCCATGGCCTACGGCGGCGCCGACCAGTGGACCCAGCGGTGGCGCAACCGCCAGTGCGGTCCCGGCGCCGGCGACGACGCAGGATCGTCCGGACCGTGCCTGCCGCAGTTCGAGGACGGGCGGATCGCCTTCGCCAACTCCATGGGCACCACCATGGGCCGGGTCATCGAGGCCTTCGTGACCCAGGTGGCCGAGCCGCCCCTGTTCGTGTTCGCGGCGGGCAACAACAGCGACGGGTTGTGCAACCCGCTGGGCAGCGCGTGCACCGAGCACGTCCCCCTGCCGGTCGAGGTCATGAGCGAAGCGGCGGTGGCCTCGCGGGACTGGGACCACTCGGTCGGTCCCAACCCGATCCTGGTCGTCGAGTCGATCGGCACCTACAGAGCCAACCCGGAGGGAGGCCTGAACCCGGTGCCCGGCCCGGCCCGGAGCCTGTTCTCCAACATCGGCGGACACCTCTCCGCCCCCGGACTGCTCACCAGCACCGAGTCCTCGGCGCCGGGCAACGCCAACACGGGGTGCACCACCGACCGCAACAGCCACTGCTTCATGAACGGCACCTCGATGTCCGCGCCGTTCGTGTCCGGTGTGGCCGGGCTGCTGTTGGCCTGGGATCCCACCTTGACCGTGGCCGAGCTGCGGGCCCACCTCCTCGAGTTCACCGTCGACGACACCACCGGTGGCGCGTCGCCGCGCACCGACGCCTACCTGGCCGTCACCGCCCTGCCGGGCGTGGCTCGTGCCCTGGCCGACCTCAACGACCCCTCGCCCGACGGCAACCGACGCGTGATCCGTGCCGCGAACGGGTCCACCACCCTCGACGAGGTGCGCTCCACGTTGGCCGGTCACCACACCGAACCCGACGGCCGCGTCGACCTTCGTGACTTCCGCCGCTTCCGCGACGCCTGGTTGGCCCGGTGCTCGCTCGACCACGAAGCCGGCTGCCCGACCGACGTGGACCTCGACGGCCCGCTGGACCACCCCAAGCGCGACCTGAACCACGACGGTCGGGTGGCGTGGGTGCCCCCGGCGGCCAAGCAGGATGAGCCGTCCGAGCTGACCTGGTCGCGCTTCGACCTCAACGGTGACGGCGAGGTCTCGCTGACCCGCCGTGCCCTGGTCGGGTTGACCCCTGACGGCCGACCCGCGGCCACCGGGGCCGCCGCCACGACGATGACCGACCTGGAGGTGCTGGCCAGCCAGTGGGACGCTGACGCGCCCGGCGCCGAGGGCGTCGCCGCGGCCGACCTCGCCGACCTGATGGTGTCGGGAGATCTCGAGGTCCACCTCGCCGCGCTGGGGTTGACCAGTGCCCCGACCGCGGAGATCCTGGTCACCAGCGGGGGCGTCGAGCTGTCCCGCCGGGCCGTGAGCACCGCCGAGGAGTCGGTGATCGTCACGGTCCCCGCCGAGCAGCCCGTCGAGGTCGCCGTCACCGGGACCGCGTCGGCCGGGGTGCGGACCTACCGCACCGAGGCCCTGCGGCTGCGGGCGGGAGAGGACCGCCGGATCGACCTGTGCGGGGCCCTGGGCCTCGAGGTCGCACCGGGCTGGCTGCGCCCCGACGGCGCCACGGCCCAGGTCGTCGCCACCGTGCGGACCTGCGACGCCGACGCGTCCGGGATCACGGTGGACTTCTCGTTGTCCGATCTGCTCCCCGACGGTGCCCGCCTCTCGTCGCCCACCGCCCTCACCGACCAGGACGGTCGGGCCACGGTGACCATCGAGGGCGGGACCACCGTGGCCGACTACCAGGTCGCGGCCACCGCCTACGTGCCCACCGGTGTCGGCCAGGCCACGGCCTGGCGCGTCGCCACCACGTCGCTGCGGGTCTCGCATCCCTACGAGCTCGAGATCATCGCCACCACGACCGGTACCTCGGCCTACCAGGAGCTCTACCAGCTGGCCTCGCCGGGGCGCTTCTTGCCGGGCCCGTCGATCAACGCGCACGGCCAGGTGGCCTTCAACGCCCAGGTGAACGGACGCACGACCGCGCTGGTGGCCAACGACTCCGTCGTCGCCACGCAGCCGGGCACGGCGGTCGACGTGTTCCCGGCGGCAGCCATGCCTCCGGGCGCCCGCCTGGACGGCACGCCGCAGCTCAACGACCTGGGCCAGGTCGTGGGCACGTACCGCTACGACGGGGACGACTACGAGCACATCGACCTCGGGGTGTTCCTCGGCACGATCGACGGTGCGACCTCTCCCCGCGAGGTGGCATCGAGCAGCGCGTACACCATCTTCGGCCTGCCGGTGCCCGGAGCGGAGCTCGGCCGGGTGCAGGAAGCGACGCTGAACAACTTCGGCGAGATCCTCTTCCACGCCCGGCGCACCGTCGACGGCTACCAGGCCATCACCCGCGCCCGGGATGGCGGTTACGAGATGGGTGCGGACGTGGAGGTCTCAGCCTCGCCCCGCCTGGCCGACGACGGGACCTCCGTGGCCCGCGCCTTCGGCAACATCTCGGTGGGTGCCGACGTCCAACACGAACGGGCCAGCCTGGCTTCGGCCGCTTCCGGCTGGGTCAGCGTCGGTGCGCCCGCCATCGCGGACGACGGACAGGTGCTCGCCTTCACCGCCGATCGTGACGGCGCCGGGCCCGCGCTGTGGCTCTCCCTGCGCAGCGGCACCGACCCGCTGCACTGGCACGCGCCCCTGGCCGTGGCCGGCAACCACCCCGGCGAGCTGGGCACCGGCTCCGACGGCGGATCGCGCCAGCTCTCGATGACCGTCCCCACCTCGGGGTCGCTGAGCAACCCGTTGAACTTCGGGAACCGGCCCGCCGTGGTCCACGTTGCCGATGGCGCCCCCGGGCTCGACGGCGACCGGATCCTGGTGGCGTACCTGGCCACCCCCAACGGCGCCGGCGAGGGCTTCACCGACCAGCCCGGCCTGTGGACCCAGGTCGTCGACGTCGTCGCCGACGGTGGCGGCTACCGCCTCGAGGGTCGACGACCGGTCTCGGTCATCCAACGAGGGGCATCCCTCGGAGGCGGCGAGGTCCGGTTCCTCTCCATCGGCGACGCCATGGCCCGACCCGCGCAAGGTGCTGGTCCCCTCTCGCACCACCTCGCCTTCGCCGTCGAGACCGTCGACCGGAGCCGCCCTGACCCCCTCGACTTCCCCGATCACCACGTGGTGCGGGCCACCTGGACCGGCGCCGGTGCCGTCGCCACCACCGCTGAGCCCGGCCCGTCCGGGTTCGGGGCGAGGGGCGCCGCTGCTGCTGAGGTGTCGTTCGCCGAACGACCCGCCGTCGAGGCGCCGGCGGTCGAGCCCGCGGGCGCCGAAGGCCCAGAGCTTGCGCCTGCCGGTCATGCGCCAGCCGCTCTGACGCCTTCCGGGTTGGATGCCGACGTCGAGGGTCCCCACATCGCCGCCTTCACCATTCCCGAGGGCTCCTGGGTGCGGGGCGGCACCGCCACCCTCGTCAACCGGTCGCGCCACTACGACGGCACGCCCAGCTGGGCCATCGTCGGCACCTCCGCGAGTGCCCAAGGTGCCCTCGTGGCCCCGGACGCCGCGCACCACGCCCCTGTGCCCGCGGGCATCGGCGGGGGAGCCGTCAACCAGCAGGTCACGCTCGTCTCCGGTCCCGGCTACGGCGGAACCAGCCTGGCGGTGACCGTCGTGGCGCAGCCTCCGTCCAACCGACCACCGTCGATCGAGGTGAAGGACCCCATCGTCGTGGCCATCGGATCGGGCGTCACCATGAGCGCCACCGTGTCCGACCCCGACGTCTCCGACACGCTCACCGTCACCTGGGACCTCGACGACGACGGCACCCACGATCGGACGGGTCAGAACGTCACGCTCACCGCGGTCGAGCTCGACGACCTGATCTGCGCCGGGGCGTGCGCACCCGGCGACGAGCACGACATCCGCGTGCGGGTCACCGACCGCGCCGGGCTCTTCGCCGAGGTCACCTCGACGATCCGGATCTCCGACCAGGCCTCGTTCGCCTTCGACGTCCAGCCCGGGCTCCTCCAGGTCAACCCCGGCTCCACCGGCCACGGCTACGCCGAGGTGACCGGCGTCGGCGGCTTCGACCAGCCCGTCCACCTCACCTTCGAGGACGTCCCCGCGGGATGGACGACCACCGTCGCGTCGCCCGTGTCCGGCCCGGGCGAGGCCGCCTTCAGCATCCGGCCCCCGGCCGACACGGCCGATGATCGCTTCGACCTGACCCTGGTGGCCGCCAGCGAGACCCAGGTCGAGCGGCGCACGATCACCGTGGCCACCCCCTTCGCCCTGATCCCTCGGTGCGAGGCGGTGCTGACGGGTACCGGCCGCCATGCGGTCACCGGCGAAGCGCTCGACCAGCTCACCGTGTTCGGCGGTGGGCAGACCACCTACCCGGGCGCCGACGGGGTGTACCGGATCGTCCACCAGCTGCCCGTGGGCTACACCAGCTTCGAGGTCCCCGTGAGCGCCAGCCGGGCGGGCTACTACCAGACCGCCGCGGTCCGAACCCGCCTGGCATGCGGTGACGAGGCGACCGTCGACCTGGCCCTGGCCCCCCACGAGCTGGGGACCGCCAGGGTCCGGGTGGTCGAGGCGATCGCCGGTCCCGTCGGCAACGGCGTGGCCACGACCGACACCCCCGTGGTGGGCGCCACGGTGCGCTGGTCGCCGGCGGGGGGCGGCACCCCGCGGGAGACGGTCTCGGGGCCCGATGGGCACGCCGAGCTGACCGGCATCCCGATCCCCACGCAGGGCGGGGTTCGGTCCGTGACCTTGTTCGTGAGCAAGCCGGGGTACCACCAGCAGTCGCTCGCCGTGCCCTACGGCCCGGACCTGGTGGCCGACTTCGGCCCCGTGGGCATGCTCGCCGAGTGCTCGGTCACCATCAGCGCCGGCCGGGTAGTCGACGAGCACGGCGATCCCTGGGTCGGCGCCGTCGTGACGCGCACGGGCGCACCGACGGTGCTCACCGACGCCGACGGCGGCTACCCGGGGCTGGACCGGGCGCTGAGCTACCCGAACCGGCCGCTGGGCGGCTTCAGCATCGGTGCTCAAGCCCCGATCACCGGCGCTCCGACGGTCTGGGCGACCGTGCCACCCGTGCGGTGCGGCACGCCGAGCGAGCCCATCACGATCGTGCTGCCCCGACCGGTCGAGCTCCAGAAGCACTACGCCACGGTCACCGGGACGATGGTGGACGAGGACACCGGTGAGCCGCTGCCCGACGTGCAGATCACCTTGTCGACCAGCCGCTCGTCGAACGTCAGAGGCGTCGCCACGGGCGCCGACGGGTCGTTCCGGTTCGACGACGTGGAGGTCGGGGAGGGCGAGGTGCGCCAGACCAACGTGTGGCTCGGCGCCACCAAGTTCGGCTACTACGGGTGGAACGTCGGGATCATGCCCTACTTCACGGTCGGCGCCGACCAGGCGCCGCACCGCGACCTCGAGTTGCTGCGGGTGCGCACCGGTGGCGTGCAGGGCCACGTGTACGACCTGGAGACGGGCGAGCCGCTGGCCGACTTCCCGCTCAACGTCTTCCCCTCGGTGTCCAACGCCCGGCGCACCAACGCCGCCGGCTACTACGAGCACCAGTACCTCACCCTCGGGCACCGCAACGCCCGGACCGCGGCCCAGGTGCTGACGGGGCTGGTCACGCACGAGGGGACGACGTACTTCGCGTCGACCTCGGCCCCCATGTCGGTGGGCCCCGACGAGCTCATCACCCACGACGTCCACCTCACGCCCCGGTGCTTCGGGTCCAAGGTGAGCGGCACGGTGGTGGATGCCACCGACCTCAGCCCCATCGAGGGGGTGCGGGTGGAGGTGCCCAACGGTGCGGTGACGCTCACCGACGCCGACGGCCGGTTCACCCTGGCCCAGGTGCTGGCCGGTTCGTTCAACGCGTCGCGCACCACCACGGTCACCGCGTCCAAGGCCGGCTACGGGTCGACCAGCCGTCAGATCACCGTGTACTGCGACGGCGAGATCACCGTGGACTTCGGTCAACCCTCGGGTGGGTTCGGGGTGATCGTGGGCCAGGTGACCGACGGGGCGGGCGACCCGATGCCCGGGGTCGAGATCGGGGCCGGTTTCGGTGAGGGTGCCACGACCGACCACGAGGGTCGGTACCGCTTCGAGCGGGCGCCGTTGACCCCCGATGGCGATCCGCGGGACTGGCCGATCACGGCGCGTCGTGGCTTCGACTCCCAGCAGGCGACGGTGACGGTGCGCGCAGGTACCGAGACGGTGCAGGACTTCCGGTTCGACGCGGTCAACACCCCGCCCGAGGCGCACGGCCAGGACGTGACCACCACCGGCACCGAACCGGCCGCGGTGACCCTGACCGGCTTCGATGCCGACGGCGACGCCCTGGTGTTCCAGGTGCTGGCGGGACCGGGTGACGGCACGTTGTCGGGCACCGCTCCCGACCTCACCTACACCGCCGACGAGGGGTTCGTCGGGACCGACACCTTCACCTTCGAGGTCTCCGATGGCATCGACCGCTCGCAGGCGACGGTGACGGTGACGGTGCTCGCCGCTGACGACGAGACCGACGACCCGGAGCTGCCCGAGGACCCGGACCTTCCCGGTGACGGTGACGGTGACGACGACGGTGACGGTGACGGTGACGGTGACGACGACGGTCAGCCCTCACCGGACCCGAACCCCGGTGGTGGCCCCGACGAGGGGAACGACGGTCAGCCGGCACCGGGCACGAACCCCGGTGGTGGCCACGACGACCCGGTCGATCCGGTCGATCCGGTCGATCCGGTCGACGACGACGGCAGGCCGCAGCCGGTCGCACCGATGCCACCCGGCCCGCCGACGCCACCCGGCACCGTCGCCGAGACCGCAACGCTGCCCCGCACCGGGTCCGACCCTCGCGGCCTGCTGGGGCTCGCTGCCCTGGCCGTCGCGATGGGCGCACTGCTGCACGGCCTGACCCGACGCCGGTCCCGCACCACGAGACCCCTCTGACCGAATTGCGGGCAGGCGATCGAGCCCGCAGTCCTCACCGGGAGTCGCCATCTCGGGCAGCACGATCACCGCGGCGGGGTCACGCCTCGAATTGACCCCCGCGCGGGACGTGCTTACGAATGGGGCCCATGCAGCCCGCCCACGGCGCGGAGGACGTGCACCGCCTCTTCGGTCGTGATCGCGAACTCGCCAACCTCCTCGCCTTCCTCCCGGGTCCGCGGTCGACGACCGGGGGTCTCGTGATCGTGGCCGGGGAGGCGGGGATCGGGAAGTCCAGCCTGGTCGACGAGGTGGCCCGTCGGGCATCGGAGGCGGGGACCACCGTCTTGCGGGGCCGGTGCTGGGAGGCCGAGGTCAGCCCCGCCTACTGGCTCTGGACCCAGGTGTTCCGCACGGCACTGGGCGACCCGGGATCCCGGGACCTCGGTGATCTGCTGCTCGACGGAGCACCGCTGAGCGACCGCTTCGAGCTGTTCGACTCCGCAGCCGAGCGCCTGCGCCAGCTGGCGGCCGATCAGCCGGTGCTGGTCGTGGCCGAGGACCTGCACGAAGCCGACCCGGAGTCCCTGCTCCTGACCCGGTTCCTCGCCCAGCAGCTGTCGGGTGAACCGGTGCTGGTGCTGGCCACGGCCCGCACATCCGGTCTGCCCGCCTCGGTCGACGACGTGGGGCTGGCCGGGCACCCGGGGCTGGCCGGGCACCCGGGGCTGGCCGAGACGATCGAGGAGGCGCGCGTGATCGACCTCGCCGGGCTGTCGCTCGACGCCGTCGAGTCCATGGTGCCCGCGGGCGGACCCGTCGGGGCCATCCACGCGGCCAGCGATGGCAACCCCCTCTACATCGAGCACCTGTTGCGGTCGGTTCCCTGGTCCGAGCTGGCGACCGGCACGGGCGACTCGTTGGTCGAGCTGGCCCGGCGGAGGTTCCGGCCGCTGTCCGAACCGGCCCGCGTGGTGCTCGTGGCCCTGGCCGTGGGCGCGTCACCGCAGACGCCGCGGGACCTGGCCGGGCTGTGCGACCGATCGTGGGACGAGGTCCGGGCCGGGTTGGCCGAGGCCCGTGCCGCGGGCATCGTCGCCACTGACGGGCCGGACGAGGCGACCGGGGCCTACGGTTTCACCCACCAGGTGCTGGTCGATGCCGTGCGGTCCGAGGTGTCGCCCGCCACGGCACAGCGCCTGCACCAGCGCCACGCCGATCTGATCACCGACGACCCGGTGGATCGGGCTCGTCACCTGCTGATGGCCGACGGTGCGGGATCGAACCGCATCGTCTTGGAGGCCGTCCTGGACGGGGCCGAGCACTCGATGGCCACGCTGGCCTACGAGGAGGCCATCGGGTTGTGCGAACGAGCGCTCCTGGTGGTCGATCGCCGATCGCGGACCTTGCAGCCCGTCCGGGTCCAGATCCTGCTGGCGCTGGCTCGGGCTGCGTGGGGCGCGGGTCGGCGGTCCGAGGCCGACGACGCCATCACGCAGGCCTGGGACCTCGCGGTGGACGCAGGCGACCTCGACGGCCAGGCCGCCGCCGCGCTCGGACCGGAGCTGCGCTTCGACCTGCCGGTCGAGGCCGCCCGGGAGACGTCACGGCGATGCTCGGCGGTGCTCGCGGCGCGCCCGGAGAGAGCGGACCTGCTGCGGGTGGAGCTGCTGGCGACGCGGGCCGCAGCGCAGACGATCCTCGACGTCGAGGCGGCTCGGGACGCGGCGACCGAGGCGATGACGGTCGCATCACAGGTGGCCGACCCGCTGGCCGAGAGCTACGCGCGAGCCGCGCTGGCCCTCACCGACGTGCTCCCCGACGGGGTCGACACCCGCCTGTACTCGGCCCGGTTCATCCTGGCCACGGCTCGGGCCACCGACGAGCGCCAGTTGGTCTCGGTGGGCTACTACCTCCTGCTGGGTGCGCTGCTCGAACGGGCCGACCTGCAGATGCTCGACGCCGAGCTGACGCCGCGAGGCCGGACCATCGACCACTTCCCCGAGTTGCACCAGGGTCGGCACGCGCAGTGGTTTCGGTGCCTGCGCGCCATCCTGGACGGCAACACGGAGCAGGCGGAACAGCTGGCCAACCACGGTCTGGCCTCGGCGGTCGACGACGGTGACGAGCACGCCCTCCAGGTGTGGTCGGCCCAGGTCGGCATCATCCGCTGGATGCAGGGTCGGGTGGCCGAGGCCGAGGGCGTGTTCCTGGCCGCTCGCCAGGAGCAACCCGAGGAACCGGTGTGGGCCGCGTCGCTGGCCTGGCTCTGGTATCGCCAGGGTCGGACCGACGCGGCCGAGTCGTTGATGAGCAGCCTCACCGACCTCGACGCCGTGCCCCGGAACCGCAACTGGCTGACGACGATGACGGTCCTGGCCGAGGTCTCCTCGCTGACCGGGAGCCGGGAGCGAGCCGAGGACCTGCGAGACCGGCTCCTTCCCTACGCCGACCAGATCGTCCCCATCGGTCTGGGGGTGGCGTTCTGGGGAACGGTGGCGCGCACGCTCGGTCTGTTGTCGGAGCGTCTGGGACGGATCGGCGAGGCGAGAGCGCACCTCCGTCGGGCCATCCGGCTGTGTCGACGTGTGGGTGCCCAGGCCTGGTTGACCGAGGCCCAGATCGAGCTGGCCGACTTCGAGCTGCGCCACGGTGGCGACCGCGCCGAGGCGCGGTCGCAGCTGGAGCAGGCCCGGGCCGCGGCGTCCGCGCTGGGCTTCGCCGGGTTGCTCGCTCGGGTCGATACCTCGCTCGCCGCTCTGGCCGAGCGCCCCATGATCGGGATCGGTCCGGTGCACGGCATGGCGTCGGTCGCGTCGAGGCGGGCGCGGAGCGAGATCCGGGTTCTGGGCGGGTTCGAGGTGACGGCGCACACGGGCGAGAAGGCGAGCTGGAACTCCCGCAAGGCCCGCGACCTGGTGAAGCTCCTGGTCAACCAGCGGGGGGTGGCGACGTCTCGAGAGGTGTTCATGGAGCACCTCTGGCCGGGCCAGGAACCCGAACGGGTCGTCCCACGGTTCTCCGTCGCGGTGAACACGGTGCGTCGGGCGCTGGACCCGCAACGGCTGCTGCCCTCCCAGCATCATGTGGTGCGCGACGGCGAGTCCTTCCGCTTGGACCTCGACACGCTCACGGTCGACGTCGAGGTGTTCCTGAGGTTGGCCCGTCGGGCCGACGAGGAGAGCTGGCGCGAGGCCGTCGAGCGCTACACGGGCGATGCGTTCGCCGACGAGCCCTATGCCGACTGGGCCATGGACCTTCGGTACGAGGCGCAGACCGCGTTCTGCGAGACGGCGATCAAGCTGGCCCGACGGGACGCGGATCGGGGTGACCACCTGAGCGCCAGCGAGCTGCTGCGCCGCGTCGTCGTGGTGGACCCGTACCACCGTGAGGCGCTCCGGCACCTGGTCGCCGCGCTGTCGGCGTTGGGTTCGCGAGGCCAGGCCGATCTGCTGCGTGAGCGGTTGGCCCGGCTCGACGACGAGCTCGGTCACGTCGGCTGACGATCGCGACGGGGGACGTAGGCGGTCGCGCTCGCTTGGAGGTCGATGGGGCCCACCCGGTCCGATCCCGACTCGAGCAGGTACACGAGCGGGTCGAGCGTCGTGGTAGCGGGGGATTGCGCCATCTGCAGAGGCGCGCCGCCGGGAGCGCGCCGATAGACCGGTTGATTGTGTGGCGGATGTGCGTACGCTCTGGGTTGTGACCACCGCCTCCGAAGCTCGCAACGAGCGTCTGCACCTCCGCCTCTCGCCGTCGGACGATGGGCTGATCCGCGCTGCCGCTGAGGCGTCGCAGGTCTCGATCACGGAGTTCGTCGTGCAGGCCGCTCGCTCGTCGGCGGCCGAGACGCTCGCGGATCGTGATCACGTGGTGCTCGATGCCGAGGCCTGGGATGCGTTGGAGAAGGAAGTCTCCCGCAAGGGTCGTCGGAATCCGAAGACAGCCGAGCTGTTCGCTCGCCAGTCGCCCTTCACCAAGTGACCAGCGGCTTCACGCCGGTCGAGCCCCTCGCCGAGAGCCACGTCTTGGAGGGGTTCGACTCGGGCGAGCTCGATCTGGATGAGTGGTTGTTGCGGCGGGCGTGGCGGAATCAGGTGGCGGGGTTCTCTCGGACCTACGTGACGACCGACGGCGAGCGCGTCGTGGGCTACTTCTCGCTCTCCGCCTTCGCCGTCTTGCGGTCCGACGCGACAGGTCGAGCTCGCCGGCAGGCACCGGTCCAGATCCCAGCCATTCTCTTGGGTCGTCTCGCCGTCGACCGAGCGGCGCAAGGGACCGGGCTCGGCGCCGGCCTGTTGCGCCATGCGATGGAGCTGACCGTCGCGGCAAGCGAGGCGATTGGTGTCCGCATGCTTGTGGTGACTGCTCTGCACCCGACCGCCGCTGCGTTCTACGAGCGCTACGGCTTGAAGGCTTCGCCGACGAACCCGCTGGACTTGATGATCGCAGTGGCGGACATCGAGGCGGAGATGTGACCGTCGATCGCCTCGACCTGGTGCGCCGCGCGGTCGACCTCGTCCTCACGGATGTTTGTGGATCGAGACTCGCCTGACCCGCAAGGGCGAGCGGCTCCGACCCAAAGACCCGCCAGCTCCACACGGGCTTCCTCCGGCTGCACATCTGGCGGGAAGAAGCGACACGCCGAAGAGGTGGCGCAGGCGCAGGCTGCGTTCGCCGTCGCTCACCAGGCATGGCAGGCCGGCCTGCTCGCCGAGGGCCTCGCAGCGTCGTCGGTGGCGAAGTGCTACCGACTCCTGCGCACGATCCTGAACACCGCCGTCGAGGACGGCCTCATCGTGGCGAATCCGTGCACGATCAACGGCGCCGGGGTCGAGCCGGCCGACGAGCGACCGCTCCCGACCTTGGTGCAGGTGGCCGCGCTCGCCACCGAGGTGAAGCCGCAGTACCTGCGGTACCAGCACGCCACAGCGGAACTGCGGAAGTCGCCTCGTCCTTCTTCGCAGCGGACTGGCCTACGGGCCGGCTTCGAGCTCGGCGAGGAGGTCGAGCAGCCCGGCCGCCTCCCACGCGCGATTGCGCTTCGACTCCGAGAGCGGGTGCAGGATGCCAGCGTCGACCAGCTGGTCGACCGCGACGGCGGTGGAGGACTTGCTTCGCCCGGTCACGGCGGTCGCCACGGGAACGGTGATCACCGGGTGGCCTGGGAGCTCGTCGATCACGGCCCAAGCGGCGCCATCGGCTCGGAGGTCGGCATGATCACGGAGTTGCTGACGCCACGCCTCCTGTAGCTCTTGGACTCGGCCGAGGTAGCGCTTGGCGAGGTTGGCTGCCTGGGCCGCAGCGACAGCGAAGCGCTCGATCCACTCGTCGAGGTCACCGTCTCGGTACTGGGTCAGTCCGTCGATGTAGCGATCCTTGTTGGCGGCGAGGACGACGCTGATCGGTGGTACGTAGCTCGGTGCGAGTCCGCGTCGGCGGACCAGCACCTGGATGAGCGCTCGCCCGGTGCGACCGTTTCCGTCTTCGAAGGGGTGGATGGTCTCGAACTGAGCGTGGGCGATGGCGGCCTGGATCAGCGGGGGGAGAAGATCGCTGTTGCAGAACTCGCACAGGTCATCGAGGAGGTCGGCCAGGTGCTCGGGTGGAGGTGGGACGAAGTTGGGCTCTTCTGACTCTGGTGTGGGTCTGATTTCTGGTTAGGCGGCTATGGGTGTGGTGGGTTGGTTTGCCGGTCGTTGTTCGTGGGGGAGGTCGAGTTGGATGGGTCCGGCTGCGGCCATGATGAGGGCGAGGGCGGCTTCGGGACTGTGGAATCCGTAGGCGCGTCGCTCGCGTCGAGCTCGGCCTGCTGGAGCTTTCCATCGGTGGCGGCGAGTTGGGTGAGGTGCGGCTCGGCGGTCTGTTCGACCGCAGTGAGGCGGCGCTCCGCGTGGGTGAGAGCCTCGACAGCGCGTTCCTTCGCGGTCGCCTGGCCACGGCGTCGCCACCTTGGCGAATCGGCGAGGGCAGCCTGCTCTCGCCGAAGCTCTGCCTTCGCCGCGGTCACGTCGGCTTGCGCGGATCGGAACGGTTCGAGGAACGGATCGGCCCGTTCGCTTGGCCTCCTCGAGGGCGTGCCGTGCGGCCTCGACGGCGTGGTCCTCGGCGCGGATCCGCGGCACCTGCGTGGCGAGGTTGCGTCGCTGGACGAAGGCCGGCACGTCGGCGCGTCCGTTGGTGAGCACGCGTTCGAGCACGTCCCCTGTCGCGTGGTTGTCCTCGGCGACGACGAGGAGCCGGTTGTCCCGGCCTCGAGCGTGGTGGAACTTCTGAGGCGGCACGTTGGATGTGGTGCAGATCGTTCGCTGGCGGCTCTACTTGGTCAGTGGATGACCAAGCCTTCGGGCTGTTCCTGGCGCAGACGACGCCCCGGCTGGCCAAGGCGTTCAGCGCCGCGTACGGACTCGAGCGGGGTGAGGACGCGTTGGCGGAGGCGCTCGCCTATGGCTGGGAGCACCGCGAGCGGCTGATCGGAATGGCGAATCCTGCCGGCTATCTCTACCGCGTGGGCCAGAGCCGGAGCCGCCGGTTGATCCGGCGCCAGGTCTCGCTCCCACCGCCAGACCAGCTCGATCTGCCCTGGATCGAGCCGGGGCTCGTTCCCGCGTTGGCCGCGCTCCCCGAGCGGCAGCGGGCGTGCATCGGTCTCGTTGTTGGGCACGGCTGGACCCACCAGGAGACCGCCGACCTCCTCGGGTTGTCCCGTTCCACCGTCCAAAATCACGTCGAACGGGGCATACGGTCCCTGCGTTCGAAACTGGGGGTGCCGCATGGCTGACGAACTGCCCGACGACCTTGACCGCCAGATCGGCGAGTACTTCTCGGCCCTGGCGGAGCGTGCCGGGCCGTTGCCCGAGGGTTCGGTCGTCGCCCCGAGTAAGAAGAGAGAGGGACGTTCGAGCGGTCGGACACCAATGCTCGTTGGCGTCGCTGTTCTGGTTTTGGCGGCGATCGTCATCGCTTTCGGGGCGATCAGCACGCGCTCCCGGCCGGACAAGGCCAGTCCCCCCGAAGAGAGCTCGTTGCCCGATCCCTGCGAGAGCATTCCTGTGGCACTCGTGCCGGCGCAACTGGGGTCAACCCCGGAGCCCATCGTTCCCAACGAGGTCGTGTTCTTCCAGCGGACGACGAATGGCATGTCCGGATGGAATGAACCGATGGTCGTCGTCGGATCAAACGGCACGATCGTGGCTGTGAACGACTTCGTCCACCCGACCGTCTACAACACCGCAACCCTCACACCGGGTTCCTTGGATGGACTCCGATCGTGTCTGACGGGATCGGGCTTCCAGTCGCTCGACGAGACCTACCTGAATCAAGAAGGTGGTGGTTCCGGTCCTACGTTCTGCGCCCTCGCCGATGCATCGACCGACATCTTCGAGTCTGGACCTGCGGTCGGCGAACCGAAGTCGGTGAGCGCCTACGGTTTGATTCAGAACACCATCGCCGAGACCGGGTCGTCCCACAAGGGCTGCGACCTCGGGCGACCCCCTGCCCTCGTGGGTCTCTACCAGACCTCCGTCGAGTTCCGGCAGCTTGTGAACCAGTCAGGCGTTCAGACCGAGCCGCCATCCGACGAACTTGATCCGTCGCCGGCTAACTAGCCGATGGAACATCGACGGGTCGTCGACGTGATGTCATTCGGGTGAGCATGGGCAAGCTCTGGTGTCCGATTCCCGCTCCACGATCGGGCTCGCGCAGAGGTCGCTGTTCGAGCCGGTCGGGCTGCTCCTTGACCCGGACACGACCCGCATCTTGTTCTGCCTGGCGGAGCCTCTCCTCGGCACCATCCAGTCGTGTTGCGGATGGGCTCGCCTCGGTCGGTCGCGAGGTCTGGCTGAAGCGTGCGGAAGAGCGGCTGCCTACTCGTAGAACGCGTAGGGGTTCAGGATCGGGCCCTTCAACAAGCCCTCTCGCTGGGCTCTCGCGAGGTGTGCTGCGTCGCACACTTCATCCCATTCGTGGCGGATCGTGTCCTCCTGTCGCTTGGCGATGTCGAGCGCGTCGTCGTGGCTCAGGTGGTAGGTCGGGGCGGCCTCGACCAATGCGGCGATGCGGCTCTCGCGACCGCTGTCGCCGTCTCCGAAGCGAGGGTGGCGGGCCACCTCGCCAGAGCGCGGCTGAGGCGAGACGTCGTAGGCGGGCGTGAGGGCGAGGCCACCGTCGTCGATGAACGCGGCGTGGTTGCGGGCGTGGTCGTCGGTGTTGCCGACGAGGATGTTGAACATGATGCGGGAGAACAGCTCTCGGAGGGTCGCATCGGGCTGGACGAAGTGGGCCCTGATCTCGTCGGCAAGCTCGACGTAGGAGAAGTGTTGGGCCGCGACGATCGTTTGCATCGACAGGATCGTCGCTGCGGAAACGACTCGACGACGGGCGCCCGTTGGCGAGCGGTCGAACCGCTCGACGAGCAGGACGCCCCGGCCCATCGTCTCGACGAAACGGACCGGAGCGACGTCGAGGCCGGTTCTGCGTGCGAGCTCCATCGCTACGTACTCCGCCTGTGTCCACAGGAACGTGTCGTTCTGCTTCGAGAACTTGGCCAGGAGCTTCACCCCGTCGTCATCGACCAAGGCCTTCGGACGGGTGCCGCCGAGCGGGGTGCCGTTGACCAGAGCGGCGGCGAGGTCCTCGTCGATCGACTCTCCGGCATCGATCATGTCGGCGGCGGTCATGAGCTGCTCGAGTGGAGCATGGACCGGTGCACGGGGGACGTAGTCGGTCGCGCTCGCTTGGAAGTCGATGGCGCCCACCCGGTCCGATCCCGACTCGAGCAGGTACACGAGCGGATCGAATTCGGCGCCGACCGCACCCAGGTTGGCGTTGATCACCGATCGTCCCCACGAATCCGGCGCAGCGTCGTCGATGCACAGCGGCATCGCACCATCAAGCGCCTCGTGCTCGAAGTCGTCGAGTGGGAGCTCGGGTCCGTAGATGGCGACCGCGTCCGCTCGATCGAGGTACGAGCGTCCGTAGCTGAACACGTAGCGGTCGTCGCGTCGGTCCAGGCGTCCGCACACCACCGGGTCGGTGGCATCGGGCAGCCAGATCCAGACGTAGGCCTCTGCCGGCGCGTCAGAAGTCATTGCTCGCCTTGCGTCGAGCGCGGCCCCGCTGGGGCAGCAGCGCCAACTCGTTCCGCACGACCTGGCCCGCGAGGTCCTTGTTGCCCCCGAACAGCTCGACCCCGACCAGGCGGGCTGCCTCGAACACGGTGCCGATCGCCACCGACGGGTTGCCGCGTTCGATCTTGGTGATCGTCGGCGCGGACACCCCGACCCGCTCGGCAAGCGTCGCGACGCTCCAGCCACGCCGAAGGCGACCGGCGCGAACCGAATCGCCGAGGATCTGGACGGCGGCGCGCGTCCCCCGTGAGGTTGCCATGCGAAGAATGCTACGAGTTACACGGCATAACTCCAACTATTCTTTCCACCTCGACCAACTGTTCTGAGAAAACGGTGCGCGTCCTCGTCGATCAATCGGCTTCGGGTCGAGATTCAGTCGTCGAAGTTGGCGAGATCGCCGAGGCGAAGGTTGTCGTCGAACTCGGCGGGATCGAACGCCTCGGGGTCGAAGTCGCCGCCGCCCCACTCGATCAGCTCGGCATGACGGGGGTGGGACGGATCGGCGATCGCGGTGAGGTACTCCTCGTAGCCCCACGTGCCGCCGCAGTCCTCCGGTGGACACGCGCGTTTGCCGGCGATGCAGGCCGGGACCGAGTCGACGTTGTCTCGAGCGAGGACCTTCTCGACGGTGACGTCGTGGTCCCAGTCGTCGCCGAAGTCGTAGACGTAGCGGAACTTGTCGCCCTCGGCGGCGAGCTTGTCGAGTCGGTAACGGGTCTCGTCGAGGACCTGGCTCATGTCCCAGTCGGGGTCGGGGACTCCGTAGTCGCGACCGCCGATGCGGAACTCGTGCAGGTGGGAGTTCCACCAGCCGAAGGCCGCCTGGATCACGTCGTGCACTTCGTCGAGGGTCGCCGATCCGTCGACCACCACCCGGCGCCAGATCGGCGGCTTGATGCCGCGCAGCGTCACCTTGAGCTGGAACACCTTGGCGGAAGCCTGCTTCTTGGCGCCGGCTTTGCGGGCGTCGTGTGCCGCCCTCTTGGGCGACACCGGCGTCGGTTCCTGGCCCCGCTCGTCGTTGAACAGGGCGATCACCTGGGCGAGCGGGTTGCGCTCGTCGGCGGCGGTGGGGTCGATGCCGAGCACCACGGCCAGCTCCCTCCCTGGTGTTCCGCCGCGCTTGTCGAGCGGGCCGACCATGATGTCGGACATACTCATCGACAAGGCCTCCAGGTCGAGGCCGCCTTCGGTCACGAAGACCTCGCCCAGGTAGGCGAACTCGTTCATCATGCCCACGACGGTGCGATCGTTGGTCGGGGCGAGACGGACCTCGCTCATCGCTGAGCGCTCGGCGGCGATGGTCTCCTCCGGTACCCCCTGTGCCCGCAAGGCCGATTCGATGGCATCCGGGATGCGGTCGAGCAGCGTCTTGGTCGGCGCCAGGGGCAGGTACACCGGCAGGAACGTGCGGCTGTTGACCAGCAGGGCAACCTGCGGCTTCCAGAACAGCGCGTTGATGAACCAGTCGCCGAGGACGGTCGTCGACTCATCATCGGGGCCGGCAGCCGGCGCCGCCTTCATCCGGTCCCGCACCTTCTTTGTCCCCCGGACGATCAACATCGCCCGAGTGTGTCACGCGTGATTTGTGCAGTGGCGGTACGCGCAGAGCGTGGTCATTTCCGGAAGCTCGCGGACGCCCGCGCCGGTAGGTTCTCGATCCGTAAGGTCACGTGAAGGTCACGCCGACCCCACGGCGGCCGGGTCCGCCAACCCGGCAACACCGTGACCTGGGGTTTTCTGGTGGAGCTGATGGGAATCGAACCCACGACCCCCTGCTTGCAAAGCAGGTGCTCTAGCCAACTGAGCTACAGCCCCGAGTGAGGTGGTCATCGTAGCCACGCGACTTTGACGTCCGAGAATCGTCCTCGCGGCAGGAGCGCCCTCGACGGATCGACCCTGTCTCGGTTCTGGCGTGTCTCGCCGTTGCTCCACGACGGCGAGACACGCAATTTCCGGTTGCCATGGTGACGGCGAGTGGACGGACCTCGTCCTTGCTACGACGACGTCGTCGGAAGCGACGAGCGCACCTGTTCCAGCCGCTCCTTGAGGTCGTGCTCGTCGTCGCCGATGTCCTCGAGCCACAGGTCGATGGCCGACCGCAGCGTGGCGTCCTTGTCGCCGGCCATGACGGCGCCGCCGTTGGCGTTGGCCTCGCCGATCGTGCTTTCGGGCTCGGGTGCGTCGTCGCCTTCGAAGGTGACGCCCGGACGCTTCGAGAACACCACCGAACCGAGGATCACCAGCAGCGACACGCCGGCGATGACGAACCGCCACGGGCTGTCGTCCAGGGAGAAGACCGCCGGCAGCATCAGCAGCGACACCAGGTTCATCACCTTGATGAGCGGGTTCACGGCCGGGCCGGCGGTGTCCTTGAACGGGTCGCCGACGGTGTCGCCGATGACCACGGCCTTGTGCACCCCCGAGCCCTTGCCGCCGAGGTTGCCCTCCTCGACGTACTTCTTGGCGTTGTCCCACGCACCACCGGCGTTCGACAGGTAGTTCGCCATGAGCGCACCGGAGATGATGGCGCTGGCCAGGTAGCCACCGAGGGCCTCGGCCCCCAGGCCGAACCCGACCACCACCGGCATGAGGATGGCGAGCAGCGCCGGCGTCGTGAGCTCCCGCAGCGCGGCGCTCGTGCAGATGTCGATGACCGGCCCGTAGTCGGGCCGCTCGGTGTAGTCCATGATCCCGGGCTTCTCCCGGAACTGACGGCGCACCTCCTGCACCACCACGCCCGCCGACCGGCTCACCGCGAGGATGGCGAGCCCCGAGAAGAGGTACACCACCGCGGCACCGATGAGGGCGCCGACGAAGATCTTCGGATCCGCGATGTTGAGCGCGACGGACTCGAAGGCCCCCCCGACCTCTTCAGCCACGATCTCGCGGAACGAGGCGAACAGGGCGACCGCGGCGAT
>CAZGEF010000057.1:0-20419 GCA_964525005.1 uncultured Rhabdothermincola sp.
AGACCAGGCACGGCTTCGTGTGCGCCAACGCCGGCATCGACCTGTCCAACGTCGAGTCGGGTCAGGCTGCGCTGCTCCCCGAGGACTCCGACCGCTCGGCTCGCCGGATCCGCGACGGCCTCCGGGCCAAGGCGGGCGTCGAGGTGGCCGTGATCGTCTCCGACACGTTCGGCCGCCCGTGGCGCCGGGGGGTCACCGACGTGGCGATCGGCTGCGCCGGCATCCGCGCCGTCGTCGACCTGCGCGGCACGACCGACGCGCTGGGTCGCGAGCTGGCGGTCACCGAGGTTGCCGTCGTCGACGAGATCGCCGCCGCCGGCGAGATCGTCATGGGCAAGGCCGGCGGGCTGCCCGTCGCGGTCGTCCGCGGCGTCGACCCGAGCTGGCTCGGTGACGGCAACGTCCACGACGAGATCATCCGCCACCCCAGCGAGGATCTGTTCCGGTAGGGGTTTCGGGCTCGGAGAACTCGCTGCGCTCGTTCTCCTCCCCCGAGTTTTCGGGAGGGGCGGCTTCGCCGCTCGCTTCTTGGTCGAGTCGGAGCAAGCTCCTCGTTCGACGGCGGGGCCAGGCTCCTGCACCCCGCTCCCGGGGGACTGCCGTCCCCCAGACCCCCTGCTCGCGTTCGGCGACCCACGTCAACCCAAACCTGCAGCCGCCCCTCCAGGAACTCGGGCGAACGGAGCGAAGCGACCGACGCGACTGAGCCCGAAACCCCTACTGGTTGCGGAAGTAGTCGAGGACAGCTTCTGAGCCCTGGTCGAGGGACACCTGGGGCTTCCAACCGAGGATCCGGCTGGCCTTGGTGCCGTCGAGCGAGGAGCGGGCCAGCTCGCCCTGGCGGGCGGGGGCGTAGACGGCCTCGGCGCCGACACCGGCGGCCTTGGCCATCGACGTGTAGAGCTCGTTGACCGAGGTCTCGACGCCGGTGCCGATGTTGAACAGCTCGCCGCCACCGAGGTCGATGGACCGCATGAAGGCGTCGACCACGTCGGTGACGTAGACGAAGTCGCGGGTCTGGTCGCCGGTGCCGAAGATGGTGCAGGGCTCGTCGGCGAGCAGCTTGCCGGCGAAGATGGCCACGACGCCCGCCTCGCCGAACGGGTCCTGGCGGGGCCCGTAGATGTTGGCGAGGGCCAAGGCCGTGAAGTCGACGCCATGGAGCGTCTGGTAGGCGACGAGGTAGTCGTCGACGACCTTCTTGGCCACGCCGTAGGGCGACAGCGGTACCTGGGGATGGCTCTCGTCGACGGGGAGCGCCTCGGGAGCGGGTTCGCCGTAGATGGTGCCGCCGCTCGACGCGACCACGATCTTGCGCGTACCGGCGCGCCGGGCGCCTTCCATGACCCGGAGGCTGCCGATGATGTTGACCTCGGCATCGAAGACCGGGCGGTTCACCGAGACCCGGACGTCGGCCTGGGCGGCCAGGTGGAAGACCACCTCGGGCCGGACCTCCGCGATCAGGTCGGTCATGGCCGGGTCGCGCACGTCGAGGTGGTGGAACGTCAACCGCTCCGGCGCCGCCGACCGCGCGTCGTCGAGGTTGGACCTCGCGCCCGACCACAAGTTGTCGACGACGTCGACGGTGTGCCCTTCCGACAGCAACCGGTCCACGAGCGTGCTCCCGATGAAGCCTGCTCCCCCGGTGACGATGGCTCGCATCAGGTCCTGCTCTCCCTCAACTCGGGTCCTCCGGGACCTTGGCCCCGCTCAGGTGCGTGTCGGCGGCGACCACGACATCGGCGCCGACGACGGTGAGGCCGTCGAGCCGGGTGCGTTCCCCCACGGTCGCGCCCGGCCCGACGACGGACTCGACGACCGATGCCCCGGCGCCGATGACCGCTCCGGGAAGGACGACGGCGTCACGGATCTCGGCACCGGCGCCGATCTGCGCCTGCGCCATCACGACCGCGTGTTCGATCCGGGCATCGTCGGCGACGTCGGCCGTCGCGTCGATCCCCACCTCGGCGGGGCCGCGGAGCCCGTCGAGGTAGTCGAGCTGCACCTGGAGGTAGGTCGCGGGCGTGCCGGCATCGACCCAGTAGGCGTCGGAGTGCAGCCCGTAGAGCGTGCCGTCGGCCACCAGGCCGGGGAAGGTCTCTCGCTCGATCGACACCTTGCGTCCGGTGGGGATGCGCTCGAGCACCGTCGGCTCGAGCACATAGGTGCCGGCGTTGATCCAGTTGCTCGGGGCCGTGCCGGCCGGCGGCTTCTCGATGAAGGCCTCGACCCGGCCCTTGGCGTCGATCGGAACCACGCCGTAGCGGGAGGGGTCGTCGACCGGGGTGAGCGCGAGCGTGCCCTCGGCACCTCGTTGCTGGTGGAAGCTCCAGAGCTCGCCGACGTCGAGGTCGGTGAGCACATCGCCGTTCACCACGATGAAGGTGCTGTCGATGCCGCCCTCCTCGGCCGCGAAGCGCACGGCACCAGCGGTGTCGAGGGGTTCCGCCTCGACGGCGTAGTGGAGGCGGACCCCGGCGCAGGTGTCATCCGGGTAGGCGTCGAGGAAGCGGTCGGGGCGGTAGCCCAGGGACAAGATCGCGTCGGTCACCCCGTGCTCGCCGAGCTTGGCCACGACGCGTTCGATCATGGGCACACCGACCACGGGCAGCATCTGCTTCGGCGCCGACGACGTCAGCGGGCGAAGGCGGGTGCCGAAACCGCCGACGAGGACGATCGCCCTCACGGTGCGATGGTCGTCGATGCGTTCGGATCGGCCGCCGCGTTCGGGTCGGCCGAGAGGTTCGGGTCCTGGGCGTCGGGATCGACGACGATCGACTCGCCGGTCGTGGCCTCCGAGCCCGAGGGCGCGATCTCGGTCGCGTCCGGGATGATCTCGTCGGTAGTCGGATCGAGGCGGGCGACGTCGGGCTCCGACTCGGGCCGGGGTGGCGTCGTCCCGGTGGGCACGACGGCGATGGTGAGGGCCTGCTCGTTGGCATCGAGCTTGATGCCCCCGAAGTTCTCGGTGTGCACGGTGGGCTCCGCGCTGGGATCGTCGATCGGCCACACCCACACGCCGAGGGTGGTGTCGGTGTTGCCGCCGCAGTCGTACCCGCTCTTCAGCTCGGTTCCGTCCGGCAAGGTGATGGAGTTGCTGCCGAAGTCGATGTTCACGACCTCGCCCCACTTGCTCAGCGTGGCGTTCTTGCCCGCGGCCGAGGCCCGGAAGGGATGGATGTGGATGATGCCGTCACCGTGGGTGTGGATGCCGGTCGTGTCCTCGCCCGCGTCGACGAGCGGCGCCTGGAACGCGTCGCAGACATAGACCCCGTAGGCCGTGTGCCAATGGTCCTGGTTGGCGATCGGAGCGGTCGCGGCGGCCGAGGTGTAGTCGGCTCGGGCGAAGGCGATCAGCGCGACGCCGAGGACGACGATGGCGACGATGGCCACGGGGAATCCGAGCTTGCGCTGCTTCGGTCCGGACGAGCCACCCACGCGGGCAGCGCGGGCGACCTTTTTCGAGGAGGAGGCTTTACCCATAGCGACAGGAGGCTAGCCGCCCCCATCGCCGGTTCCAGCACGCGCGAGTCCACGTTCGGCCCGCAGCTCACGGAAGAGAGCCTCGTACGAGGCGGCGACGGCGACCGGGGACGCCCACGACTCGACGAACCGTCGACCCGACGCACCCATGGCGTGGGCTTCCTCGGGCGCATCGAGCAACCGGCGGATGGCCTTGGTGAACGCCTCGGAGTCCCCCGGCCCCACCGAGATGCCGGCACCGGCGCCCGCGACGGTGCGGGACACCTCGGTGCCGACGTCCACGCTGGCGACCACCGGCCGTCCGGCGGCGAGGATCGAGTACAGCTTGCTGGGCACGCTCGACCGGGCCAGACCGGCCTTGAGGGGTACGACGTGGATGTCGCCCGCCGCGAGCACCTCGGGCAGGCGATCGGCGGGCTGCATGTCGATGAACCGCACGTTGCCCATCCCCCGCGCCTGGCGTTCGAGGTCGGGCCTCGCGGCGCCGCCCCCGTTGATCACGAAGACCACGTCGGGCTCGTGAGCGAGCGCGACCGCGGCGTCGAGGACCAGGTCGAGCGCCTGGGACAGCCCGACGTTGCCGGCGTACATCACGACCTTCTTGCCGGTGAGGCCGTACTCGCTCCGGTAGCCGTTCTCCCGTTCGGACGCACTGATCCGCTGGGTGTCGACGAAGTTCGGGATGACGTGGACCTTGGCGGCTTCGCGGTCGGCGGCCGCGCCGGAGCGGCCGTGGCGCAGCTTCTCGCGCACGTTGTCGGCAAGATCGTCGGAGAGCACCGTGACGGCGTCGGCGCGCCGGTAGCTGAACCGCTCGAGCCGGCGGGCCGCGGCGATGACCTTGTCGCCCTTGAGGAGGCCGAGCTCGACCGCGACGTCGGGGAACACGTCTTGGATGTTGAACACGAGCGGGACGCGGCGCAGCGCGCCGACCATCCATCCCGCGGGTCCGAGCGTGAGCGGCGGCGACATGGCCAGCACGACGTCGGGTCGACGCCGGGTCGCGGCGGCCATCGCGGCGGCCAGGGCGGTGAAGCCCCCGAAGGCCAGCGCACGCGCCGGGATGTTGCGCTTGTCGGTGGGAAACGGGTGCACGCGGGTGACGGCCCCCCACTCGGTGCGCTCGGTCCGCACGTACTGCCCGTCCCAACCCGGTTCGAGCGCGTGGTGCTGGTACCAAGGGAGGGAGGTCACGACGTGGAGCCGGTTGCCGAGGTTGACGAGCTCGGTGGCGATCGAGGTCATGACGACGCCGGTGGGCGCGAGGTCGGGGGCGAAGTGGGGGCACAGCACCGTGATGTCGAGCGGTCGCTCACCGGATCGAGAGGAGTCGACATCCGCCCGAGCGGCGGAGAGCGGAAGGTCCGCCCGAGCGGCGGAGAGCGGAAGATCCGGCGGTGTGGTCACGGCGCGGGGTCCGGGGCGGTCTCGAGGAGCGTGGGCACGGGACGGCCACGGTAGGTGATCGCCAGCTGCTCAGCGGCATGCTTCCACTCGAACTCCGCACCTCGCTGCTTCGAGCGGAGCCGCAGGTCGGCGAGGTGCGCCCGGTCCGAGAGGAGGCGATCCATCGCGGCGGCCCACGCCGCAGGGTCGTCCGGGTCGAGGAGCATCCCGCCGTCACCGACCACCTCGGGAAGGGCGCAGATGTCGCTGGCGAGCACGGCCTGACCGCACATCATCGAGTCGAGCACGGGCATGCCGAACCCCTCGTAGAGCGACGGGAACGTGAGCGCCGTGGCGTGGCGGTGCAGCGCCTCGAGATCGGGACCGGGGATCCGGCCGGTCCGCCGGACCGAGTCGGAGATCCGCAGCCGGTCGATGAGGTCGCTCACCTCGGATTCGCAGGGTCCCTCGCCGCCGGTGAGCACGAGCGTGATGTCGGGGTGGGCCTTGACCACGGCGCTGAACGCCTCGATGAGCATGGCGTGGTTCTTGTGGCGGTAGGTGATCGCCGGGTACAGGAAGAAGGGGCCGCTCAGCTCGTACTGGTCGAGCACGGTCCGATCGTGGCTGTCGTAGGCCACCACCACCGGGTCGACCCCTGGGGAGATGACGGTGATCTTGGCCGGGTCGGCCTTGAGGCGGTTGACGACGTCGCGCCCGACCCAGGCGCTGAGCGTCGTGACCGCCTGGGCATGGCGGACGGACCGCCCGACCACCGCGTGGAGGTAGGCCCGCTTCACCTTCGTGAAGTTCTCCGGATAGGCCCACGGCTGGAGGTCGTGCATGGTGACCACCCCGGGACAGACCCGCACCTCGGGCATCGTGCCCCCAGGGTGGTGCATGAGCTCGATTCGGGACCGCTTGGCGGCCACCACCAGCCACGTCGACTCGGCCAGCACCCGCAGGCCCTTCTTGCCGCCGTCGACGGGGGCGACCACGGTGCGGTAGCGCTCGGCGAGGTCGGGGTGCGCGGTGACGAACCGCCGGTTGACGAACAGCGTGATGTCGAGGCCGTCGCGACCCGGGGCGTCGGCGAAGGCGCGGAAGAGCGCCACGACGTAGTCCTCGCTACCCCCGACGACCCCGGGGACCATCCAGAGCAGGTTGACCCCGATGCGCCGGCCACGGCGTCCGAACCGCCGGAGCCCCGAGCGCCCACCGGGGCGCGACGAGGGTGCGGAGCTGCCGGTCGAACGCGACCAGATCCGTCTCCGACGCTGCCCGGTGTCCTGCAGGTCGGGGACCCGTGCGGTCTCGGGCGCGGCCCGCTCGACCGGGCTCAACGCGCCACCTCGACCGCTTCGTGGTAGACCGCGGCGAGCCGCTCGGCGGTGCGCGCCCAGGAGAGCTCGGCGGCTCGTGCCCGGGACCTGGTGGCGAGGTCGCGTCGGATCACGTCGTCGTCGAGGGAGCGCCGGAGTGCATCGACCAGATCCTCGTCGGACCGAGGATCGGCGAGCAATCCGGCGTCACCGGCGACCTCGGCGGTCGACGTGCCCGACGACGTGACGACGACGGCGCCCTGCGCCATGGCTTCGAGCACGGGTAGGCCGAAGCCCTCGAGCAGGCTCGGGTAGCAGAACACGGTGCACGCCGCGTACAGCGGACCGAGATCGGCCGCCGCCACGAAGCCGATCGGCCGCACCCGGCCGGGCACGGCGGCGACCAGGGCGTCGAGGTCCTCGTGCCAGCCCTCGGGGCCGGCGAGCACCAGGTCGAGGTCGGGTCGTGCGAGCCTGGCGAAGGCCCGCACCAGCGCAGGGAGGTTCTTGCGGGGCTCGATGGTCCCCACCCACAGCACGAACGGGCGGTCGAGGTCGTAGCGCCGACGGATCGCCTCGACCGCGGCGGCCGACGCCGGCTGCGGGTCGATCCCCCAGGGCACCAGGCGCAGCCGCTCGGCATCGAAGCCGTGGGCGACGCAGTCGTCGATGGTCGCCTGGGACGGGGCGATGACGAGGTCGGCGTCGCGGCGGGCGAGCTCGATCGAGCGCTCGAAGAACCGTTGGCCGTGGCGGGTCGCACGGGTGCGTTCGTGGAGGAACCCGAGGTCGTGCACCGTCACGACGAGCGGTTGGTGCCGTGGGGGCACGGCCATGCCCGTCGCGTGCAGGACGTCGATGGGCCCGGTCGCCCGGTCGACCGATGGCCATCGCAGCGCGTGCCAGGTCTCGTAGAGGACCGGCCGGGGCAAGGCCAGCATGCGGACCGGGATCGCCGGCACCCACGACCTCTCCGGCGGCCGGCGGTGGCGCGCCGCCACGCCGACCTGTTCGACGTCGGTGTGGCGTGCGAGCGCCTCGACCGAGTCGAGGGCGGCGCGGGCCGTCCCCCCCGGCACGGCGTGCCAGCACTGCTCGAGGGTCACGCCGACCCGGAGCGGCGAGCGGGGAACCATCGGTCGAGTCTGTCACCTGGCGTCTCCGGGCCGGGACCCGGTCACCCGGTCACCTGGTCACCCGGTCACCTCACCGACCGTCCTCGGTGCGGTGGACTCCTCGGTAGGCTGTCGCTCCATGACGGCTCTCGGCGCCTCCCACCCGGATTCCCGATCCGACCGACGGGCCTTCTGGTCCGACCGGCGCGTCCTCGTCACCGGGGGCCGGGGCTTCCTCGGCCAGGCGGTCGTCGAGCAGCTCCGCGACCTGGGTCCCGCGGCGCTCGTCGTGCCGGCCAGCGCCGACTACGACCTGCGCGACCGCGAGCAGGTCGCCTCGCTGCTGGGCGCCGAACGTCCCGACCTCGTGATCCACCTCGCCGCCAAGGTGGGGGGCATCGGGGCCAACATGGCGAACCCGGCGGACCTCTACCTCGACAACCTCCTGATGGGCACGTTCGTACTCGAAGAGGCGCGCCAGCACGAGATCGCCAAGACCGTCATGGTGGGCACCATCTGCTCGTACCCGAAGTTCACGCCCGTCCCGTTCAACGAGGACTCGCTGTGGCAGGGCTACCCCGAGGAGACCAACGCCCCGTACGGCATCGCCAAGCTGGCCCAGCTCGTGCAGCTCCAGTCGAACCGCGTGCAGTACGGCCAGGACGCCATCTACCTCATGCCCACCAACCTCTACGGGCCCCGCGACAAGTTCCACCCCGCGGTGTCCCACGTCATCCCCGCGCTGATCAAGAAGACCGTCGACGCCAAGGAGGCGGGTGCCGACCACATCGAGGTCTGGGGCACGGGTGCGGCGAGCCGCGAGTTCCTCTACGTCGACGACGCCGCCCGCGGCATCCTGCTCGCCGCCGAGCACTACGACGGAGGCGAACCGGTCAACCTGGGCGCCAACCAGGAGCTGCCGATCCGCGAGCTGGTGCGCACCATCGTCGACCTCGTCGGCTTCGAGGGCGACGTGCGGTGGAACACGAGCAAGCCGGACGGCCAACCGCGCCGGGGCGTCGACGGGTCGCGGGCCGAGAAGTACTTCGGGTTCGAGTCGACCGTGGCGTTCGACGAGGGCCTGCGCCGCACCCTCGAGTGGTACCTCGCCAACCGGCAGGAGGCCGAGTCCCGCCTCTGATCAGGCCACGATCAGATCAGGCCACGATCAGATCAGGCCGAGGGCGTCCATGGCCGTCGCGACGAGCTCGAACGCGGCGATGTTGGCGCCGACGACGTAGTTGCCCGGCACCCCGTACTCGTCGGAGGTCTCATGGCACAGCTCGTGGACCGTGGTCATGATCTCGTCGAGCCGTTCCTCGGTGTGCTCGAAGGTCCACGAGTCCCGGCTCGCGTTCTGCTGCATCTCGAGCGCCGAGGTGGCGACACCACCCGCGTTGGCGGCCTTCGCCGGGCCGTAGGCGATGCCCGCGTCGATGAACTGGCGCGTCGCCGAGGTGGTGCTCGGCATGTTGGCCCCCTCCGCCACCGCGATGCAGCCGTTCTTGAGCAGCTCGATGGCGTTGTGCTCGTGCAGCTCGTTCTGGGTCGCGCACGGCAGCGCGACGTCGCACGGGATGCTCCAGATGTCGCCGTCGACCACGTGGCGCGCCGACGGTCGCCGGTCGGCGTAGTCGGTGAGACGCCCCCGCTCGACCTCCTTGACCTGCTTGAGCAGCTCCAGGTCGATGCCGGAGCGGTCCTCGACCGTGCCGTCGGAATCGGAGCATGCGACGACGGTCGCTCCGAGCTGCTGGAGCTTCTCGATCGCGTACAGCGCGACGTTGCCCGAGCCCGACACCGTGGCCACCTTGCCGTCGAGCGTGTCGCCGCGCGCCGCGAGCATCTCGCGGAGGAAGAAGACGGTGCCGTACCCCGTCGCCTCGGTGCGCACCAGGGCACCGCCCCAGTTCGTGCCCTTGCCCGTGAGCACACCGGATTCGTACCGGTTGGTGATGCGCTTGTACTGCCCGAACAGGTAGCCGATCTCCCGGCCGCCCACCCCGGTGTCACCGGCGGGAACGTCGGTGTACTCGCCGATGTGGCGGTAGAGCTCGGTCATGAAGCTCTGGCAGAACCGCATCACCTCGTCGTCGGACCGACCGCGGGGGTTGAAGTTCGATCCCCCCTTGCCCCCACCGATCGGGAGTCCTGTCAGCGCGTTCTTGAACGTCTGCTCGAAGCCGAGGAACTTCACGATGCTCAGGTTGACCGACGGGTGGAAGCGGAGCCCGCCCTTGAAGGGCCCCAAGGCGCTGTTGAACTCCACGCGGTAGCCCCGGTTGATGTGCACCTCCCCCTGGTCGTCCTGCCACGGGACCCGGAAGATCACCTGGCGCTCGGGTTCGCAGATGCGTTCGATGATCTTGTGCTCCGCGAGCTCCGGGCGGCGCCGCAGGAGCGGTTCCAGCGTCTCGAGGACCTCCCGCACCGCCTGGTGGAACTCGTCCTCGCCCGGGCTGTCGAGGGCCACCCGGTCGTAGATCTTGTGGAGCCGTGCGTCGTTCACTGGGATCCCGTCTGGATGCTCGTCCGAAAGGTTCTTGTCAGAAACGAGCGACCTTATCGATGCTCCACGTCACCTCCCAGCTGGCGGCCTCGGCTGCCGCGACCAGCCGCACCGCGAGCGACAACTGGTCGACCGGCCACACGGCGTCCGTCGATGTCAGCCGCGGATCGAGCGGAAGTACGCCTCGGTGCGCTCGAGCCCTTCGCGGAGCTGGACCGTCGGCTTCCAGCCCAGCAGGTCGCGAGCGAGGCCGATGTCGGGCTTGCGCTGCTTCGGGTCGTCGACCGGTAGCGGTTCGTAGACGATCTCCGAGTCGGATCCGGTCACGTCGAGCACGAGCTCGGCGAGCTCGAGCATGGTGAACTCTGCCGGGTTGCCGATGTTGATCGGGCCCGTGTGATCGGAGTCGAGGAGGGCCAGGAAGCCCCGCACCTCGTCGTCGACATAGCAGAAGCTGCGGGTCTGGCTTCCGTCGCCGTAGATGGTGAGCGGCTTGCCCTCGATGGCCTGCACGAGGAAGTTGGACACGACACGACCGTCGTTGGCTCGCATGCGCGGCCCGTAGGTGTTGAAGATGCGCACGATGCGCACCTCGAGGCCGTGGAAGCGGTGATAGGCCATCACCATGGCCTCGCCGAAGCGCTTCGCCTCGTCGTACACGCCGCGGGGCCCGATGGGGTTCACGTTGCCCCAGTAGGTCTCGGGCTGGGGGTGCACGTTGGGGTCGCCGTAGACCTCGCTGGTCGACGCCACCATGTAGCGGGCGCCCTTGGCCTTGGCCAGGCCCAGCGTGTTGTGCGTGCCGAGGCTGCCCACCTTGAGCGTCTGGATCGGCATCTCGAGGTAGTCGACAGGCGACGCGGGCGACGCGAAGTGCATCACCGCATCGACCTCACCGGGAACCCAGATGAACCGGCTCACGTCGTGCTCGACGAAGGTGAACCCCGTTCGGGCGAACAGGTGCTCGATGTTGGTGACCGCGCCGGTGAGCAGGTTGTCGATGGCGACGACCTCGTCGCCCCGGTCCAACAGCGCCGTGCAGATGTGCGAACCGAGGAAGCCCGCTCCCCCGGTGACCACGATGCGGCCCATCAGCGTCCGATGCCCTCGTGGGTGAAGCCGCGACGCACGAGGGCGGTGCGGTCGAGGAGGTTGCGGGCGTCGACGATCTTGCGGTGTGCCATGGCGTCGGCGACCTTGTCGAGGTCGAGCCACTTGAACTCGTCCCACTCGGTGAGCACGGCCAACACGTCGGCGCCCTCGCACGCGCCGTACGCATCGCTGTGGATCTCGATCGCCTCGAAGCCCGGCGGTGCCGACTGGACCGTGGGGTCGTAGGCCTGCACCTTCACCCCCCGGGCGAGGAGGCGCTCGATGATCTGGAGCGAAGGCGAGTCGCGGAGGTCGTCGGTGTTGGCCTTGAAGGTGAGCCCCAACGCGGCAACGATCCGTCCCTCGACGGGCCCGTCGATCAGGGCGAGGATCTTCTCGGTGACGCGCTCGAACTGCTCCTCGTTCACGGCGATGACCCCCTCGAGGAGGTCGAACGGGTAACCGGACTCGTTGGCGATGTAGAGCAGCGCGCGTGAGTCCTTCGGGAAGCACGACCCGCCCCAACCCGGTCCGGGGCGCAGGAACTCGCTCCCGATCCGCTTGTCGTAGCCCATGCCGAGCACGACGTCGTCGACGTCGGCGCCGACGCCCTCGCACAGCGCGGCGATGGCGTTGACGAACGACAGCTTGGTGGCGAGGAACGCGTTGCTGGCGTACTTGATGGTCTCGGCCGATGCCGGGTCGGTGACCATCAGGGGGGCAGGAACCCCGATGTAGAGCGACGCGACCCGGATGGCTGCACCTTGGTCGTCGCTGCCGATGACGACGCGATCGGGGTGGAAGAAGTCGTTGACCGCCGAGCCCTCACGGAGGAACTCCGGGTTGGACACGACGTGGACGTCCGAGCGGCCGAGCGCCCGCTCGACGAAGCGGGTGGATCCGACGGGCACGGTGGACTTGTTGACCACGATGGTCCCCGGCGCGAGGTGCGGGGCGATCTCACGCGCCGCGGCGTCGATGTAGGTCAGATCGGCGGACCCGTCCCCGCCCTGTGGTGTCGGCACGCACAGGTAGGCGAACTCCGCGTCCTTCACGGCGTTGACGGCCCCGAGGACGAACGTCAGGCGACCGGACTTGACACCCTCGCGGACGATGTCGTCGAGCCCGGCCTCGACGATGGGGATCTCGCCCCGGCCGAGGCGCGCCACCTTCTCGGCGTCGATGTCCGCGCAGATGACGTCATGGCCGAGTTGAGCGAAGCAGGCGCCGGTCGTCAGGCCGACGTACCCCGTTCCGATCACTGCGATCTTGCTGCCCACGCCGTCCTCCAGGATCGTGCCGCTGTGCGGGTCGTAGCGCCGAGGGCGCCTCGCCACGGTAGCGGCACCGAGCGAACGGCTCAGCCGCAGCTCACGCCTTCGGGTGTCTCGGGAACGAACGGGTTGGTCGTCGTGGTCGTCGCCGACGGGTCGGGCTCGACGACGCCCGGTGTGTCGGAAACCGATGTCGTGGTCGTCGTCGGCATCTCGGCTTCGATGGCGGCCTCATCGACAGGCGTGCTGCGGATGCCGACGAAGCCCTCGCCGGTGACCACCGCGACGTTGACGTCGGTGAGGCCGACGTCGTCCTGGAACCGGAGCGGACCGTCGATGTAGCGGGCGACCTCGATCGCCTTGGCCTCCTGGCCGGGTTGGTAGAGCACGACGGTGGTGTCGCCGGCGAAGTTGTTCGAGTCGACCGAACGGATGGGGACGAAGCCGAGGTCCTCGAACGCGGCGAGCGTCTCGGAACCCTGACCGGACACGCCGGTGCCGTTGCGGACCTCGACGAAGGTCGTGCCCTTGATGTCGCCGTCGGGGTTGATGCCCCGGAAGATGTCGAAGATCGGTCGGGCTCCGGCCTCGTCCAGCTTGAGCACCGACGCGCCACCGATCGTCGTACCGCTGACCGGAGGGGTGTACATCTGGAGCGAATCGGGGTTGAAGGTGCGGAACTCCAGGCCGAGGTCGACGATCTGGCCACCGGTGAAGGTGTCGTCGAGCTGCACGCTGTTCTGGGCGACCGAGACGAGCGCGTTGAGCGTGAGGGGGTTGCGCACGCCCTTGCTGATCGCACGGCGCATCGCCGCCTTCATGAAGAGCTGCTGGCGCTGGATCCGGCCCAGGTCGCTGGATCCGTCGGTCGACCACCGGCCGTCTTCGTACTTCTCGAAGTAGCGGGACCGGGCCAGGGCGAGTGCCTGGTCGGGGTCGAGCGTGATGCAACCCGGATCGTCGATGGCCAGGCCCGAGTTGCGGTCGCGCGCCGGCCACGGGAAGTAGACGGGCACGCCGTCCACGGCGGAGACGAGGTCTTTGAAGCCGGCGAGGTTGACCTGGGCGTAGTGGTCGATCTCGATGCCGAAGTTGTTCTTGATCGTGGTGATGAGGTTCTCAGGTCCGCCGAGCGCCTGGGCCGAGTTGAGACGGCCGTTCATGTTCGTGTCGCCGATCTTCACCCACAGGTCGCGGGGCAGCGACAGCAGCGATGCGTTGTCGGCGGCCGGGTCGAGCCGGAGGATCATGATCGTGTCGGTGTTGAGCGATGAGCCCCGGCCGTTGAGGACCGGGTCGCCCTGGGCCAGGTCGCTGCCGTCGTCGATGCCGACCAGCAGGATGTTCTGCGGTTCGGACGCCGGCTTGTCCTCGGCGAGCGCGCTGCCCAGCGCGACGCGTGGGATCTCGCTGACCGATCGATCCGCGTACACCAGGCCGGCCGCCGCCACCAGGCACACGAGCACGAGCAGGCAGTTGAGGCCGATGATGGTCCGTTGACCCCAGGTCCGTCGCGGGCGCGCCATGAGGGGCGAGGCTACCCGCGGCCAGCACCCACCCGGGCTTCACCCCAACCGGCCCGGCTTCACCCCAACCGGCCCGGCTTCACCCAATTTGGCCCGACCCAACCCGAAATTGGCCCGACCCAACCCGAAATTGGCCCGGCCCAACCCCAAATTGGCCCGGCTTCACCCCAATTTGGCCCGGCCCAACCCCAAATTGGCCCGGCCCAACCCCAAATTGGCGGAGAGACCCGCTCATGGGGCGGCGCACTCCGCCAATTTCGGGCATGTGGGCGAGGGAGCTGGCCCTACTCGACCGGGAGACCCAGGGATCGGGCGATGACGAGGCGCTGGATCTCGCTCGTACCCTCGCCGATCTCGAGCACCTTGGCGTCTCGGTAGTGGCGGGCGACGGGGTTGTCGTCCATGAAGCCGCTGCCCCCGAAGATCTGTGTCGCTTCCCTCGTCGCGGTGACCGCCGCCTCGGTGCTGTACAGCTTGGCGATGGCTGCCTCCCGCTTGAACGGGCGACCCGCGTCCCGCAGCGCCGCAGCCTTGTAGGTGAGGGCCCGGGCGGCATCGGCGGCCACCGCAAGGTCCGAGAGCTTGAAGGCGATGCTCTGGTTGGCGCCGATGGCGCGGCCGAACGCCACCCGCTGGTTGGCGTAGTCGGTCGCCGCGGCGAGGCAGGCCTCGATGACCCCGACGGCGAGCGCGGCGATGGCGACGCGTCCGTCGTCGAGCGCGGCCAAGAAGTTGGCGAACCCTCGCCCCTGCTCGCCGAGCAGGTTGGCCTCGGGGACCCGGCAGCCGGCGAACGACAGGCCGTGCGTGTCCGACGCGTGCCAGCCCATCTTGCGGTAGGGCGGCGCGACCTCGAAGCCGGCCGTGCCCGCCGGGACGATGATCGTGCTGATCGCCGGGCCCGGGGTCGTCCGGCGCGGCTGATCGCCTCGGCGGTCGTCGCCCGTCGAGGTGCGGGCCGTGATCAGGACGAGCGACGTGATGGGCGTGCCCGAATTGGTGATGAACGACTTCTCGCCGTCGATCACCCACTCACGGGTTCCGCTGTCGAGCACGGCGACGGTCCGCGTGCCTCCCGCGTCGCTGCCCGCCTCGGGTTCGGTGAGGCCGAAGCCGGCGAGGGCACGGCCGGCGCAGAGGTCGGGCAGCCAGCGCTGACGCTGCTCCTCGGTGCCATGGGCGTGGATCGGTCCCGCGCCGAGCCCCACCGCGGCTTCCAAGGTGATGGCGAGTGACTGGTCGGCGCGGGCGATCTCCTCGATGGCCACGCAGAGCGTCGTGAGGTCACCGCCGCCCCCGCCGTACTCCTCGGGGAACGGGAGTCCGAAGAGGCCGAGCTCGCCCATGGCCACGACGGTGTCGACCGGGAAGGTGTGGGTGCGGTCCCAGTCCCCGGCGTACGGCGCGATCTCCGCCTCGGCGAAGTCGCGCACGACCCGGCGGAGGGACTCCTGCTCGTCGCTCAGTTCGAACACCGTCATGTGGGAACCCCTTGCCTGGATGGAGCGGTACGGGCCGGATGGATGGAGCGCGAGGAGCGCTGCCGTTCGCGAGTCGCGTCGGCGCGGTCCCGAACCTCGGCGCGCTCGTGGTTCGCGATGTCGTGCTTCGCGATGTCATGGTTCGCGATGTCGTGGTTCGTCGCATCGTGGTTCGTCGGTCGAGCTGTGCCGATCGTACGCTCGACGTCGATGGGAGACGATGCTGCGCTGGCCGTGGTGGGTGCACGCTTGGCGACCGACGTCGTCGACGTCACGAGCGACCTGGCCGCGCTCCACTCGTCGGGGTTCTGGGCCGTGGTCATCCCCTTCGCCGGCGAACCGGTCTGTGCTCGCTTCGCCACCGTGCGCCCGGCTCGGCCGTGGCCCGGCCGTCCCTGGGTGGGCGTTCCCGTCGAGTCGTGGCGGACGAGCCTGGATCGGACGCAGTTCGAGGCGGGGGTCCGATCGATCCGAGCGTCGATCGCCTCAGGCGACGTCTACCAGGTGAACCTCACTCGGCTACTGTCCGCTCCGCTGCCCGCTGACGCCGAGATCCCCGCGCTGGGCGCGGCGCTCGCCGCGGGCAACCCGGCACCGTTCAGCGCGGTCATCCACCTCCCCGACCACGGGATCGATGTGGCCTCGGCCTCGCCCGAGCGGTTCGTGTCGCGATCCGGCCGCCTCGTGCGATCGTCGCCGATCAAGGGCACGGCGGCGAGCGCCGACCAGTTCCTGGCCAAGGACCGTGCCGAGAACGTCATGATCGTGGACCTGGTGCGCAACGACCTCAGCCGCGTGTGCGACTTCGGCACCGTGGACGTGCCGACGCTGATGGGCGTGGAAGAGCACCCGGGGTTGGCGCACCTCGTGAGCACCGTCGAGGGACGCCTGCGGCACGGGATGGGGTGGTCGGAGATCGTCGACGCCACGTTCCCGCCCGGTTCGGTCACCGGCGCACCGAAGCTGGCGGCGCTCGAGGTCATCGACCGCCTCGAGACCGCGCCCCGGGGCGTGTACTGCGGGGCCATCGGGTGGGTCGACGCCGATCGGTGCGAGGGCGAGCTCAACGTGGGGATCCGCACGTTCTGGGTCGAGGACGGCGAGCTCCACTTCGGCACCGGTGGCGGCATCACCTGGGATTCGACACCGGAGGGCGAGTGGGCCGAGACCGAGCTGAAGGCGGCGAGGCTCCTCCAGGTCGCGGCAGGCCACACCCCGGCCGAAACTGACCCACACATCCGTCAGGAGAGCCCGAAATTGCGTAGATGACCGTTGTTCCACAACGGTCATCTACGCCAGAACCGCACGAGCTGGTTCTCGGCCGAGGAGCATCGGCGCGAGGATCCACGACGTGTCTGACCTGATCTGGATCAACGGTTCGCTCGTCGCTGCGGCCGACGCCTCGGTGTCGCCGCTCGATCATGGGGTCACGGTCGGCGACGGGGTGTTCGAGACGATGCAGATCGTCGACGGACAGGCCTACGCCCTCACCCGCCACCTGCTGCGCCTGCGACGGTCGCTCGCCGGACTGCGCACCGAGGTCGGCATCAGCGACGAGGACCTCCGCGCCGCGGTCGTGGCGACCATCGAGGCCAACGGCCGCGTGACCGGACGGGTGCGGCTCACGGTGACGACCGGTGCCGGCCCCCTCGGATCCGATCGTGGCGGCGAGGCGAACACGGTCATGGTCGTGACGTCGGGCCAGGACCCATGGCCCGATACCACCGCCGTGTCCACCGTGCCGTGGCGCCGCAACGAGCACGGGGCAACCGCCGGCCTCAAGACCACGTCCTACGCCGAGAACGTCATCGCGCTCGATGCCGCGCACGGTGCAGGCTCCAGCGAGGCGATCTTCGCCAACACCGCGGGCCTCCTGTGCGAGGGCACCGGCACGAACATCTTCATCCGCCGGGGCGACCGATTCGTCACCCCGCCGCTCTCGTCGGGATGTCTGGCGGGCATCACGCGGGAGCTCGTCCTCGAGCTGGACGGTTCGCCTTCTGGCCTTTCCATCGCCGAGTCCGACATCGCGTTCGACGAGCTGGCGACGACGCCGGAGGCGTTCCTCACGTCGAGCACCCGCGACGTGCAGTCCATCGCTCGCATCGACGGCCGAGAGCTGCCGGGCGCCCCCGGCGAGGCAACCCGCGCCATCGCGGTCGCGTTCGCCGACCGCAAAGCCCGCACCCTCGATCCCTGATCCGCGTCCCGCCGCGGCCTCTACCCCGAGCGGGGGTGTGAGGCTGACCCCGTTTCACGCAGGGTCGGCCGGGAACCCGCGACCCGCAACCCCCGGCAACTCGGCAACCCCGCAACCCGCGATCGCCGTCGGCGCGTCCTGCGTCGCCCGGCCTCGTGTACTCGGTCACCCCCGGCCGCCTGCCCTTCCCCCTTGCCCCTGCCCTTCCCCCTTCCCCCTGCCGTGCGACCGGGGTGTCCGGCTCACGCAGGGTCGACAGGACGGAGGTGGATCACGTCGCCGACGCGCACGATCCGCGGGCTGGCCTCACCGTCGAGCTGCACGAGCAGCTCACCGTCGGCGTCGAGGTCGACGGCGTGACCCTCGATCGAGTCGTCGGGCAGCTCGACACGCACCCGCCGGCCGATCGTGACCGAACGACCCCGCGCCGCGTCGAGCACTCGTGCCCGACCCGCGTCGCCGGCGGCGAGCTCGTCGAGCCACCGGTCGAGCCGCAGGAGGATGTCGATGAGCAACAGCTCCCGATCGACCGCACCTCCGGCGATCCCGTTCAGCGCGACGGCCACACCCTCCAGCTCGCCCAGAGCCGGGTGCGGCCAGTTGACGTTGACGCCGAAGCCGAGCACGACGCCGTCGAGCGCCCCGCCTCGGACGATGGACTCGGCCAGGCTCCCGGCCACCTTGCCGATCACGACGCCCTCGGGGTCGACCGCGACGATGTCGTTGGGCCACTTGAGCCCCAAGGTCAACCCGATCTCGGGGTTGACCTCGACGCACGCGTCGACGACCGCGAGACCGAGCGCCGCGGCGAGCAGCCAGCTCTGCGCCGGATCCAGCTTCGGACGCAGCAGCACCGACACCAGCAGCGACGCCCCGGGAGGCGCGACCCACACCCGGTCGAGGCGTCCTCGGCCTGCGGTCTGGTGGTCGGCGACGAGGACGAGGCCCTCCGGGGCGCCCGCTGCGGCGAGCGTGAGCACGTCTGCGTTGGTCGAACCGGTCTCGGCAACCCAGCGGACATCCCGGAACCGGGTGCCTTCCAAGGCTGATCTGGCACGAACCCCCTGCATGCAAGTAACCATATGGCGTGCTGAACAAGGTCCTCATCGCCAATCGGGGCGAAATCGCTGTGCGGGTCATCCGAGCGTGCCAGGAGCTCGGGGTCGCAACAGTCGCCGTGTACTCAGATCTCGACCGCGACGCGCTGCACGTGCGCCTGGCCGACGAGGCCTATGCGCTGGGCGGCACCACCGCAGCCGAGAGCTACCTCAACACCGAGGCCATCCTCGACGTCATCGAGCGCTCCGGCGCCGACGGTGTGCATCCGGGCTACGGCTTCTTCTCCGAGAACACCGACTTCGCCCGGGCCATCACCGCTCGTGGCGTCACGTTCATCGGTCCGCCGCCCGAGGCCATCGAGGTCATGGGCGACAAGGTGAGCAGCCGTCTGGCCGCGGCGGCCGCCGGCGTCGAAGGCGTCCCCGGCACCAACGAGTTCCTCCAGAGCTCCGACGAGGTCGTGGCGTTCGGCGCCGAGCACGGCTGGCCCGTCGCCATCAAGGCGGCCTACGGCGGCGGCGGACGCGGCATGCGCGTCGTCAACTCGGCCGACGAGGCCGCCGAGGCCCTCGAGTCGGCGCAGTCCGAGGCGCTCAAGGGCTTCGGCCGCGACGAGTGCTACGTCGAGCGCTACCTCACCCAGCCGCGGCACGTCGAGATGCAGATCATCGGCGACACCCACGGCAACGTCGTCTACGTCGGCGAGCGCGACTGCTCGGCCCAGCGTCGCCACCAGAAGCTGATCGAGGAGGCGCCGGCCCCCGAGTTCCCGGTCGAGACGCGCCAGGCCATGGGCGAGGCGGCGGTGAAGGTCGCCAAGGCGTGCGGCTACTACAACGCCGGCACCGTGGAGTTCCTGTTCCAGGACGGCGAGTTCTGGTTCCTGGAGATGAACACCCGGCTGCAGGTCGAGCACCCGGTCACCGAGCTGATCTCCGGCATCGACCTGGTGCGCGAGCAGATCCGGGTGGCCTCGGGCGAGCCCCTGAGCTTCACCCAGGACGACATCGACCTCCGCGGCTGGGCCATCGAGGTCCGCGTCAACGCCGAGGACCCCGCCGGCGGTCGCTTCCTCCCGTCCCCCGGCCGCATCACCGAGATGTCGATCCCGCAGGGCTTCGGCGTCCGCTGGGACGGCGGCTACACCGCCGGCGACGAGGTCAGCCAGTTCTACGACAACCTCGTCGGCAAGCTGATCGTCTGGGGCTCCGACCGCGACACCGCCATCGCCCGCATGGAGCGGGCCATCCGGGAGTTCGAGATCGGCGGGATCAAGACCACCCTGCCGGCCGATCTGGCCATCCTCGCTCACGAGGACTTCAGGAACGCCGAGCACTCGACCAAGTGGGTCGAGGAGGTGCTCGACCTCAGCGGCATCGGCGTCGACGCCCCGCCGGCCGAGGCCGCCGACGGCGAGGAGCCCGAGGAGAAGGTCCGCCGCGACGTCGACGTCGAGGTCAACGGCAAGCGCTTCAAGGTCGCCATGTGGGTCCCGGCCTCGGCCGCCGCTCCCGTCGCCGTCGCCGGGGGGGCCGGTGGCGCGGCGCCCCGTCCCCGCCGCAAGTCCGGCGGCGCGGCCGCTGCGGCCGGCTCCGGGTCGGTCACCGTCCCGATGCAGGGCACGATCGTCAAGGTCACCGTGGCCGTCGGCGACGAGGTCACCACCGGCCAGACCGTGTGCCTGCTCGAGGCCATGAAGATGGAGAACGCCATCACCGCCGACAAGGACGGCACGGTCAAGGAGGTCCGGGTCGAGGCCGGCCAGGCCGTCGCCGCCGGCGACGTCGTCCTCGTCATCGAGTAGCCAGCCGGGCCAGCCGGGGCTGGAACCGGCCGGGACGTCGTCCGGGTCTCACGGGGTGTCAGACACCTTCCGCGCCGGCGGCGCGGCGGTCGAATAGAGCTTCGCCGGGCCCAGCCGGGACGTCGTCCGGGTCTCACGGGGTGTCAGACACCTTCCGCGCCGGCGGCG
>CAZGEF010000058.1:0-19916 GCA_964525005.1 uncultured Rhabdothermincola sp.
CTGGCCACCGGCACGGTCGTGTCGTGCCAGAACGAGCGGAGCCAGCACCAGAACAAGGACCGGGCCATGCAGTTCCTGCGGGCCAAGCTCGCCGAGCTGCAGCGCCAGGAGCGCCAGTCCGAGCTCGACGCCATCCGCGGCGTGCAGCACTCCGTCGGCTTCGGCAGCCAGATCCGCAGCTACGTCATGCAGCCGTACCAGATGGTCAAGGACCTCCGCACGGGCTACGAGACCGGCCAGGTCGACAACGTCCTCGACGGCGACCTCGACGCCTTCATGGAGGCGTACCTCCGCTGGGAGCGAGAAGGCGGAACCCCCGCAGGGGAGTAGACCGCGTCGTCAGCGGCGTCGAACGTGCTGCCGGCGATCGGGACCGGCACCGCAGTGCCACCAGTTCCGGAGGTCTGGCGGGTACGGTCACGGGGCCGTACGGGCAGCCGCCCGTCCGTTCACCGGCTCTTCACCCGCGGGTTCACCGCGACGCCTCCCAGGACTTGTAACGTAACTGCAACATGATTCGACTCGAGAACGTCTCCAAGACCTACAAGGGCGACATCCAGGCACTTCGCGACGCGTCCATCGAGATCCAGAAGGGCGAGTTCGTCTTCTTCGTCGGTGCCTCGGGATCGGGCAAGTCCACCTTCATCAGGTTGCTCAACCGGGAGGAGACCCCGGAGTCGGGCACCATCTGGGTCGCGGGCAAGGACATCGGCGAGCTGTCGTCGTGGAAGGTGCCGTTCCTGCGCCGCAACATCGGGTGCGTCTTCCAGGACTTCAAGCTCCTGTCCAACAAGACGGTCTTCGAGAACGTGGCCTTCGCGCTCGAGGTCATCGGTCGCCCCCGCAACGTCGTCAAGACCCAGGTGCCCGCCATCCTCGAGCTCGTCGGTCTGGGCAACAAGGCCGATCGGCTCCCATCGGAGCTCTCCGGCGGCGAGCAGCAGCGCGTGTCCATCGCCCGCGCCTTCGTCAACAGGCCGCTGATCCTCCTCGCCGACGAGCCGACCGGCAACCTCGATCCGGCCACGTCGGTCGGCATCATGCGCCTGCTCGACCGCATCAACAAGACCGGCACCACGGTCGTGATGGCCACCCACGATCGCGGCATCGTCGACACGATGCGCCGCCGGGTGGTCGAGCTCGACCGGGGATCCATCGTCCGCGACCAAGTTCGCGGCGTCTACGAGTAAGCCGAAAGACCCGACACCCATGGCCATCAAAGCCGATTACGTCGCCCGCGAGACGGCGTCGAACCTCGCCCGCAACATCACCATCACGATCGCCTCGATCCTCACGATCACCGTGTCGCTCGCCTTGGTGGGCTTCTCGCTCATGTTGCGCTCCGCCGTCGAGAACGCCACGCAGCGCTGGCAGGGGGGCATCGAGTTCGTCGTGTTCCTCAACCCCGATGCGTCGCCTGAGCAGATCGCGAGCGTCGGCAACGACCTCGAGAGCAGCCCTGACGTCAACGGCGTCACCTTCATCGACCAGGAGGCGGCCTACGACGAGTTCAAGACGCTCTTCGCCGACTCGCCGGAGATGATCGACACGGTCACCCCGGAGATCCTTCCGCCGTCGTTCCGCGTGGTCCCCCGGCAGAAGGAGGCCGACTTCATCCAGGAGCTCGCCGACCAGTACGAGACCAAGGCGGGGGTCCGTGAGGTCATCCTCGCGTCCGAGACCATCCGCATCGTCCAGAACTTCTCGGGGTGGGTCACGACGATGGTGCTGCTCGTCGCCGCCGCGCTCCTGGTCGCCGCCACGCTCTTGATCGTCAACACCATCCGGATGGCGATGTTCGCCCGCCGCCGGGAGATCGAGGTGATGAAGCTCGTCGGCGCGACCAACTGGTTCATCCGGCTGCCCTTCATGCTCGAGGGGTTGGTCCAGGGGGTCATCGGCTCGGCGCTCGCCATCCTGGTGATGGTCATCGGGTGGCCGTTGTTCACCGACTCGCTCCCCGTCGACAAGTCGGACGGGTTCCCCATGCTGAACGGGTTCACCGTGTCCAGCTTCGAGACCTTCGCGACCTATGGGCTCGTCGGTGTGGTCGGGTGTGCGATCGGTGCGATCGGCGCGGGTGTTGCCGTCACGAGGTTCTTGGACGTGTGAGAGCCGGGTCCGGCAGGTCGGCGGGTCATGTCATCGGGGGGAGAGATCATCGGGATCACGCAGCACGGACGATCGGCACGGAGGTGGCGCGGTCGCGTCGTCGCGGTGGCGGTCGTCGTCGCGTCCCTGGTCGGCGGAGCGGGCCCGGTCACAGCGCAGGACCGCGGTGGTGCCCGCACCGAGTACGAGGAGCTGCTCCACGAGGAGCAGGAGCGGCGCGATGCGCAGCGCGACGCCGAGATGAAGGCGTTCGACCTCGCCGTGCAGGTGGCTGAGCTCGACGGCCGCATCGCCGAGGTGGAGGTCGAGCTCACGGCGGCGCAGGCCGCGCTCGCCGAACGCGAGGCCGCCGCGGCCGCCGCCGATGCGAGGGTGGACGAGGCCCGGCGGGTGCTCGACCGTGAGGAGCAGCGCCTGCGTGACCAGTCGATCGCGGCCTACATCGGTGGCGGGTCCACCCCGCTGGCGAACTTCACGTTGGCCTTCGACGATCCCGCGGCGATCACGGACATGGCCAAGAGCCGGGTGTACGCGGCCGTCGTGGTCGAGGATCGCCGGCAGGTCGTGGCCCGGTTCGGTCAGGCCCGCGAGGACCTCGACGTGGAACGCGCCAAGGCCGATCAGGCCCGTCAGCTGACCGAGCGGGCACGTGACGAGGTGGCGGCGGTCCGCGACGACCTGCAGGCCCAGCGCCGCGATCGCTCCGCCGCCCAGGAGGATGCGGAGGCCGCGGCCAAGGTGTCGGCCTGGTTGGCGTCCGAGACCGAGGGTCGACGGCGCGAGGCCGAGACCCGGTACGCGGCAGAGGTCATCACGTCGGACTCCATCCGCGACCTCCTGGCGAACAGGCAGCGGGGCCAGATCCCGGCAGCGACGACCTTCGGGATCTTCCTCAACCCGATCAGGAACGGCACGGTTGTCTCGCCCTACGGGATGCGACTGCACCCGATCCTGGGGTACGACAAGATGCACTTCGGCCTCGACATCGACGGGCATCTCGGCGACCCGATGCGTGCGTCCGAGGACGGGGTCGTGGTGATCGCGTCCGAGCAGGGCGGGTACGGGAACACGGTGGTGATCGACCACGGCAACACGTTGGCCACCCTCTACGGGCACATGTCCCGGCTCGATGTCGGGGTGGGCGATGTCGTCACCCGCGGCCAGGTGATCGGGTTGGTGGGCAGCACCGGCCAGTCCACGGGACCCCACTGCCACTGGGAGGTCCGGGTGTCGGGTCTCCCCGTCGACGGCATGCCGTACCTCGATCGCCATCCCGAACCCTGACCCCGAACCCTGACCCCGAACCCGATCTCGACCCTGGCTCGAATCGACCCCCGGTCCCGAACCCGCACCGCAGTCCCGGCCGGGTGAGCTCCCGTCGCGGTTCCGTGGGGCACAATGGCGCCCATGGATGAGCCCGGGCGCGTGGTCGACAGCGGAACGCGCGTCGATGCAGGATCGGCCGGGGCCGGGTCGAAGGCGCGATCAGGTCGTGTCGATGCGGCGGCGCTCGCGCCCGAGGTGACCCAGGCCATCGTCCCCTACCTCGCGGGAGCTCCCGAGATCACCGAGGCGGTCGGGCACGCGACCCATGTCGCTCTCGGCGCGGTCCTGCTCGTGTCCGACGGGCTGGCCACGGCCGTGCGCGACGCTCGGGGCGACGACGCCGGCGGGGCACCGGACACGCCGTCGTCAGCCGTGGCCGCCCGACGGGTCGCCGTCGGCGCGGCCTTCGACGCGCAGCGCCGCGCCGCCGCGGTCACCGATGCGACGGTCAAGGTGGTCGGGCCGACGGTCAGCTGGATCGCGTCGAGCCCACTGCTCTCCCCGGCTCGGCGTTTCGTCGGCGACCGGGTGGAGCGGATCTACGAGACCGGGCTCGCCGAGGAGACCGCGGCGCGCGACCTCGCGACGCGCACGGCGGAGTCGTCGGCGACGCTCGCGGTCCCCGTGGTGCTCGACAAGGTCGACCTCGGTGCCGTCGTCCCCACGGTGCTCGACCAGATCGACCTCGGTCCCGTCGTCGAGCACGTCATCGCCCAGCTCGACATGGAGTCCCTGGTGGGTGGGGTGATCAACGACCTCGATCTGTCGCCCATCGTCGACAAGGTCGTGGGCGAGCTCGACATGGCGTCGATCGTCGCGCGCGTGCTCGACGACCTCGACCTCGGACCCATCATCGAGAAGGTGCTGGCGGACATCGACATCAACGCCGTCGTCGGCCAGCTCGAGGTCGGCAGCGTCGTCCTCGACGTCACGGGCGGCATGAAGTCCGAGATCCTCGGCGAGCTCCGCAACCGAGGGGCCGACGGCGATGCGCTCGTCGAGCTCGTCGTGGGCAAGGTCCTCCGCCGCAAGCCGAGGCTCCCGCCGGTGGCGTTCCCGGACTACGCGGCGTCGGTGGAGGTGGCCAACTCGGTCGGCGCCGCCATCGAGTCCGACAGGGGTGCATCGGTCGGCGCACCGGGCGACGCTCGTGGTGCTGGCTCCACGGGGAGTCGGCCGTGACCGATCGGACCGCCACGTCGGGCGGCACCGTGCCGATGCCGGCGCCCGTTCCCCCGGAACGGGCCCGGAACCTCCGGAAGCGCTTCGACGAGCTCGCGCCCGACGCGCACGCGCTGCGCGGGCGCCGCGCCGGCATCGTCAGCCGCGGCGTGGCCTACGTGATCGACTTCGCGGTCGTGTTCGCGGGCTATCCGGTCCTCGTGTGGATCTACGGCGCGGTCGTGGCGCTCCTGCACTTCGAGACCCCGCACTACCCGGACCTGCCCGACTGGGCCGAGGTCGCCCTGCCGATCACCTGGACCTGGGTGTACTTCACGGGAGCGTGGGTCCTCACGGGGCGCACCGTCGGCATGACCCTCATGGGTCTCAAGGTGGTGGCCCGCACCCGCATCCACGTCGGCATCGTCCGGGCCAACATCCGGTTCGTCGTCATGACGAGCACGATCCTGTGGATCGGACCCCTGTGGCTGGCCTGCAGCCGGTCGCGGCTCGCCATCCACGACCGCGTCGCCCGCACCCAGGTCATCTACGACGGCGCCAAGCGCCAGGAGCTGGCCGTCAGCTCCATCGATGGCACCTCGCCCCCGGCATCCACCGACTGAGGGCGATCGCATGGCACGTTTGGGTCCGTGCCCGACGAAGGACCCACGATCGACGACTCGCGCCCCGACGTGCCCGAGGCGCCCGACCATCCGCCGAGGATCGCCGAGCGCGACCAGATGCCCCGCTGGGTCCCGCGCGCCATCGTCCTGTTCATCGTCGGCCTGGCATCGCTGTTCGTCATCGAGTGGACCGTCAGCCGGCTGCAGGGGCTCCTGCTCGACATCTTCGTCGCCCTCTTCTTGTCGTTCGCGCTCGAGCCGGCCGTCAACTGGCTGCAGAAGCACGGGTGGCGGCGAGGCCCGGCCACCGCCATGTCGTTCGTCGGCCTCCTGATCTTCTGCCTGGTCTTCCTGGTCGCGATCGGCGCGGTCGTCGTCGACCAGACCCAGCAGTTCATCGACCAGGCACCCGAGTACTCCGAGAACGTCGCCGAGCTCATCAACGACCGGTTCGGGACCGAGATCTCGGTCGAGGAGCTCCAAAAGGAGCTCACGCGTGAGGACGGCCCGGTGCGGGGCTTCGCCACGAACCTGGCAGGCAACGCCGCGGGCGTCGGGCTGAGCGCGCTGAGCGCCCTGTTCCGCCTGCTCACGATCGGTCTGTTCACCTTCTACCTCGTGGCCGACGGTCCGAAGTTCCGTCGGGCGCTGTGCTCGTTCCTGCCCGAGCGACGCCAGGTGCGGGTGCTCGAGACCTGGGAGATCGCCATCGACAAGACGGGCGGCTACCTCTACTCCCGGAGCTTCCTGGCGTTCTTCTCGGCGGTGTTCCACTGGGTTGCCTTCGAGATCCTGGGGATTCCCTACGCACTGGCGCTCGCGTTGTTCGTCGGTCTCATCTCGCAGTTCGTGCCCACCATCGGCACCTACATCGCCGGGGCGCTCCCGGTGCTCGTGGCGCTGGCCCAGGACCCGATCAAGGCGCTGTGGGTGCTGGGGATCGTGGTCGTGTACCAGCAGATCGAGAACTACGGGCTCGCACCGCGCGTGACCGCCCGCACCATGGCCTTGCACCCGGCGGTCGCCTTCGGCACCGTCATCGCGGGCGCGGCGCTCTTCGGCGGGACCGGTGCTCTCCTCGCGCTGCCGGCAGCCGCGGTGATCCAGGCCCTGGGGTCGACCTACATCGCCCGGCACGACGTGATCGAGTCGGACATGACCACGGTCTCGCAACGCCGTCCCAAACGGGACCGATCGTGGTTGACTGGTCGGACCAAGACGGATCTGCCGCCCGGCGGACCCACCACGGAGGATTGATCAATGCCGAATCCGGTGCTGTCGCAGAAGCGCTGGGACGAATCGCGCGAACCCGGCCAGGTGGGCTGGGCCTCACCGACCGGCGGAGCCGCCATCGACACGGCGGCGGGAGGTGGCGCCGCGTTCGACACGACCGTGGCCCCGACCGCACCGGACACCTCGCCGTCGGGAGGCAAGGACCAGCACGGCGGTGGATCCTTCGCCTACGGCGTCGGCCGCGCCGCCCAGCCCCACGTGCCGTCCGGCAAGCGGATGACGATCGGCGGCACGCTGACGGCCACCGCCGTGCTGTTCGTCTGCCTGCTCGCCACCGCCGCCGTCGGCTGGGGGCAGGTCGAGGCGGTCGATCTCACGCCGGATCCGACGACGCTGGTCCCCGATCCGGCGCCCGTCTACCACGTCTCCTATCCGGGCTGGGTCTTCTTCCCGATGATCGGCGCGTTCATCGCGGGTCTCGTGCTGTGCTTCAAGCCCCGTCTCGGCGTCGTGCTCGCCCCGCTGTACTGCCTGGGCTTCGGGTTCGCGCTGGGCGCCCTCTCCCACATGTACGACCTCCAGTTCGACGGCATCGTCATCCAGGCGGTGGGCGCCACGCTCGGTGTGTTCCTCGTCATGCTCTTCCTGTACGCGACGCGCATCGTGAAGGTCACACCGAAGCTGGTCGTCGGCATCGTCGCGGCGACCTTCGGGGTCTTCGCGCTCTACCTCGTGGCCATGGTCCTGTCGTTGTTCGGCGTGGACCTCACCTTCTACAACCAGCCGACGCCTCTCGGCATCGGCATCTCGGTGCTGATCGCTGGCATCGCAGCGTTCAACCTGCTCCTCGACTTCAACTTCATCGAGAAGGCCTCGCAGGCCGGCGAGCCGAAGTACATGGAGTGGTACGGGGCCTTCGGCCTCACGGTCACGCTCATCTGGCTCTACCTCGAGCTCCTGCGCCTGCTGAGCCTCCTGCGCCAGTGACGCGCCAGGCTGGCGTGGGTCAGGCCGGCGTGGTCTCGTCGTCGGATGGGGCCGTCGCCGAGCTCGGGGTCGCGGCCCGCCCCGGTCGTCGGTTGCCCCGAGCGGCCCGGTAGAAGATCGTCCCGAAGATCACCAGGATGGCGATCGCGGCGAAGCCGAGTGGATAGAAGGTCGTGCTCGTGACCTTGCCGTCCTCGACGCGGGGGCCGACGATGCGGTCCATGTCGAGGTCGGGGCCGTCGTCGTAGTCGGGCACGTCGTCGGTGTCGAGCGCCGGCGTGGTGGTGTGGCTCTGGTCGATCGTGGTCGCCGGTGCCGGTGCGGTCGTCGTCGCGCCATCGAGGTCCGGTACCGGCTCCTGGGCCCCGGTGGCGTGGCTCGCACCGAGCAGCGTCGCGAGGGCGATCGCGACGGCGAGCAAGGCTGGACCGCGGCGCGTCCGGGGGGTGCGGGAGGTCATCGGCGGTCAGGGTACCGGCGCCCGTGGGCGGACCCGGACCGTGAAGGCGAGGTGGTCGCTCCCCGCGCCGGGGAGGTCCTCGACGGCGGTGGCTTCGCTCTGGTGGAGGAGGGCGTGGTCGAGGCGTGAGAAGGGCGGGACGAGTGCCCCCAGTCGGCCGCCGTCGGGCCACGAGAAGCTGAGCCCCTCACCCTGTTGCTCGTGGGCATCGTGCAGGCCCTGCCCGAGGATGCTCGTGAAGCCCGGGTGCCACCGCGTGGCGTTGAAGTCGCCCGCGAGCACGGTCGGGCCCTTGAGCGCGGCGGCATGGCGCTCGATGGCGAGGAGATCGTCGCTCCAGACCGGGAGGTACTTGTCGGCCACGGGCGGACGGGTGTGGATCGCCACGACGCGGAGGGGTCCGGCCGGGGTGTCGATGGTCGCCGCGGGCGCGTTGAGCTCACCGATCGCCTCGGCGCGCGCGTCGACGAGCGGACGGCTGGAGAAGATGCCGGCACCGTGGGCACCGTGGCGCGGTGCGGCGATGCGGTACGGGTAGCGCTCCTCGAAGCCGCGTGCATCGAGAGCGACGAGGAAGTTCGGCGTGAGCTCGATGAGCACGATGACATCCTCGTCACGGCCGAGGATCTGGTCCTGCTTGGCCACGGGCGTGTCGTTGTCGTAGCGGATGTTGGCGACGAAGACCGAGACGTCCTCCGGCGAAGCAGCCGGGGCCGCGTCGGGCACGACGGCGGGCGCGAGGAGTGCGGCGGTCGCGAGCACCAGGATGCCGGTGACGACGGTGAGGGCTCGTCGACGGGTCAGCGCCGCGACCAGGAGCGGCACCGCGAGCACGATGATCACATAGGGCAGCGCCATCTGGAACACGGCGTGGAGCGGGGTGAGCGTGCGGCCGGTGACGGTCGCGGCCAAGGCGATGCCGATCAGCGTGACCGCGGCCCAGCACACGACGGTCATCATCGACCACGCGATGTTCGCCGCATGGCGGGTGGCCGCCCCCTTGGCACGAGGATGACCGTCGTCGACCGCCATGTCGGGAGAGGCGGTGACCTCGGTGGGGAGGGAAGGGACCGATCCCGACGGCGTCGGATCGAGTCGGGGTCCCGCCGTCATCGAGATGACGCTAGTGGGTGGAGAACGGGCTCAGGCCGCGGTCCGAGAGGACCGCGGCCGAGCGCGAGAACAGGTGAGGTGGTCGCTGAGCGCCCGGGTCAGCGGGTGCGGTGCGGGACCTTGCGGTCTCGTTCGAGACGCTCGGCGCGTTCGGCGGCCGCGTAGGGATCGAACCACTGCCAGCGGCTGGGCCCCACAACCATGAGACCTCGACGGAACGGACGGACGGTTGCCGGGGCGACGCTGCCCATGGAAACCACCAACTTTCTTGGCTTGACGATGGCCCCATTGCCATCGACATCGTCAACCCTGGCCTGTCCGGCCGAGGATTACACGTCGGTAACCTATGACATCAGTCACCACGACGCCAGGCTTTCAGATCCTTCGCCGGGTTCGCCCCCGGCGTTCATCGCCGGGGCGGTCCGTGGGCCTACGGCGACTGGGGTATCGGCTTGGCTTGTCACACGGTGGGTGGGTCGGACCTGGTCCGGCCCGACGGCCTGCGAAACGCTGGGATCGGTGATCACCGTGGGACGCTCCCCGGTCAGCGCCGTCGGGGTCGCGTCGACCTGATCACCCCGTGGCCGCGGTGCCGGCGCGGACCCGTTCGAGGAAGTCGACGACCGCGTCGTTGAAGGCATCGTTGCGGTCGCCGGCGACCATGTGGCCGGCACCGGCGACGTCGGCGAGCTCGGCGTGGGGCACGAGCTCGAGGAGGTCCCGGGCCCCCTCCTCCGAGAGGAGGTCGCTCATGCGCCCGCGCACCAGCAGGACAGGCACGCGCACGTTCCTGGCCGCATCGGCCAGACGGCTCGGGCGGGTGACCGACGAACGGGTCTCGTCGGGAGATCCGAAGTTGCCGCTGACGAAGCGGGGGTCCCAGTGCCACACCCAGCGGCCGTCGGCTCGCTGCCGGAGGTTCTTCTTCAGCCCGTCGAGGTTCTTCGGTCGGGGGCGGTGCGGGTTGTAGGCGGCGATGGCGTCGGCGACCTCCTCGAGCGACTCGAACCCGTCGAGGTTGCCGGTCATGAAGGTGCCGATCCGGTTCACGCCTTCGCGCTCGATGCTGGGTGCGACGTCGACGAGCACGAGCGCACGGGCGACGGGTTCGTCGCTCTCGCCGATGGCGATCAACGATGCGAGCCCCCCGAGCGAAGCGCCCACGAGGACCGGCGGGGGGTCGAAGGACTGCGCCACCGCTCGGGCGTCGAGCCCGAAGGCGTCGATGCTGTAGTTGCCGTTGGGGTCCCAGGGGCTGTCGCCGTGTCCCCGTTGGTCGAGCGAGAGCGCGTGCCACCCCCGGTCGCCCAAGGTGGCGAGCGTCGTGCCCCACGCGTGGCGGGTCTGGCCTCCCCCGTGGAGGAGCACGACGGGAGATCCGTCGTCGGGTCCCACCTCGTCGCCGACCAGGTCGAGTCCGCCGGACGCGGGGACCGTGACGGGCCTCGCGCCGCGGGTCGAGGCGATGCCGCGGGCGGAGGCATCGCCATCGGGCGGCCCCGGTGGCAGGTCGGGGGCGTCGGGAGGCGAGGACGAGGGCTCGGTCACAGGCGGGAGCCTACGCAGATCGCCGCGTCGGCGAGCGGGACGGCAGCGAGCTCGACGGCGGCGAGCGGGACGGCGGTGAGTGGGACGGCGGTGAGTGGGACGGCGGTGACTCCCACGGCGTGGTGGACCCGGCAGCACCGCCGATCAGACCCGAGGTGGGCTAGCACGACCGACGAGTGGGAAGAAGTGGCCTCCATGGACGGAGACGGGTGGATCGCACCCGAGTTCGAGCCGGACCGCCGGAACCGCCTGCGCACCGTGCCGTCGGCCGTGGCGTGGACGGCCGGTGCCCTCGTGGTGCTCCTCGTCACGGCGATGGCCGGGGTCGCCACGCGGGCCTACTTCTCGCCGTCCGTCGTCGGCCCCGGTCCGGTTGCGGTCGACCCCGCGGTCACCAGCGTCGGCACCGAGCCGCCGCAGGTGCTCGGATCGGAGACGACGCCGACCCCCAGCACCGGGGCGGACGGATCGAGGTGGTCGTCGACGACGATCTCGTCGTCCGGGTCGTCGTCCGGGTCCGACGGGTCGCGGGAGCCGGTCCCCGGGACGACACCGACGACGGTGGCCGATCGGTCACCGGAGCGCACCGCTCCACCGGCATCGACCACCACGGCCGAGGTGCCGTCGACGACGGTGCCGGTCGATCCGCCCGAACCACCGGTGCCGGTCGCGTCCCGGTCCGAGAACCAGTGCCCGGTGGTGAGCATCGCTCGGGGCGCAGAACGATCGACGGTCCTGGTCGTCAACCTGCGGAGCACGCCGCTGTCGCTGGATGTCAACGGCGGGCGCATCGACGTCGAGCCTGATGGCTGTCACACCCTCACGGTGGACGCAGTCCCCGACGTCGACGGCGGCCCCGACGTCGTCACGGTGCTGAGCGCCGATCCGGCGTGCGCCATGACCGTCTCCGGCTCGCTCGTCGTCGCCGCGACGTCCTACGAGCTGCAGGTCTGGGACACGACGGCGCGGTGCGGGTCCGAGGCCGTTGCCGATCTCAGGCTCTTCGAAGCCGTGCTCTGGCGCGCCGTACCCCCGTCGACCGGTCCCTCCGGCGCGTAGGCACCCGTGATCGAGCGGTCGTCGACGCAGCCTTGGCATCCTCGTGCAGCAGGAGTGCGATCGCAGCGGCGTGCATGGCTCCGCCCGCGAGCGTGAACGCATGCCACAGCTCGTGGTACGTCGCGAAGCGCGGTGCGGGCCAGGGCTTCTTGGCGGCGAGCACACCGGCGCCGAGCGTGTAGGCGAGTCCCCCCGCACCCAGGGCGATCAGGGGGGCGCGACCGCCCTTGCGATAGACGAACGGCGTGATGACGACGCCACCCCAACCGAACGCGAGGTAGAGCCATGCGGTCGAGCCGCTGGTGGGGCGCAGGCGCAGCTTGGACGCCGCGCCGGCGGCCGCCGCGGTCCACGCACCGGCCACGGTCGCCACCGCCGCCTTGCGGGGGAGCACCGCGAGGGCGACCGGTGTGTAGGTGCCGGCGACGGCGACGAAGATCATCGAGTGGTCGAGCCGACGGAGCCACTGCGCCTGGCGTGGCGACCGGGACAGCCGGTGATAGGCCGCCGACGCCGCCAGCATGGCGGAGTACGAGGAGCCGAACACGAGAGCGGCGGCGCGCGTGACGCGCCGCTGCGCCCGGGTCGCGACCACCGCCGTGGTCGGCACGGCGACCGCGAGCCCGGCGGCGTGGAGCCAGCCGCGCAGCGCGGGGCGGTCAGCCCAGGTCTGGTGCCAGGTCTGCTCGTCGAGGGTGTGCAGGACCCGGTTGAGCTTGTCGTCGAGGATGACGAGCGGGTCGTCGGCGTCGGTGAACCTCGGATCGAGCGCAGGGCCGCCATCCGCTCCGAGGTCCGGTGCGGGCCGGGACGGGTCGAGGACGTCTCGGAGGTCGAGGTCTTCCGGTCCGTGCTCGTGCTCGTGGTTCGACCCGCGCCTCGGCCCGTGATCGTTCACGAGGCTCGGCTGGGGTCCGCTTCTTCGACCCGGCCGTCGGCATGGCGTGCGAACCGGCCCCGATCGGCGGGGTGCACCGGCCCGTCGGCCGGCCAGGGCCAGCCCCCGAACCCGGTCTCGCGGTAGTCGGCGAACGCCTGCTCGATCTCCTGCTCGGTGTTCATGACGAAGGGCCCGTAGCGGGCCACGGGCTCCATGATGGGGCGGCCCTGGAGCAGGAGGCACTCGACGCCGCCGGTCGACGACAGGGCGATGGCGCGGTCGCTCGACACCACGATGCCGGTGTCGACCCCGAAGGCTTCGTCGTGGCCGCCGATGGTGAGATCGGTCCCCGCGAACACGTAGAGGGTGCGCACCGTGTCGGGACCGTCGGCCGGGGGCACGGTCCACGACGCCCCCGGCTCGACCCTGATGTGCCAGATGGCGAGATCGCTGTCGGCCCGCGAGGCCCAGGAGTCCGGTGGTGGGGGCGGTCCGGTGACGCGGGTGTCGCCGTGGGCGAGCTCGCCGGCGATGACCGTGACCTCGACGTGCGAGGCGTCGTCGCCGATCGTGAGCGTGGGGATGTCGTCGGTCCAGAACATCGTGAAGTGGGCGGGGACCAGCTTGTTCTCGGCGGGGAGGTTCAACCAGATCTGGAACAGCTCGAGGGGGTTGGGGGCGGCCGGGTCGAGCAGGGGGAACATCTCGCTGTGCACCACGCCGCCGCCGGCGGTGAGCCACTGCGTGTCGCCCTCGCCGAACCGGGCGGTGGCACCGAGCGAGTCGGCGTGATCGATGAAGCCACGCCGGACGTAGGTGACGGTCTCGAACCCACGGTGCGGGTGCTGGGGGAAGCCGGGCACGACCTCGCCGTGGTACATCCGCCAGCCGTCCTTGCCGGCGAAGTCCGTGCCGATCTCGCGGCCGTCGAGCGACGCGGCGGGACCGAGGTCGGCGGTGCCCGCGGGGTAGGCGTCGTCGTGGTGGGCGCAGAAGAGGAACGGGTCGATGGTGGGCCACTGCGGACCCAGCGGAACCGACTGCACGACGGGATCCGCGACGTCCGCAGGTGGGGTGGCGAGGTCGGAGGACACGGTGTCAGCCATGGGTTCAGGCTAAGCCGCGCTCGGCGCACCCGCACCGACCGACCCCCGGCCCGAACGGGCTGGACAGGTACGCCGAACAGGCCGGGTCTTCCCAGCCAGAACGCACAGGGGGTGCGCGTGGTCGGTCAGTTCGCGGTGAGCGCGCCGACGACCTGTGCTTCGAACCAGGGGAGCACGACGTCGCGGGCCGTCGTCTCGTCCCAGTGGACGCCGTCGAGCGTGCCCTGCAGGTCCGTCCCGTCCGGGCCTGCCGCTGCCTTCCACCTCCCGAAGTCGACCAACCGGACGCCGGGGTGCGCCGAGACGATCTCGCGTTGGAGCCGGCTCACGACCGCCGTGTCGTCGGCGATGCCGGCGAACTCGTCGGAGGAGGGGCGCACGGCGTCCCGGTACTCGTCCCGGTTGGGCACGGCGGGCGTGAGCCAGAGGATCCTGGCCGTGGGCAGCGCGGACTCGAGCCAGGCCAGACGGGCATCGGCGGTGCGTCGCCACCAGTCCTGCCACTCGGCGTCGCGGGGCAGCTTCCAGTCGTCGGCCGCGGTACCGACGAAGGAGCGGGGCAGCCAGGTGGTGGAGCCGCCGACGGCCCAGAGGACGACGTCGGGCGGTCCCCACCCCTCGAGCGCGTCCTGCCACCGGGCCTGCCACTGGGGGCACATCTCCTGCTCGGTGCCGACCTGGCCCTGGGTGTACCGCAGCTTCGCGGTTCCCTCGCCGCCGTCGCAGGCGATGGCGGCGAGATCGACGACCGTCGCCGGGTGGGTGCCGAATTGCGTGGAGAACGCGACCGTGTCGGGCGACGCACCCTCGATGGTGAGCGACGCGGCGTCCCGTCGGCCGGTGAGCGTGTCCATGAGCCCGTCGGACTGCGAGTCGCCGATCCACCACACGGTGATGGGTGCGCCCGCCGCCAGGGTTCCGGGCGACGTCGCGTCGTCGACGATCGTGCGGTCGGTCGGCCCCTCGTTCGATCGGGCCGGGTCCGACCGCTCGACGGTGGGTGCGGTCGTCGACGACGATCCTCCGGCGCCCGCGGTCGAGCTGAGCACGAGGCAGGCGACGAGCAGCACGCCGACGAACCCCACGGCGACTCCGAACGCCTGGCGCGGCGCCGCCAACACCGTGCGCAGGCGCACGGGCGACTCGACGAGGTGCCAGGACAGCTCGGCGAGGACGAAGGTGACGGCGACCTTGACCAACCCGGGTGCCGGTAGCCACACGTCGACCGGCCAGTGGATGAGGTAGATCGCGTAGGACCGCTGACCGAGCCACACCAGCACGGCGTGCCCGAGGACGCGGTCGGCGCGCATGGTCGACGCGAAGCTGATCGCGATGCACGACACGACCGCGGTCGCGGGCAGCAGGCCGTGGGCGACGATCCAGTCCGGGTAGTGGACCACCCGCGACAGCAGCACCAACCCGGCGATCGCCGCGAGTCCGGCGAGCGTGAGGGGCCGCGACCCCCGGCGGCCCGCCGTGCCCAACGGCCAGACGAAGGCCAGCAGCACACCGGCGAGGAGCTCTGCCGCACGGGTGAAGGTCGACAGGTAGGAGACCTCGGGGTTGGATGCGGTGACGACGATGGTGGCCAGCGAACCAGCGAGGAGGACCCCGCTGACGGTCGCCAGCACGCGGCGCCCGTAGGAGAGCGCGCCGGCGGCGATCAGGGGGAAGACGACGTAGAACTGCTCCTCGATCGCCAGGGACCAGAAGTGCTCGAGAGGCGACGGATCGGCGAACATCGAGCCGTAGCCGTTGCCGTGCGCGATCTGGAACCAGTTGTAGACGTAGGCGGTCGCCGCCGCGACCTGGGTCGGGAGGTCGGCGGGCGCGCTCAGCCACTGGCCGAGGACCAGGACGGCTGCCAGCGTCACGAGCGCCGCGGGCATGAGCCGGCGGAAGCGTCGCCCCCAGAACGAACCGAGGGCGACGCGGCCCGTGGTCGCGTGCTCGGCCAGGAGCAGGCTGGTGATCAGGTACCCCGACAGGGTGAAGAAGAGCGACACCCCGAGGAAGCCGCCGGGCAGGACGTCGGGCCAGACGTGGAAGACGACGACGAGGACGACGGCGATGCCGCGCAGACCGTCGAGTCCGGGGGAGTGGCGGATGCGCGCCGCCGACCGATCAGGAGGCGGACCCGACGGTGGGCCAGGCTCGGGTCCTCGGCCGCGGCGATCGAGCACCACGTCGTCCACGGCCATCGCTCGATCCTACGAGGGGTCGGTCACCCGGCCAGATCACCGCTGGCAGATCACCGCTGGGAGATCACCGCTGGCCAGGCGCGGGGTCGGTCGCGCGGTCGGTCGCGCCGGACGCACGGCCGTCGTGGTCTAGAACAGGCGAGGTGAGCCTGGCCCGACCTCTCCGCATCCGCTCGTCCTGTTCCCGTGCCCGCGCCGCGTGGGGGATCGCCGCGGCCCTGGTGGCGACCTCGGTGCTCGCCGCGTGCACGGGCGGCGGCGGATCCACGACCACCACCACCGTCGCGGAGGAGGCGACGCCCCCGACCTCGTCGACGACGTCGACGACGGTCCCCGCCGATCCGGCCCAGGCCGCCTACGTCGCGCAGGTCAACCCGATCTGCGTCGAGCGCAACGAGAAGATCGTGGCTGCCGCGCAGGGCCAGACGGTGCCCGACACCGCCGGAGCGGTCGCCAAGCGGGCGCGTTTGTCCATCGAGGCCGTCGGCGAGATCCGCACGATCGCCCCACCGCCCGGTGACGAGGAGGAGGTCGCGACGCTGCTCGCCTCGATGGACGAGGTCAACCGGATCACCGCCGAGTTGGCCGAGGCGATCCTGTACGTCGACTCGGAGAAGGGCCGAGCCGCCGCCGCGAGCCTGGTCGTCGAGCTCCCCGTGCTCAACGAGCAGTTGGTCGCCTACGGCATGGCCGACTGCACGCTCGACCCCCCGACGGGCTGATCAGGAACGACGAGCCGTTCCGGCTGGGAAGACGCGCCGGATATGGCACATCTGTCCAGCCAGAACGGCGGTTCTGCTCGGTGACCAGGGGAGCCCTCAGGGGAGACGGCCGGCGAGGTCGTCGAGCGCTCGCACGACCCGCTGCTCAGACACCGGTGTCGGCGTCCCCACCTGCTGGGCGAACAGGCCCACCCGCAGCTCCTCGATCAGCCATCCGATCGTGGCGAGATCCTGCTGGGCCGGCGACCCCGCGGAGGTGCGATCGAACAGCTCGTCGTAGCGACGCTGGACGCGACCCACCGCCGCCTGGTTCCTCGTGTCGAGCAGGAGCGTCTCGGCCTTTCCCGATCGGAGGCGGTCGAGGCGGATCCACGCCGCGTGCAGATAGCGGGCGACGTCGTCGACTCGTGCGGCTCCCGACGCCGAGATGAACCCGTCGTAGACCAGCGTCGAGCGCTGGGCGGTGACATCGTCGAAGGCGGGCCACAGCGCCTCGCCGACCGGTTCGGCGAGCAGGTCGTCGACGGCCCGGGCGGCGCGGAGGACCTCGCCGACGCTCGCCACGAGGCGGCGCACCCCGGGGTCGAGATCCGCTCGGATCGCGTCGCGGAGCTCGGCGAAGCCCGACTCGGTCCAGGCCGGTCCGCCGTGGCGCGCCAGCAGGTCGTCGAGCACCGTGGTGGTGGCATCGTCGAGCAGGGCGGCGGTGGTGGCGTACGGGCTCGTGCCGAGCGCGAGGCGCGCCTCGTTGGACAGGCCCTCGAGGACACGACGCCCGGGGTCCTTGACGGTGAGGCGCAGGAGTCGGCGGGTGCCGCGCCACATGATGCGGCGCTGCTGGTCCCCGGTGGCGAGGAGCCGCAGTCCGACGGTGTCGCCCTCGTCGGCGAGCGCCGGGTAGCCCCGGACCCGGAGCCCGTCGACGTCGCGCTCGACGACTCGGTCGATGGTGCCGAACGCCCACACCGTGGCACCCGTGCGCTCGACATCGGGGAGCGACGTCGCGATGGCGCCGCGGGTCTTTCCTGCGAGCCGGCTCTGGAGGGCCCGCAGGTCGCGACCCTCGCCGATGATGCGACCCTCGGCGTCGGTGACCACGACATCGACGCGCAGGTGCCGGGGCACGGCGTCCGCTCGGATCTCGCTGGTGTCGATCCACTCGTCGGCCTGGCGGGGAAGCTCGCGGCGCAGCGCGGCCAAGAGCGGCTCGGTGCCGAGGAACCCGTCGCGCTCCGCGGTGGCGAGGAACCGTGCGGCGTGGTCGGACGCGGGTGTCAGCGCTCGGCGGGTGTCCTTGGGGAGGCTGCGGATCACCTCGAGGAGCATCTCGGTGCGCAGCCCGGGGACCTGCCAGTCGAAGGGGACCGGATCGATCTGGTTGAGCTGGTTGACGGGGATGTGCACGGTTGCCCCGTCGTCGACGGCACCGGGGGAGAAGGCGTAGGTGACGGGCAGCGGGATGCCGTCGACGAACCACCACTCGGGGAAGTCGTCCTCGTCGAGGTGCGCGGTGTCGTCCTCGAGGAAGTCATCGACGGTGAACCGCAGGACGTCGGGGTCGTCTTGGCGCGCCTTGCGCCACCAGCCGTCGAAGCTGCGGGCCGACACGACCTGGTCGGGCAGGCGCGCGCGGTACAGCTCCTCCAGGCGGTCCTCGCCGGCGACGAGGTCGGTGCGCCGGAACCGGTGCTCGAGCTCGGCGACCTCGTCGACCAGCTCGCGGTTGGCGACCACGACCTTGTTGGCGTCGGCCCAGTCTCCCTTGACGAGGGCGTGGACGATGAACAGCTCGCGGGCGTGCTCAGGGTCGATCTGGGCGTAGTTGACGACCCGATCGGCCACGACGGGCAGTCCGAACAGCGTGACCCGCTCGTGGACCATCGCCGCGCCCCGCTTGGTGGACCAGTGCGGCTCGCGGAAGTTGTGGCGGGTGAGGTGCCCACCGACCTCCTCGGCCCACTCCGGCTCGATGCGTGCCACGGTGCGGGCCCACAGGCGACCGGTGTCGACGAGCTCGGCGGCCATGACCCACTGCGGCGGCTTGGTGGCCAGCGCTGAGCCCCGCTGGATGCCGAAGCGGGCCTGACGGGCACCGATGAACTCGCGGGTGTCGCGGTCCTTCGGCCCTGATTCCGGGCGGTAGCCGATGTGGCTGAGCAGACCCGACAGCAGCGCTCGGTGGATCAGGTCGGCGTCGGCGTCCTGGTTCTGCTGGCGCATGCCGAGGTCGCTGGCGATCGTGCGCAGCTGGGCGTGGACGTCCTGCCACTCGCGCACCCGCAGGTAGTTGAGGTGCTCGGTGCGGCACAGCTTGCGGAACTGGTTGGACGACAGCTCGCGCTGCTTGGTGCGCAGGTAGGTCCACAGCTTCCAGTACGAGAGGAAGTCGCTGCGGTCGTCCTTGAAGCGGGCATGGTGCTCGTCGGCGGAACCCGGGTTCTCCTTCGGGCGTTCGCGGGGGTCCTGGATGGACAGAGCGGCGGCGATGACGAGGACCTCGCGCAGGCAGCCGTTGCGCTGCGCCTCGATCACCATGCGCCCGAAGCGAGGGTCGACGGGAAGTCGGGCGAGCTGCCTGCCGATGGGGGTGAGCCGATCCGTGCCCTCGCCCGTGCGGGCCGCGACCCCCGCGTCGGTCTCGGCGTCGAGCGCTCCCAGCTCCTGGAGGAGGCGGATGCCGTCGGCCACGGCCTTGCGATCAGGTGGGTCGATGAAGGGGAACGCCGAGATGTCGCCGAGCCCGATCGAGATCATCTGGAGGAGGACCGACGCCAGGTTGGTGCGCAGCACCTCGGGTTCGGTGAACTGGTCCCGAGCGAGGTAGTCGGCCTCGTCGTAGAGGCGGATGCAGATGCCCGCCGCGACGCGGCCGCAGCGGCCGGCTCGTTGGTCGGCCGAGGCCTGCGAGACCGGCTCTATCGGGAGGCGCTGCACCTTCAACCGGTTGCTGTACCGGGAGATGCGCGCCGTGCCGGGGTCGATGACGTAGCGGATGCCGGGCACGGTGAGCGAGGTCTCGGCGACGTTGGTGGCGAGCACGATGCGTCGGCCCGAGTGCTGGGCGAACACCCGCTGCTGCTCGGCGGAGGCCAGGCGGGCGTACAGCGGCACGACCTCGGTGTCGCGCAGGGTCGGACGGTCGCGGACGTGGGCCCGCAGGGCATCGGCGGTGTCATGGATCTCACGCTCACCCGAGAGGAACACGAGGATGTCGCCTGGTCCCTCTCGGACCAGCTCGTCGACGGCGTCGACGATGCCGGTGACCTGGTCGCGGATCACCCCGCCGGAGCGGCGGGGAGCGGGGAGGCCGTCGCCCGAGCGGCGGGGAGGGGGGAGGCCGTCGCCCGAGCGGCGGGGAGGGGGGAGGCCGTCGCCCGAGCGGCGG
>CAZGEF010000059.1:0-1728 GCA_964525005.1 uncultured Rhabdothermincola sp.
AGGGCTGGGGTCGTCTGACACCACTCTCGTCAGCCCGGCCGACGAGTGTAGACGGCCCCGACACGGGACCTGACACCCACCGCCCTCAGGCCGGACGGGCCAGGCACTGCCCTCAGGCCGGACGGGCCAGGCACTGCCCTCAGGCCGGACGGGCCAGGCACTGCCCTCAGGCCGGGCGGGCCAGGGCAGCCTTGATGTCGTCGAGGACCGGGACCGGGCCCGGGTCGACACCGTGCTGCGCCGCGACGTGCAACGACGCGACGTCGCCGATCAGCACGAGGTCGAGCAGCTGGGCCAGTGCACCGTCGCCCTCGGCCCGCACGGTCTCGACCTCGGCCACGACCTCGCCCACGAGGTCCGTGAGCAGCTCGAACCGGCGCTCGACCTGCGGATGCTCGAAGTCGTGGCGCAGCTCGACCAGCCGGAACACCTGGCGGGTGACGTCGCCGTGCTGGGCCCAGCCGCACACCTCGTTGTGCATGAGCTCAGGCACCCCGTTGGCGAACGAGGGGATCTTGGCGTTCTCGTTGAACTGGTTCTTCCAGCGCAGTGCCGCCACCGCACCGAGTCCCCCACCGCCGTAGACGAGCGGGAACTGGTTGCCGATCCGGCGGGCGAGCTGCTCGGAGATGCTGTCGGCCTTGATGAGCTCGTCACGGCGCCGGGTGATCTGCGTGACGGCGGCGTCGATCCACGACGTCGCCCCCGGGAAGAGTCCGAGCTGGCCGAGCACGACGAGGGGCGGGATGCTCACCGCGCCCACGCCGGCACGGGACAGCGGGATGCCCTCCGCGATCGGCAGGTGCGGGACGCCCCACGTCTCGGCGAGCTCGCCGAGACGACCGCCCCTGGTGACCACGACCATGCGCCCGCCGGCGGCGGCGGCCTGCTGGGCAGCCTCCACCGTCTCCTCGGTGTCGCCCGAGAACGACACGACGAAGACCAGCGACGAGTCGCTGACGAAGTTCGGGGTGCCATACCCCTTGTGCACCACGACCGGCACGGCCATGAACGGGCCGGCGATCTCGCGCATCACGTCGCCCGCGATGCCGCTGGCCCCCATGCCGAGCACGACGACGTTCTCGATGTCGTCGTGGTGCGGGAAGGGGCCGTCGACGGACCGCGCGGCGTCCGCCGCGACGACGACCTGTTCGGGAAGCGCCGCGGCGACGTCGAACATCCCGAGGGTGTCGAGCATCATCCGCCGAAGGTCGGCTCGACTCCGTCGGCCCCGGCCTTGGCCAGGAGCCGGGCATGCTCGGCGTCATCGACCGTCTCGGCCTCGTCCACGAGCATGATCGGGATGTCGTCGCGGACCTCGTAGCGCTTCTGGAGCCGCGGGTTGTAGAGCGATGATTCGTCGGCGAAGTACAGGAGCGGGCCCTTGTCTGCGGGGCAGGCGAGGATCTCGAGGAGCTGGGGGTCGAGGGCCATGGTGGTTCCTTTCACGTCGACCGGACGGAGGGCGACGTGTCGATCGGAGGGCGGTCAGGTGACGACGGTGGACGGTTGGCGACCAGGCGGCTGGGGTGAGGAGGCGGCTGGGGTGAGGAGGCTGCTGGGTGATCAGACCGGGTCGGCGAACAGCGCCCGGACCTCGGCGACGCGCTGGGCGCACTCGACGGCGTTCGCTGCCTCGACGTTGAGTCGCAGCAGCGGCTCGGTGTTGGAGGGACGGAGGTTGAACCACCAGGTGCCGAAGTCGACGGTGAGGCCGTCCAACCGGTC
>CAZGEF010000059.1:1828-19766 GCA_964525005.1 uncultured Rhabdothermincola sp.
GATCGATGGGCGGTCGATCGATGGGCGGTCGATCGATGGGCGGTCGATCGATGGGCGGTCGATCGATGGGGACCGGTCCTGGCCCTCGTCGCTGGTCGCGTAGTGAGCCGCGACGTCCTCGATCGTCGCGAGCGGGTCGGCGACCTCGGTGTTGATCTCACCCGAGTCCGCATAGCGCTCGTAGGGCGTGCGCAGCTCGGAGAGCGGAACACCTGCACCGGAGAGCACCTCGAGCACGACGAGCGCGGCGATGATGCCCGAGTCCGCCCGGTAGTTGTCGCGGAAGTAGTAGTGGCCCGAGTGCTCACCGCCGAAGGCGGCCCCGGTCTCGGCCATGACGGCCTTGATGTAGGAGTGCCCGACCCGGGTGCGGATCGGCGTGCCACCGTGCTCGACGATGACCTCGGGTACGGCCTTCGAGCAGATCAGGTTGTGCAGCACGGTCGCGCCGGGGTTCCGCTCGAGCATGGCGGCGGCGACGATCGCGGTGGTGAGCGAGCCGGAGAGCAGCTTGCCCTCGTCGTCGACGAGGAACACCCGATCGGCATCGCCGTCGAAGGCGAGGCCGACGTCGGCACCGGTGGCGAGCACGCGCGCTTGGAGATCGACCTGGTTCTCGGGCTGGATGGGGTCGGCCGGATGGTTCGGGAACGTGCCGTCGAGCTCGCCGTAGAGGACATCGAGCTCGAAGGGCAGACCGGCGAACACGGCGGGAGCGACGAAGCCACCCATCCCGTTGGCGGTGTCGGCCACGACCTTGAGCGGAGCGAGCTTCGACACGTCGACGAACGAGTGGACGTGGTCGACGAAGGCCGGCAGGGCATCCTCGCGGGACGCCGATCCGGGGGTCGCGACCGGCGGGAGCCCGGTGAGGGTGTGCGCACGGATGACCTGAAGGCCCGACTCCACGCCGACCGGCTTGGCGCCGGCGAGGCACAGCTTGATGCCGTTGTACTGCGCCGGGTTGTGCGACGCGGTGAGCTGGGCACCAGGTGCGTCGAAGTGCCCCGACGCGAAGAAGAGCTCGTCGGTCGACGCCAGGCCCAGGTGGACGACATCGACGCCCTGTGACATGACGCCCCGGGCGAACGCGTCGGCGAACTCGGGCCCGGTGGGGCGCATGTCGTGCGCGATCAGGACCCGATCGGCCGGGCCGTGGCGACCGGAGGCAGCCTCGTCCGACGCGAACCGCGCGAACCCCGCGCCGATGCGCTCGATGAGGGCGGCATCGAGCTGATCGGGCACCGTCCCCCGCACGTCGTAGGCCTTGAAGATGCGGTCGAGCGCAGCGTCGTCGATGGTCGCCATAGCGTGCCGACCCTAGTTGGTGACCTTCCCGGGGCGGGAACCGGCCCGTGCGATGTGCCGGGCCCGGCGGCGGGCCCCCGCCGAGAGGACTCCGCGGCTCAGGCGTCAGCCGCCACGGCCAGGATGGGGAGGTCCCCCGGGTCGAGCTCGCCCGGCAGCGGGTCGTAGACGCCCTGCTGCGCCCATCGCCGGATGCGGAACAGGTCGCGGATGAGCCGCAGCCCGTCGCGCAGCGCGTGGACCGTCGACTCGTTGGAGTTCTCGATCGTGACCGGCACCTCGGCCAGGGAGAGGTGGTACCGCTCGATGAGGTGGAAGACCTCGACGTCGAACGCGAACCCGTCGACGCGGCAGTGGCTGAAGATCAGCTTGGCGACGTCGGACCGGAACGCCTTGAGTCCGCACTGCGTGTCGAGGTGCTGACCGAGGAGCACGGCGTGGGTGACCATGTTGATGATCCGCCCGCCCACCTCGCGGATCTGGCCGGCCCGGACCAAGGTGGTCGTCTCGGTGTGCCGCCGGCTACCGACCACGACGTCCCACCCAGCTTCGATCTCGTCGAGCAGGCCGAGGATCTGATCGGGTGAGTACGCCAGGTCGGCGTCGGTGAAGGCGATGGTTCGGCCCTTCGCCACGAGCATGCCGGAGCGGATCGCGGCACCCTTGCCCCGGTTGACGCGGTGGCGGATGACCTGGTCGGCGCCGGCGTGCTCGGCCTCGCGCGCCGTGCTGTCGGTGGAGCCGTCGTCGACGATGACGATCTCGAGCCCACCGTCGTCCGCGACGCCCTCGAGCGCCTTTCGCAGATCGACGACGGTGTCGCCGATGCGCCCCTGCTCGCCGTAGGCCGGCACGACGACCGACAGCCGGACCTCCCCGGGGGCAGGGGGACGTACCCGGCGCTGCCCGAGGTCGGACCGGATCCACGTGGAGGCGAGCGGCCGCCGTGAGATCGTGCGCCACACCCCGACGGCGACGAGCGCGCCGCCCGCCCCGATCGCGACATCGCGTATGCGGCTCATGTCGGCGAGCCGTCCTCACCCCTGGCCCCGTCCTCGCCGGCCGGCACGTCGGTCGCGAGGTCCGGCGGCAGGATGACCGAGAACGGGTCGAAGTCGGCGGCGGCCACCGACGACGTGGTGTCGCCCACGAGGTCCACCGGATCGTCCGGTGCTGAAGTCGATGTCGGATCGTCCGGTGCTGAAGTCGATGTCGGATCGTCCGGTGCTGAAGTCGATGTCGGGACGTTCGCCGACGGGCCGGGTGATCCGCCGGGTTCGCCACCGAGCCCGTCCCCGCTGTCGAACCGGTCGTCGAGGAGTGGCCGGGGCCCTCCCCCGCCCTCGGGGCCGAACACCGGGTCGACCTCGGGGCGTCGCCACGATCGCGGCTCGGCCATGACCACCGGAGACGCCCGGAAGAGCAGGACCAGCAGCGCGATGCCCACCAGGGTGAGCGCGGACGAACCCAGGTCGACCACGGACCGACCGTAGGTGAGCTCCACGTGGGTGCTGGTGGGGATCACCACCATCTCGTTCGGCGTGACCCGGTACGGCCCCTCGGCCCCCGACACCCTCCAGTTCGGGTGATACGACACCTTGACCAGCACCGGCGAACCCACCTGGTCGACATCGAAGCTGATGCTGTCGTCTCCGGCGTCGATCTCGGTGACCGTGACCGGTTCGACGGGGACCGCTTCCGGTGTCTCGTCCCGGTCGATGCGCTGCCAGCTCTCGGGGCCATCGGCAGCGAGCGGCACGCTCCACGCGGTGGGGTCCTGGTACCAGGGCACGGCGACGTCCTGCCAACCGTGGCCCTTGACGTCGCCGCTCACGACGGCCGGCTGGTTCTCGAGCCCTTCGACCAGCTCGCTGCCCGCCACCTCGAACACGACCCAGGGGCCGGAGCTGGCCACCTCGGTGAGGTCCGGCTCGTCGCGGGCGAAGGCGATCATCCGGTCGGAGATGGCCATGTAGTACTTGACGCCGAGCATCTGGAGGTGGGCCACGCCGAGCTCGAAGTCGGCCCGGCTGGGAGCGCCCGGCACGTAGGGCAGGTCGCGCATCGCGTTGGACGGCGCGGAGGACAACGCGTCCTGGTTGAGGAAGTGGTACGGAGTCGTGGCCGACGCCTCGAAGAAGAGGCCTTCCATCGAACCGATGCAACCGTCGGTCCAAAACGGCAGGAGCATGAGCGCCATCGGGGTCCCGTAGCGGTCGTGCTCGGACTCGTGCTCCCACATGGCCCGGCCGCAGCCGTTGGTCTCGCCGAGGTCGCCCATGGTCTGCACGATGTCGTGGTACTCGGGATACGCGGGCTTCTCCTCGTAGCCCTTGAAGTTCCAGTTGGCCCACGACTTGATGAAGTTCCGGTCCTTCGAGGCGGGCAGGCCGAGCATGCGGTACGCGCCGCCGCTGTCGACCGATGCGAGGGTCGGTCCGAACTGCACGCCGGTCCACGGGATGCCCGCTCGCCCTCCGGGCTCGATGGCACGGAGCGGAACCGCGAGGACCAGGATCGCCACGAGGGCCGCCACGCCGCCGACGACCCAGGTGACGCCGCGCACCGGGCGGGAGGGATCGCGCGCCACCAGCATCGCCACGGTGCGACCCAGGTAGGCGATCCCGATCGCCCCGAGCAGGTACAGCGAGAGGTAGTAGAAGGGCAGCAGGCGGGCGTTCCACAGCCGGCTGTCGGGAGCGAACCAGAACCCGAGGGCGGCGACGACGGCCATCAGCACCCAGAAGAGGCCCCCGCGCTGGCGGTCCACGACGAGGAACACGAGGGCCATGAGCGCACCGATCGCCGCGAGGGCCAGGACCCAGGTGATCGGCGGGTTGTCGATGAGCTGGTTGTCGAGCGCCTCGCGGGTGAAGAGGTAGTTGACGTAGTTGTCCTTGCGGTCCCACCCCATGTCGGTCATGTAGCCGTGGTCCCACAGGAACGGGATGGTCCAGAACGCGGTGAGGAGGCCCGCCACCGGCAGCGTGGTGGCGAGCACCTTGAGCCGGGCCACACCGGGTCGCACGACGAACCACACGACGGTGCCGGCCATGGCGAAGATGAACGGGATGATGTGGCAGAGGCAGGTGAGGGCGAGGAGCAGGGCGACCCACCCACGGTGCTTGCCCGTCTCGAGCGACCGCCCGAGCACACCCAGGTAGAGCACCGCCAACGACAGCGAGATCGAGAAGGCGAACTCGCCGGCGAGCGTCGAGGGGATGTTGCCCCCGTAGATGGAGAACGACCGGTCGAAGAGGAAGACGGTGGCGCCGACCGCCAGCAGCGGCGCCACGGGGAACGGCATGCGGTTGAGGCGCCCGAACGCCCACGCCGCGACGGGCAGCGTGAGCACGCCGCTGACCGCGACCAGCTTGAAGGCCACGCCGTAGGGCAGCACGAAGCTGAGGACGGCGATCGCCAGCGAGGGGATCACCATGTAGAACTCGTACGCCGCGAAGCCCATGTACCAGTCCGGCGACCACCCGCTCAGGCGGAGCTGCGGCAGCAGGTGGTCGCGCAGGTAGGCCGGGCCCCAGACGTGGGCCCCCATGTCCCCCCCGTTCGGCGTCGTGTCGCTGAAGATGTTCGACGGCCCCAGCTGGGCGAAGGTGAAGCCCACGCAGCCGACGACGATCACGAGCGAGAGCCAGCCCTCGACGGGCATGTCGAGGAAGCGGAAGAACGCCCGGGCGAACCGCCCACCGGTGCGGGTCCCCGCGGGTGGGCCTCCGTCGCCCGCCGAGAGCGGGCCGACGACCGGATCGTCGGGTGCGGTCTCGTCAGGTACCGCCTCGTCGGATGACGCGTCGTCAGGCAGGAGATCTGGGGGGAGCGCCGGCGGAGCCTGCGTGAGCGAGTCGGTCATGTCGGTGCGAGAGATCGGTCCTCGAGAGATCGGTCATGGGGTGCCGCTCCACGGGCGGGCACGCTGATGCCGTCGCAGCGTACCCGTGGCCGCCCACCCGGACCGTGCAAGCCCCGTTTGCGCGTCGCTCGCTCCGGCCCACACCAGATCAGGCCCACACCAGGATCAGGGCCGCCGTGACGTTGAAGGCGACGTGGGCGACGATCGCCGGTCCGAGACGCCCGGTCACGTGGACCATCAGGCCGAGGACGAGGCCGAACAGCGCGAGCGCCGGGAACTGGAGCGGTTGCAGGTGCGTCGCTCCGAACACCACCGAGGTGACGACGGTGGCGAGGAACCACGACATCCCTCGCTTCTGGAGGGCCCGGTCCAAGAACCCCCGGAAGAACACCTCCTCGGCGATGGGCGCCCCCACCCCGACGATCACCACGAGGATGGCGATGCCGACCGAGCTGGTGGCGCGATCGGTCATCTGGCGCGCCTCAGCCGACAGGTCCTGCTCGCCGATCACCTTGAAGATCAGCCAGTACAGGGCGGGTATCAGCGCGAGCTGCGTCGCGATCCCGACGGCGAGCCCGAGCGGCACGTCCACCCACCGGAACCGGATACCGAGATCGCGGATGATCCCGTTCCCCTTGGCCCGGCACGCCCAGTACGGCACCCCCAGGAGACCGATCCACAGCGGCACCTGCAACAACGCGGTGACACCGATCGGCACGGGGATCTCGACCTGCGGCACCGCGCCCCGACCGAGGTCTCGGGTGACCTGACCCACCGCGGCACCCATCCCCGTGGGCGCGCTGAGCGAGTAGCCCATGACCGCGACGACCACCAGACCCGAGATCGCCGCCACGGCCATGCCGAGCAACCAGCCGAGGGCGACCTCGCCGAGCCCCCACGACGGCACGTCGGTCCGATCCTCCGAGCGGGCATCACCCGAGCTGCCGCCACCGGACCGACCACCTCGCGACCCCCCGGACACGGCCCGGCCACCGGTGACCGGATCGGCGACCAGGGGGCCTGCGTCCCGGGCACCGCGGGTGCGACGACGGTGGGCCATCCGGGGAATGTAGCGGTGCAGCCTCCTCGGACTCGAACGCCGCCCGACGGTCCCCCACCGCACAGGTGCCCCCCGGTACCGTCTCGTGGCATGACCCGCCAGTGTTCGCGTCCGGGCTGCGCCGACCCGGCCGCGGCGACCTTCGAGTACTCCTACGCCGAGCGAACGGTCTTCCTCCAGGACCTCGCGGCCGAGCCGCACCCGTCGACGTACGACCTGTGTCGGCGTCACGCATCCACGATGCGGGTGCCCAACGGGTGGACCCTGCGCGATCTGCGGAACCTCGTGCCCACGCTGGTGCGCGAAGCCTCCTGAGCCCTCGGTCCCGACGCCGCCGACGAGCGCCGGGCCGCGGGGCGTCCGCTCGGCCGTTGGTCCCCCGACGCGGGACCGCACCGTGGACCGCCAGGCGCCCCAAACGCCTGACCCGCCACTAGCCTGGACCCATGCCGCCCGAGAACCCCCCGCCAACGCCCGGGTCCGACCGGAACGGGTCGAACACGTTCAACAGCGACCAGGGCTGGCCGAAGTGGATGATCGCGGTGTTGATCGGCGTCGTCGCGCTGGCGTTCGTCCCGATGCTCCTCCGGTCCGGCGACAGCGAGTCCGTCAGCTACGGCTCGTTCATCGAGCAGCTCAGCACCGACCAGGTCGAGAGCGCCACCTTCAACAACACCAACGGCGCCATCTCCGCCGAGCTGGTCGACGGCACGAAGATCTCGACCACAGGCCCCATCGAGCTCCCCGACGACGACGCCGCGCTGTTCACCCAGAAGGGCGTCAAGTTCGAGACCCCCGAGCCCAGCATCTGGGCATCGCTCCTGCCGTTCATCCTCATCACCGGCATCTTCGTCGTGGGGTTCATCTGGATGCAGCGCCGCGCCGCGTCCCAGATGGGCGGCGTGATGTCCATCGGCCGTTCCAAGGCCAAGACCTACTCCACCGAGCGCCCGGGCACGACCTTCGACGACGTCGCCGGCTACGAGGGCGTCAAGCAGGAGGTCACCGAGGTCGTCGAGTTCCTCAAGCACCCCGAGAAGTTCAGCGAGATCGGCGCCCGCATCCCCCGCGGCATCTTGCTCGTCGGCCCCCCCGGCACGGGCAAGACCCTCATCGCCCGGGCCGTCGCCGGTGAGGCGGGCGTGCCCTTCATGTCCGTGACCGGCTCCGACTTCATGGAGATGTTCGTCGGGGTCGGCGCCAGCCGGGTCCGCGACCTGTTCGCCAGCGCCCGCAAGATGGGCCGAGCCATCATCTTCGTCGACGAGATCGACTCCATCGGCCGCAAGCGCGGCGCCGGCCTCGGCGGGGGCCACGACGAGCGTGAGCAGACGCTCAACCAGATGCTCGCCGAGATGGACGGCTTCGAGGTGTCCACCGGCATCGTCATGATGGCGGCGACCAACCGGCCCGACATCCTCGACCCCGCCCTGCTGCGGCCCGGCCGTTTCGACCGCCAGGTCGTGGTGCCGCTGCCCGAGCTCGAGGACCGACGCAAGATCCTCGAGGTCCACATCAAGGGCAAGCGCTGCGCCCCCGACGTCGACCTCGACCTCATCGCGCGAGGTGCTCCCGGCATGAGCGGTGCCGATCTGGCGAACCTGGTGAACGAGGCCGCGCTGTTCGCCGTGCGCCACGGCGACTCCGAGATCACCGCGCTGCACTTCGACATGGCACGCGACCGCATCTTCATGGGCCAGGCCCGTGAGTCGATGGTGCTGTCCGATGCCGAGAAGGAGGCCATCGCCTACCACGAGGGCGGACACGCCCTGTGCGCTGCGGTGCTCCCCACCGCCGATCCGCTCCACAAGGTCACGATCATCCCGTCGGGCATGGCGCTGGGCGTCACCATGCAGCTGCCCGACGAGGAGCGCCACATCTACCGCCAGGACTACATCGAGGACTCCCTCGTCGTCGCCATGGGTGGCCGAACGGCCGAGGCGCTGGTGTTCGGCGTGCTGTCCACCGGCGCCAACAACGACCTCGTCGTGTCGACCGAGCGGGCCCGCAAGATGGTCCGGGAGTGGGGCATGAGCAGCCGGGTCGGGCCCATGGCGTGGGGGTCGCAGGGCCAGGTCTTCCTCGGCGAGGACCTCATGCACACCCGCGACTACAGCGACGACACCGCCCGCGTGATCGACGAGGAGGTCGAGCGGATCCTGCGCGAGGCCGAGGCTCGCTGCCGCGGCATCCTCACCGAGAACCGCAACGCCCTCGACCTCATCGCCCGTTCCCTGCTCGAACACGAGACGATCAGCGGCGCCGAGGTCATGCGCCTCATCGAGATCGCCGGGACGGGGCCCAGCGGCAACGGCAACGGTCCCGACCAGCCGGTCGGCGCACCCCCCGGCCCCGGTTCTCTCTAGCAGGCCGGGCACCTCCCGCAGACCCAGCACCTGCTGACCGGCACCGGTCGACCGGGGCCGGTCAGCAGGTACCGGGCTCTGCGTCGCGGAGATCGGCGATCGTGGCCCACAGGTCGGCGGCCGTCACCGGACCGAAGGCGTGGTGGCGGACCTCGCCCCGGGCGTTGGCCACCACCACCAAGGGGACGGCATCGACCCCGTAGCGGTCGTGCAGGTCGCCGCGTGCCTTGACCTCGATCTCGTCGACGGCGACCTCGTCGCTGGCGAGCGGGCGCACCCGTTCGAGCACCCCGTCGCAGGTGTCGCACGTGCGCGACACGAACGCGGCCACGAGCCAGGGCGCGTCCGGCCGGGCGAAGTCGGTTCGCTCGAGGCGGGTCGGCACGTTGAACGACGGTGGTCGTTGCGGTTGCGGACGACGCCTCTGCACCACCGCGGCGACCGCCACGGCCGCAGCGACGAGCACGAGAGCGATCAGGACGCGTTCCATCGGGTCGATGGTCGCACCGGGGACGCCACCCCGTCAGATCGACCCGACTCCACAACAGATCGACCCGACCAAGACCGACGTGACCCGGAGACGATCGACTCGACGCACCGCACGAACCAAGCCCTCACCCCGAGCGAGCGGCCGTGGCCGGCGACGCCCGACTCCGGCCGGGCGGTCGACTCCGGCCGGGCGGTCGCCTAGCTCCCCAGGAGGTAGTCGGTCGAGAGCGTGCCGGTGGTCGCCGGGGCCGGCGACGTCGTCCCCACCTGCGGGGCCAGCATGAAGAACGACAGGTCGCGGCCGCCCTCACCGAAGCGGTAGTGGTTCTCCACGACCACGGGCAGGTCGGCCACCACCACGAACGACGAGGCATCGACCCCCCATCCGTCCCCAGGTATCAGCACGGCTCGCCGCTCGTTGGGTCCGATCGTGAACGACCCGTCCTCGGTGACCGGCTCGTCGCTCCCCCCGCCGATCACCCGGATGGACATGTCCACGGCGACGTCGGGCGAGGGGTTGAACACCGTCACCGATGCGCCGGCCTGGCCGGCGAGCGACGACGTGGCGCTCGCCCACCGCGTCGCCACCAGCGGGGAACCGAGCGTGAAGGTGAGCCCGGCGGGGTCCTCCTCGGCGGTGCTCCAGATGGCGCGGGCCGAGACGACGGGAACCTCGTTGACCGACCGGACCACGACCGAGTGCCCGACACCGGGAGGGACTCTGGTGTCAGGCGTGCCGAACAGGACCACCGACCGGTGGCTACGGGGCTCGAGCGCGATCTGGAACGGCTCGGCGATGCCGTTGGTGGCGGGATCGTCGAGGATCACCTGGACCTCGACCTCAGCGGTCTCCTCCGAGGGGTTGTAGACCACGAAGCGCTCATCGAGCTGCTCGGAGGTCGTGCCGTTCGGGTACACCCACGCGAACGCCGGACCCGGGGCGCCGAGCATGGCCGTGAGGCCTGCCGCGACGGTGGGGGCGTACTGCGGATCGACCTGACCCTCGCCGTCGTCGATGATGGTGCCGTCCGCGGTCTGGACGATCTCGCCGACCACGCGACCCGAGCGGACCCGGACGACCGTGGTGACCTGGGCCCGCAGCGTGATGACCTCGTGGAGCGGCAGGGTGATCACCCCCTGGCTGGGAACGACAAGGCCTTGGTACGCCTCGGGTTCACGGGTTCCGTCGTCGGAGAGCGCCGTGATGTCGACCACGGCCTCGCCCGGGAACGGGTTGAACAGGGTGAGGTCCAGCGTCGTGCCCGGACGCGTCGTGCCCACCGGGAACACCCACGAGTCCGACGGTGCCGTGGAGCAGAAGCTGACCGAGCTGCCGGCGGGGCCCGCAAGCTTGTGCTCGACGGTGACGCCGCCGCCGTCGAGCTCGACCACGGCGGCGGCGTGCGCCGCCCGGACGACGTCGCTCACGATGAGCGTGTGCCGGGACCTCGCGCCGACCTCGATCGGCACAGCCACCGGTGTTCCCCCTTCGGGGAACACCGTGACGGTTCCCGTCCGGTCGACCTCGGCCTGGTTGGCGATGACGATCGTCTGCTCGGCCGCGCCGGGACCGCTCTCGGGATCGGCACCCTCATCCGCGTCGGTGCCCTCCTCGTCGGGCGACCCCGCTTGGTCGTCGGGCGACCCGGCACCGACCTCGCCCCGAACGCCGGTCGCGGTGCCCGCCGCGCAGTACCACGTGCTACCGGGTGCCGACGGGTCGGCGAAGACCGGCACGAGGGGCACGGCGAGCTCGCCGCCTGTCATGTGGTCCGGCGTGGTCTCCTCGGTCCGGTCGACGACGACCCCGGCGACGACCAAGAGCGGCAGGAGGACGAGGATCGGCCAGCGCCAGACGCGCAGGCCACGATCTCCACCCACCTCGGCACGGCGCGGCGAACGTGGCACCCGCCCCGCCGCATCGGGAGCCGTCTCGGGGACCGCAGCGTCGGCGGGGCTCGCCTGGTCCCGTCTCGAACGCGACGCGGCACGGGCGGCCTTGTCGATCTCACGGCGCTCGGACCGGCGGCTCATGGCGTCACCCCTCGACGATCGGCTCGTCGAGCGCGTCGGGATCGCCCCTGGGCGTGGCTCGGCGCGGTCCGCTTCTTGGGCCGCTCCTCGGCGCGGGCGGCACGCACCCGCAACAGGTACACCGCGGCGATGACCCAGGCCACGAGCTGGCCGATCACCAGGAGGTACCGGGTGAGCGGCGTGTCGAACCGCAGCGTCGCGGACCCGGGGGACTCGACGGTGAACGCGTTCGCCCACCCCAGCACCTCGCCGGTGCGCGGCACCGCTCCCGTGCCGTCGACCTCGAGCACCCAGCGCTCGGAGCTGGCCGCGGAGAGGTAGACCAGGCCCGGCTCGGCCGCGCCGCCGAAGTCCTGGTAGCCGTGGCGGTCGGGCAGGGCGACGGGTGCGCCCTGCACCGCGGGGAAGAGCTGATCGGAGATCCGCGAACCACCCGGGGGGAGCTCGGTGCCGGGCGGAAGCTGCGCGCGGGTGGGGCCCCAGGCCCGGTTCTCGAACACCGCCACACCCGCCGCGGTGATCGAGGAGAGATCGAGCTGCGAGTGCAGCATCGCCAGCAGGGCGCTGGCGTCGTAGACCGGTTCGGCGTACGGCGCTGGTGCGGGACCGAGGGGGACCACGACGTAGCGCACACCCATCGGGGCGAGCAGTGCCCCGAGGCGGACGGTGCCACCCGACGACGCGTCGCGGATGGCGTCGCCCAGCAGCTCCGTCCCGACACCCGCCTTGCCCGCCCACCGGTCGGTGACGAGCGGTCCCCCGTCGTCGGACGTCGCATAGGCGAGGTTCACGTCGTCTGATGTCGCGAGCTGCGGGGCATCGAGCTCCCACCCGCCGAGCGGGAGCACCGAGGCGTCGCCCACCCACAGGACCCGGAACGGGTCGGTGCCGCCCTGCTCGTCGGCGAACGAGAGGGCCTGGTGGTAGTCGCCACCGGGCATGGCCCATCGACCGTCGACCGACGCGCCGAGGATCGGCAGGACCCCTCCGACGAGGGCGAGTCCCGCGACGACCGACACGATCTGGCGCCACCCGAAGTGGTAGTCCGGGAGATCGACCTCGAAGGCAGCCATGCCCATCGCCGATGCCAGCGCCAAGCCCACCGCAGCCGGTGCCAGCAGCAGCTCGGGCGACGGGGCGTTCGCCGGGATCCATCCCTGCGACGACGCCCAGGTGATGCCCATGCCGGTGAGGACCAACGCCCAACCCCGCACGGCCCAGCCGACGCGCCAGGAGCGGCCGATGACCAGAGCGAGCGCGGCGGTGACCAGGAGGAGGTAGCCGAGCACACCGGCACCGAGTGGTCCGGTCTCGAAGCGCAGGACCTGACCGAGGTCGAGCGGGGCGACGGCGGCCGAGGTCACACCGGCGAAGGTCGCCCAGTCGCCGTCGACGAACGTGAGGCTCCACGGCAGGTGGAGGACCAGGGCGACCGACGCCCCTCCGATCCCCACCACGAGCAGCCGGCCGGCTCCCTTGATCTGGCCGCACAGCAGGCCACCGACGACGAGCACCACCGCGAGCGCGGCGACGATCGCGACCGTGACCGGGAACAACATGGTGCCGAACGCCGTGAGCACTCCCACGACGATCATCCGCTGGACGAGCGGTCGCTCGGCCACGCCGGGACCGGGTACGCCACCGACGTCGCCGAAGGGCGCCAGCCGTGATGCCTTGGCCATCTGGCTGAGGATCCACGGTGCGAGCCCGTACATGACGAGCCCGCCCCACTGTCCACCGGCGAGGGCGTTGTAGGCGACGGGGACGGCGGCGTACACCACCAGCGCCACGATGCGCGACCGGCGCGACCCGATGGGTTTGGCGAGGCGCCACATCCCGGCCAACCCGAGGGGCAGCATCCCGAGGACCAGCACGTGACGCAGCACGTCCATCGCGCCGAGGAACGGAAGGCCGAGGAAGCCGAGGAAGCCGATGCCGGTCGGGTTCGGGGCGACCGAGCCGAGGCCGACCGAGCGGTACCCGCTCACCCACTCGCGGATGAGCGCGGTCGCGCTCTCCCCGAAGTAGGGGAGGTCGCCCACGGCGGGGATGCGGCCCAGCAGGAGATCGCGACTGCCGACGACGAGCACGACGAGCACCACGAGCCATGCGACGATGGCCGTGCGCGCCTTGGACGAGCGCAGCGACTGGGCGATCGTCCGACCGGACCCGCTGACGGCGGCGAGCCTGTCGTCGCTCGAACCGATCTGGCCGCGGAGGAAGGCGGAGAACCGAGCGCTGGCGCGCACCTGCAACGAGCGCACCTCGCTGTCGGGTACCTGACGGAGACCGCTCAGCGCCTTTCGTCGTCCTCGGGTCTCCGAGCGGTGCCGGGCGTTCCAGGTCCATGCCGCCACGATGTCGCCCGCGTGGTGGGTGCGCCCGAGGACGAGGGCGTAGAGCGCCTCGAAGAACGCCAGCACGAAGGCCTGCGGTGTGACGCGAATCCGGGTCCAGCGCGTGTAGCAGATGCGCATGGTGCGGATCCGGTGCCGCATCTGGAGGCGTCGGCGATCGTCGACCGTGCGACGTTCACCCAGCGCCTCGACATGTCGGACCGCCGCCGAGGGCACGACGACGACACGGCCACCGGCCACGTGCGCGCGCCAACAGAGGTCGAGGTCCTCGCCGAGGAAGTCGATGCCGTCGTCGAAGCCGCCGAGGGCGCGGAACAGGTCGGCTCGGACCAGGGTGACCGCGCCGGGGATGTACATGACGTCACGGACACCGTCGTGCTGCTCCTGATCCATCTCGCCACGGTCGACGAGCGCCGCGGGCGCCCCGGTCTTGTCGGTGGACATGCCCACCTGCAGCAGGCGTCGCGGGTCGTCCCACTCCACCAACTTGGGACCGACGATGGCGGCGTTGGACCGGAACGCCTCCTCGACGAGGAGCTGCACCGCGTCGGGGGCGAGCGCGACGTCGTCGTGGCAGAACAGGTAGAAGGCCGCGCCCTCGACCGAACCCAGCACGCTGTTGCACGCTGATCCGAACCCGGGGTTGCCCTCGAGCCGGCGCAGGTGCGCGTCGGGGAGCACCGCAGCGATGCGATCCTTGGGGTTGAGCGCGCTCGCCGCGTCGATCACGAGCGTGGAGGCGTTCGCGTAGGTCTGGTCGCGCAGGCTCGCGAGGGTCTCGTCGAACCACGGACCCGGGTCGTGGGTGACGACGACCATCACCACCGGAGGTAGCACGACGGGCTGCTCGGCGGTGACGGTGGGATCGGGCGACGGCGCCGGGCCCGTGGGGGGTGGGTCGGGAACGCTCACGACTTGAGGACCCTATCGGCCCGGCGCGCGGCCGCGGTCGATGGGCACGACCCCGACCTCGCCCGCCGCGCCAACCCGCGCCAACCCCGCGTCACGGCCTGCGCCTGCCGGGGCGATCCTGCCGGCCGGCCTCGCCTCGTCCGCCTGGCCAGGCCCGCACTGGCCCGGCCGCTACGGTGCGGCCGTGCCACCTCGCGTCCCGCCGGGCCGACCCGTTCGCGTCGCCATCGACGCCACGCCTCTGCTCGACCGCCAGACCGGGATCGGTCGCTTCGTCGCCGAGAGCGTGCGTCGCCTCGCGCATCGCAGCGACACCGTCGTCACGGCCTACGGCTACCCGATCCGCAGCCGCCACCGCATGCGCACCGTCGTCCCACCGGGTGTGCGGCTCGCCCGGCTCCCCATGGCCGGTCGTCCGATGCGGGCGGTGTGGCGACGAACGGGCCTGCCTCCCATCGAGGTCTGGACGGGTCGCGTCGACGTCGTGCACGGGCCGAACTTCGTGGTACCCCCGGCCCTGCCCGGCACACCGGAGGTGGTGACGGTGCACGATCTCACCGTCGTGCGCTTCCCCGAGCTGTGCAACGCGGACACGCTCCAGTTCCCTGCCATGATCCGACGTGCCGTGGACCGGGGCGCGTGGGTGCACACCGTGTCGCGCTTCGTCGCCGACGAGGTGATCGACGAGCTCGGCGTCGCCCCCGACCGGGTCGTCGTCATCCCGAACGGCGTGGACCCCACCGTGGTGGGCGACCCCGCCGCCGGCCGCGCGATGGCCGGGGCCGCGCGCTACGTGCTGGCCCTCGGCACGGTCGAGCCCCGCAAGGACCTGCCGTCGCTGGTGCGGGCCTTCGACCTGCTCGCCGCCGACGACCCCGACCTCGCCCTCGCCATCGTCGGACCCGACGGTTGGGGCGCCGAGCAGTTGGCCGCCGCCATCGGGGCCTCGCCGCACCGGTCGCGCATCCGCCGCATCGGCTGGGTCTCCGACGAGCACCGGGGCGACCTGCTGCGAGGTGCGTCCGCCCTGGCCTATCCCTCGCTCTACGAGGGGTTCGGCCTGCCACCGCTCGAGGCGATGGCAGCGGGTGTCCCCGTGGTCACGACCCGCGCCGGGGCGGTGCCCGAGGTGGTGGGCGACGCCGCGCTGCTGGTCGACGTCGGCGAGGTCGATGCGCTCGCCGACGCCCTGCGCCAGGTCCTGATCGACCCGGCGCTGGCCGACGAGCTCCGTCGGCGCGGTCGGGACCGCGTCGCCCGGTACCCCTGGGACCGCACCGCGGCCCAGCTCGCCGGCCTCTACCACCGCCTCGCCGGGCTCCCCCTCCCCGCCGACGCCGATCCCCCCGTCGCCATCTAACCGAGGGCGCCCCACCCGACTCGTTCTGGCTGGGAAGACGCGCTGCATATGGCACATCTGTCCAGCCAGAACGGGGTGGGACGGCGGCTGTGGCCCGGACGGTATCGACGCGGCGGACGGTGAGGCATGATGGTCCGCCATGAAGGCCGTCATCACCGGCGCTGCAGGGTTCGTGGGTGGCCACCTGCGCGCGCACCTCGAGGAGGAGGGCGACCACGTCGTCGGGATCGACCGTGCCGGGGGACCCGATCTGCTCGATGCCGGACCGCTCGGCGACTTCATCGCACGCGAGCGACCCGACGCGATCTACCACCTCGGGGGTTGGAGCGACGTCGGCGGATCGTGGTCCGAACCGCTCGAGACGTTCCGCGTCAACGCCGAGGGGACGCTCAACCTGCTGCAGGCCGCCATCGCCGCCGAGGTGGGTCGGGTCCTGGTCGTGAGCAGCGCAGACGTCTACGGCAAGGTCTCGATGACCGACCTTCCGCTCACCGAGGAGTCGCCGTTCCGACCCGTCACGCCCTACGCGGTCAGCAAGATCGCCGCCGACGAGCTGGGCGCCCAGGCGTGGCTCGGCTACGGCCTCGAGGTCCTGCGGATCCGGGCGTTCAACCACCTCGGCCCGGGGCAGTCCAACAAGTTCGTCACGCCGGCGCTCGCCGAGCGGATCGCTCGGGGCGAGCGTGACAGCGTCGAGGTCGTCCCCGTCGGCAACCTCACCCCGCGGCGCGACTTCACCGATGTGCGAGACGTGGTGCGCGCCTACCGGCTGCTCGTGCTCAGCGGTGAGCCGGGCGAGGCCTACAACGTGTGCAGCGGGCGCGACCTCGCCATCAGCGAGCTGGCCGAGCGGCTCATCGCCATGGCGGACCGTCCGATGCGGCTCGAGGCCGACCCCGACCTCCAGCGTCCCGTCGACGTGCCGGTGCTGCGGGGCGACGCCACCAAGATCGAGAAGATCACGGGCTGGACCCCGCAGATCTCCCTCGACGACACCCTGGCCGACATCCTCGACGAGTGGCGGGCCAAGGTCCGAGACTGACGAGCCGACCGCGTCGTCGACCTGGACCTGCGAACTGGCAGGGATTTGCACACCCGCTAGCGGGAGCTTCCCTGCCGGTTCGTCGGGAGCCGGAGGCGTCGGGGCGCGTCGGCCCGGTTCGCAGCTGATCGCGCCGGCTACCGGCTCACCGCCGAGCGGCGCAGGCGGAGGCGCGCCCGAACCGCGGTGAGCTCCTCGCGCTCCCGGCGATCGTGGGTCACCGACTCGAGGTAGGCGAGCCGAGGCTCCCACCGGTCGACCAGCTCTGCGATGAGCCCGTTCGCCGCGGCGGTCGCCGGATCGGTGGCCCCGAGGATGCCATCGAGCAGCTCGAGCTCGGCGTCGACCACCTCGAGCTGGTGCTCGACCTCGGTGTAGCGGGTGGCCACGAGCGGCAGGCGGTCCATCTTGGCCACGGGATAGCTCGTCCCGGCGACCAGCTCGTGGGGTTCGACCTTGAACAGCCCGGCGAGCAGCGTGACGGTGCGCTCCCCCGGTGTCGACATGCCGGCTTCGAGGTGCGACACCGTGACACGCGACACGGCCAACCGGTCGGCCAGCTCCTGCTGGGTCAGCCCCAGCTTCGCCCGGTGGGCGGCGATGCGGCGGCCGAGGTGCTCATGGGCCAGGTTCGCGTGGTCGTCGCCACCCCGGCCGCCGCGGCCATCTCGGACCGGGCCGGCGTCGGTCGTCGCGGGGAGCTTCTCGGGGAGATCGGGCATTGCCAACCCACTTGGCAGACAGGAGGACCCCGTCAGCGTAGACACCCCCCATGGCCAGACGTGCGTTGATCACCGGAATAACCGGCCAGGACGGCTCCCACCTCGCGGAGTTCCTCCTGGCCAAGGACTACGAGATCATCGGCATGGTCCGGCGCTCGAGCACCGTGAACTACGAGCGCATCGCCCACATCCAGGGCGACGTCACCTTCGTGCCCGGCGACCTGCTCGACCAGATGTCGATGATCGAGATGCTCCAGGAGCACCGCCCCCACGAGGTGTACAACCTCGCGGCGCAGTCGTTCGTGCAGACGTCGTTCAGCCAGCCGGTGCTCACCGGTGAGACGACCGCGCTGGGGGTCACCCGGCTGCTCGACGCCATCCGCATCGTCGATCCCGGCATCCGCTTCTACCAGGCGAGCA
>CAZGEF010000060.1:0-19683 GCA_964525005.1 uncultured Rhabdothermincola sp.
ACCCCACCGGATGGCGGTCCACCCCGCCACACCAGACCCAGACCCAGACCCAGACTCGGGCCCGGCACCGTCGCGTGACCGGGCGCCCCGAACGACAACCGAGGCAACACCGATCCGTTCGGTCCCGCCCCGACCCGGCACGCCCTGTGCCGGGTCATCAGCGCACGGACCCCTGGCGGTACCCCGGAGAGGGGCGCCGCGTCTTCGGGGTCCCGTCGGCGGGCCACCATCGCAGCTCGTCAGGCCAGCCGGCCATCGGAACGGGTCCCGCCCATCGGAACCGAGACGAGCTGACGTCCGTGCCCCGGACCAGGCAGCGGTCGGGACGAGGTTCAGCCGGCGATCGATACGACCAGACGGGAGTATCGATCAGTCGATCGGGAGGCGACGCATGAGCTCCGCCTTCTCCTCTTCGAAGTCCTCGAAGCTGATCTTCTTCGCCTCGAACTTGTTGTGGAGCGCCTCGATGCGCTGCAGCAGCTCGCCAGCCGACAGCGGAGCTTCGCTGTCGTCGAGTGGCGCGAGCTCCTCCTCTTCGGTGGCGACACCGCCCGGCGCGCCCTTCTCGAGCCGCTTCTCCCGCTTGGCGGCCGCCTTGGCCTTCTTGGCTCGGTCCCGCTGCAACTTCTCGAACGTGGTTCGTTGTGCGCCCATCGTGGGACCTCCTAGAAGTCGTCCGCGCCGGACCCGGTAGGGGGCGATCCGGCGGGGCTGACCCGCCTGCACCGCCAGATCAGAGCGGCAGCACAGGGGTCAGTGGTTGTTGCGGGTGATGAGACGGTCTCCGCCGACCTCGTAGGTCTGGCCCCTCAGGCCCGGCCCGTCAAGGTCAAGAGACGTCATCCGGTGACATCGAGCCTAGGGGGTGCCGACCCCCGCTGACACATCGCGGCTGGCACATGACAGCTGACACATGACAGCTGACACATCAGATGCCAGCCCACGACGAACCATGGGTCGACCACCGACGGGTCGACCACCGACGGGTCGACCACCGACGGGTCGACCACCGACCTGGCCCGTGACACACGAACCGGTGCCCGCGCCGCAGCGACCGGTTCAGAGTCGCTACAACTACGATCCGTGCTCGAACGAACACGGAGGCGGCGTATCGTGGGCAGGACCCATCCGATGCGTCATCGAACGACGGCACCGGACGGCCGTAGACGCTCGCCAACTACCGAACGAACCGGCCCCAAGGAAGGCCGCGCCCCGCCCGACAGTTCGAACGTCCTCCGGGAGGCCTCCGACGGTGACCTCATCAGACCCCGAGTCGCTCCGCCACGATGCCACCCGGCGTGCCGTACGAGCGCTGATCGGGTCCGCCGAGCAGGGCCACGGCGGCGCGCTGGTCGTCCGTGGTCGATTCGGACGCCAGGGCCCCGCAGCCGACCCCGGGGCCGACCCGGACATCGATCTCGACCTCCTCGCAGCCGGCGAGGGGCCAGCCCACGTGGTGCACATCGATGCCGACGGGCCGAGCCGACCAGGTGACGTCGATCTCCTGGCCCGTGCGACCGGCCACGACGATCCCGACCGCTTCGCCGTCGCGATCCGCCTGCACCGCGCCATCACCGCACTCGCCGACGACGGCCCGGTCACCGTCGTCGTCGACGACGCCGATCGGCTCGACGATGCGAGCGCGGCGGCGGTCGCCTTCGTCGCTCGCAGGATCAGCGAGGAGCCGATCGCGCTCGTCATCTTCCGCTCTGACACGACGACGACCTCACCCCTCGATGCCCTGACGCTGGTCGACGCCAGCGCACCCGCCCGACCCGTCACTGCCACCGAGGCCGCCACAGCCACCGGGCCCCCCACACCGGGCCCACCCACCCGCGTCGACCCATCCACCCGCGTCGACCCATCGGCACCGCGTCGACGAGAAGACGTCGACGCCGAGCGGCTCCTCCTCGACGCCGAGCACGCCGTCGACGACGCGCTCGTGGACGCGGCGACGCTCGCGGTCGACCTGCTCGCCGATGCCGACCTCGCCGGCATCGACCGGGCACGCCTCCGCCTCGTCGAGGGCAGGCTCGCGATCCTCGACGGCGACGGGCCCACCGCCACGACGATCCTCCGCGACGCCGTGGCACGATCTGCCGGGCTCGACACGCCGGTCGCGGTTCGCACCGCGACCCGAGCACGCCTCGAACTGGCACAGGTGTACCTCCGCGCCGGCCGCGTGCACCTCGCGTCGGCCATCGCCGACGAGCTGCGGTCGATCGGCGGACCCGAGGCCGAGCTCGTGGTGACCGCCACGCGAGCCGCCCGCGGCGAGCAGCTCTCCCCCGACGCCATCGGCGACCAGGCCGACCGGTTCATCGCCGACTGCGGTGTCGACGCCGCAGGCTTCGTGGCCGACACCGTCGGGCTCGGCCTGATCTGGGGCGAGGCGTACGAGCCCGCGAACCGGCTGCTCGACCGCCTCGAGCGGACGGCCCGCCTCAGCGACGCCATCGGTCCGCTCCCCACCGTGCTCGGGGTCCAGGCGATCGCCGACCTTCGCCAGTCCCGCTACCCCACCGCCTCGTCCCGGGCCGACGAGGCCATCCGGTTCGCCGACGCGACCGGGCGACCCGGCCTCGCCGCGTTCCCTGCCTCGGTCCTCGCCGTCGCCGAGGCCGTCCGCGGCGACGAACCGGGCTGCCGCCTCGCGGCCAGCCGCCTCGTCGAGTTCTCGGCTCCCCGAGGCCGCGAAGGCGGGTCCTCGGCGACCGAGGTCCCCGCCCGCGCCGCCATGGGTCTGCTCCACCTCGGCCTCGACCGGCCCCAGCAAGCCGTCGCACACCTCGAGCCCTTGATCACGCTCACCGGGACGACGCCCTGGCTCGTCATGTGGCAGGTCGACCTGGCCGAGGCCCTCATCCGCAGCGGACGCAACGACGACGCCCGACGCATCACCGAGGCGTTCATCTCCGGCCTCGGGGCCGTGCGCAACCCACGGGCTCGCGCCGGCGCGGCGCGAGCGGAGGCGCTCCTGGTCGCCGAACGCGACCCGCACGAAGCCCAGCTCCTGCTCCAGGGCTCCGAACGGATGCTCCGCAAGGTCGGGCCCCCGTTCGGACTGGCCCGCACGCTCCTGGTGCGGGGTCGACTCCGACTCGATCACGACCAACGGCCCGAGGCCGTCGCCGACCTCGACGAAGCGCTCGCGCACTTCGTCTCGATGGGCGCCCTCGGATGGGCGGCGCAGACCCGACGTGCCCTCGCCGATGCGGCTCCGGGATCGGCCTCGTCGCTACGGGTTCCGGCACCGATCTCGCTGCCCACCCCTCTCACCCCCCAGGAGCTGCAGGTCTCGGCCCTGGTCGCGAACGGCCTCACCGACCGGGAGGTCGCCGACGAGCTCTTCGTCAGCACGCGGACCGTCGGGTCCCAGATCGCGCGCATCTACCGCAAGCTCGACATCACCTCGCGACGCCAGCTCATCGAGCGGGCCCACGAGTGGAGCCGGCGAGCCGCGCCCTGAGCGCGGCACGCTCGGGGCATCCGACCCAGGACAGGCCGACCCAGGACAGGCCGACCCAGGACAGGCCGACCCAGGACAGGCCGACCCAGGACAGGCCAACCCAAGACAGGCCCGGGTGGCCCGACGTTCGCGCCCCTGGCTAGGGTGGCCGGCGAAGGGGAGTAGCCCTCTCGTCGGTCGATCGACATGCTGGAGCCATAGCTCCCGGTCGACCGGGTCCCGGCGCACCTGGTGCGCTCCGGGGCGGGCGAGACCTTCGACGCAGACACCCAACGGTCTGGTCGAAGGAGCCTGCCCGGCCCACCGTCGCCAGGCACGGCACCCAGGACCAACCAGTGGACCTCCTCGCAATCGGCACGACCTTCCTGGCGATCTTCCTCGCCGAGCTCCCCGACAAGACGATGGTCGCCACCATGGTCCTGTCGACCCGCTACCACCATGCGCGGGCGGTGTGGCTGGGGGCCACGGGCGCGTTCGCCGTGCACGTCACCATCGCCGTGCTCGCCGGCGGACTGCTGACCCTGCTCCCCACCTGGGTGGTGCAGTCGGTGGTCGCCGTGCTGTTCGTCATCGGCGCGGTCGTCCTCGTCCGTGAGGGAGGCGAGGTCGAGGACGCCGACATCGACGACAACGCCACGGTGGACTCGGCATGGGGCGTCGCCGGCAAGACCTTCGGCGTCGTGTTCCTCGCCGAGTGGGGAGACCTGACCCAGCTCGCCACCGCGAGCCTCTCGGCCAAGAGCGGATCGCCCGTGTCGGTGTGGATCGGCGCGCTGCTCGCCCTCTCCGCCGTGGCCGGCATCGCCGTGATCGCCGGGCGGTCGATCCTGAGGGTCCTGCCGGTCAAGCTCGTGCGACGCATCGCGGCAGGCATCTTCGCCATCCTGGCGGTGATCACCGTCGTCGAGATCATCCGGGGTTGAACCCCGGGTCGTGCCGTCGTCGGTGTGCGCCCTACGCTGGTGCCGCTCCCACCGACGCACCGGAGGATCCCGTGTCCGACTCCGCAGGGCTGTTCACCCCAGAGGTCATCGCTGCCGTGACCCGTCACATGAACGACGACCACGCCGCGGACAACGTGGTGATCGTGCAGGCCCTCGGTGGTGTACCGGACGCGACCGCAGCGACGATGACCGGATGCGACGCGACCGGCATCTCCTTCGAGGCCACGACTCCCGACGGAGCCCGTTCGACGACCATCGCCTGGTCCGGTCCCGTCACCGAGCGACCGCAGATCCGCACCGAGGTCGCCGCCATGTACCACCGGGCCTGCGACGAGCTCGGCATCGCCCCGGCCGCCGGGGAGCACGAGGCCCGCTGATGCCCAAGGTCGAGGGTGGATCCATCTCCGCACACCGCCAGGCCACCACCGAGCGCATCTTCGACGCCTTCGGCGAGCTGATCTACACGCAGGGCTACGACCACGTCAGCCTCGCCGACGTCGCCGCCGCCGCCGGCATCTCCCGCACCGCGATCTACAACTACTTCCCCGACAAAGAGAGCCTCATCGTCACCTACGTCGTGCGGGAGACCGCCGGGTACGTGTCCCACCTCCACGACGCCCTCCGCGAGATCGACGATCCGGTCGATCAGCTCATCACCTACGTCACGATGCAGGTCGAGTACTTCTCGTCGAACCACCTTCCGCCCGGCCCCGCGCTCCAGTACCTCATCCCCCAGGACGCCCACGAGAAGATCATCGAGCACGTCAGCTCCCTCGACCGGACCCTCGACCAGATCCTCCGCAGCGGCATCACCCAGGGCCTGTTCGACATCGGCGAGACCGCCGAGGTCCGTCCGTTGGTGAACGCGTGCATCAGCCGCGAGCGGGTGCCTGCCGATGAGCTCGGCGAGACGGTCGCCACGACGGTCGCCTTCGTGCTGCGCGCCCTCGGCGTCTCCGAGGACCGCGTCGAACAGGCCCTGGCCACCCGGCACCGCTGAGCGCTCGCGCCACCGGTCAGACCTGGTCGCAGGGCCGGACCGTACACGCGGCGTGGCCCCCGGCCGGAGCCGGGGGCCACCCAGAGGTCGCACATCGAGAGCCGAAGCTCTCAGGTCACCACATCGTCACAAAGGAACGGGAGCAACCGGGGTCAGTGCGTGGTCGATCACGACGGCGGCTGAAGCCAGGTGGACCGTCGAGGCCGAGGCGCAGTTCGAGCCCGGCTCGCTGTCGACCCAGTCGGTGATCCACTGGGACGGCTTGGAGTGCTTGAACTGGACCTTGTAGTCACCGGCGGGCAGGTTGGCGATGACGTAGGTGCCATCGGCCCGGGTGATCGTCTGGTGCAGCAGCGCTGAGCAGTCCGACGCGCGGTACACGTTGACCCGCACGGAGCCCAGAGGAGCGGAGGTCGCGGCGTTGGTCACCGTGCCCCGGAGCTTGACCGAACTGGACAGCGTGACCTGCTCGAACGGCGTGGCGACACCGGGATCGACCGTGATCGCCGAGGCGGAGGCGAGATCGGACGCCCCCCCGCTGAAGCTGGTGAGGTGCCCGGTGGCCTTGAACTCGACCTTGTAGCGGCCCGGGGCGAGCGACTTGACGATGCCGCCCTGGTTGCTCGAGCTGCCGGCGTCGATGCGCTGGAGCGTCGTCGCGTCGTAGAAGACGGCGCGGGCACCGGCGATCGGTGCGCCGGCGTCGTCGAGGATGCGAGCCCGGAGCTGGCCCGGGGTGTGGTCGAAGGTGACCGGGGTGAAGGTCTCGACCGCGGCCACGTAGTTGGCCGTGCTCGCCGAGTAGGTCGCGATGCCGTAGTTCGGGTTGGTCTTCGTGGGGTCGTCCCTCACGAAGAGCGTCGTGGTGAACGAGCCGTCGGCGTTGAGCAGCACGAGCTGGGCGGCCTGGCTGGGGAACGCGGTCGACACCTGGTTCTTCGACGCCTCGGGCAGCGGCCACTTCTGGTCGATCACCTGACGGGCCCCGCCGGCGGCTCCCGTGGAGGGCTGCCAGACGTCCTGGAACTTGCCGAACACGAGGTAGAAGCCCGACGGCTGACCCACGGTGACGGGAGCCCGCGACGAGATCGTGGCGTTCGGGTTGAAGCCCGTGCCCGTGACGGTGACGGTCTCCCCGTTCGGGTTGATGCCCGTCGTCTTGCTGAAGGAGAGCTCGGGGTTGAAGACGATCGAGAAGGTGACCGGGTCGAGCGGGTCGCCGGCCGGGTAGAAGTCGCCGAACGCGGGTGCGCCTTCGGCCGTCAGCGTGGTGGGGACGTCGCTCCACGTGCGCGTGTTGCCGGTGTTGGTCACCGTGCCACCCGCCAGATCGAGCGTGGCGATGGCGACATCGTCGTAGACGACCGGCGGCTCGGGCGTCGTCGTCGTGACGAACGGCCGGGACACGGCGTCGACCACGAGCGAGGCCGACGAGCCGTCGATCACGACGCGGGGATCGCTGAACTCGAGGTCGAGCACCGGCACGTCCTCGACGTCGGGGTGACCCGTGAGGTGGACCGAACCGGTGCTGTCGACCTGCGTGGTCGAACCGTCGGTGGAGATGGACGCGGCCGTGCCGGGGAAGTTGAACGTGCCGTCGCCGTTGACGGTCGCGCCGCCGTCGGTCGTGGTCGTGCCGTGGACGAACGGGAAGCTGAGGTAGTTCCGGAACGAGGCCCTGACCCCCCAGTCGAGCGAGACGGCGGACACCGGCGCAGCCTCGTCGGCACCGACCGGCGTCGCGGTCGTGATTGCGGGTGCGGCGGCGACCAGCGTGCCGCTTGCGCCCACGAGCACGGCCATGCCGAGCGCTCCCAGGCGACGGCGGCGACGAGGCGCCGCGGAGTGGACGGTTGACATGGTTTCTGCTCCTGGGTCAGGTCCCTAACATGTTCGTGTTAGGGAAACTTGATACTAGATTGACACATCACCCTTTTTCGGGGCAACCCCGGATCTCGAAGCACCCCATCGAGGGCGCTTCGGTCCCCGCGATCGTCAGCTGATCGCCCCTCGGCGTCGGCGGACCTCGCGCTCGACGGCGACGAGGACCAGGCCGAAGACCAGGAGCGCCGCGCCGGCGAGGGCGATCCCGCCGTCAGCACCCGTCTGCGGAAGGGTGCCGCGAGTGCCACCCGCCGCGGTGGCCGAGGGCGCGGGTGCGGCCGTCACCGTGAAGTCGGCCGAGCGGATGGCGTCGCCCGACGAGATGCCGCGCATCTCGATCTGGTGGATGCCGGCCGCGGTGTCGAGCGGGACGGTGAAGGTGATCGAGGCGACGCCCTCGGCGTCGGCGAGGGCCGTGGTGATCCACACCGGCTCGCTGTGGATCCACACCTCGACCTGCTCACCGGGCAGGAACTCCGGGCCGGTGGCCGTGAGCAGGTCGCCGGCCTGGACCGTGGTCTTGTCGAGCGTGACGACCGGGGTGACCGGCCCGATCGGATCGACGGGCACGTCGGGCACCTCGTCGAAGGTCAAGGTGTAGGTGACGGGGTCGAGAGGCTCGCCCGCGCTGTAGAGCCCGAAGGCCGGTACGGCATCCTCGGTGAGGTTCGCGTCGAGGTCGTACCAGGTCAGCCCGTCGGGTGGCGTGGAGACCGGCAGCACGCCAGCGGTGGCGAGCGTCGCGACCTTCAGGTCCGGGTAGAGCACCGGCGCGTCGGGCGCCCCTCCACCGCTGCTGGTGCCGTGGAACGGGACGCTGGTGACATCCGCGACCAACCAGGACCCGGTGCCGTCCCGCACGATCTTGAGGTTCTCGAGCATCAGGTCGAGCTCGGCCCCCTCCCCCGAGTCGTGGCCGGTGAACCGAACGGAACCGACGAAGGAGACCTCGGTGGCGTTCGTCGCGCCGTCGAACGACCCGCCGGCCACACCCGGGAAGGTGAAGGTGCCGTCCGTGCCGGTGTTGTCGACCGCGCCACCGGCGACCGTGACGGTGCCGTGGGCGATCGGACCCTTTATGTAGTTGACGAATGTCTTGCGCACACCCCAGACCAGATCGCCACCGGTCGTGTCGACCACGGCGTCCGGCGTTGCCACCTCGGCGACCGGATCCGTGGTCGCCGTCGTCCCGGCCTCCTCCTCGGTCGCCGGATCGCCCGCGGGGGCAGCTTCACCACCGGGAGCGCCTTCGCCAGCCGGAGCACCTTCGCCAGCGGGGCCACCTTCGCCGGCCGGGCTACCCACGTCGGCGGCGACACCACCGACAGAAGCGCCCTCCGTGGTCGGCGTCGGCGACTCGACCGCACCCGCGGGGATCGCCAGGACCGCGCCGACCAGCACCATGGCGGCGGCGAGGACCACGAACGGCAGGCGTCGGCTACGGCGTTGAGAACTGAACGTCATCGATCACTCCATCCATGGTGTTAGGCAACCCTAAGTTGGCGTGCCTACAAATGCAACGCGGTCCGAACCGGAACGATGAGGGGCTCACCGGTGCGGGGATGCTCGAGGACCTCGATCTCGTGGTGGTAGACCTCGCTGAGCAGCTCGGAGGTCATGACCTGCCCGGGCGGGCCGTCGGCCACGATCGAACCGCCCGAGAGCACCGCGACCCGGTCGGCATAGGCCGCGGCGAGCCCGAGGTCGTGCAGCACCGCGACGACGCCGTCGCCCTGCTTGGCCCGTCGGCCGGCCACCTCCAGCACCAGCTCCTGGTGGTGGACGTCGAGCGCCGCGGTCGGCTCGTCGAGCAGGAGCACCTGGGTGGACTGGACGAGGACCCGGGCGAGGGCCACGCGGGCGCGCTCACCGCCCGACAGCGACGGGAACCGCCGGTGGGCGAGGTGTGCCACGTCGGTCTCGGCGAGCGCGGCGTCGATGAGGTCGTCATCGTCGTCCTCCGCGTCCGTGCGCGCCCACGGCGCCCGGCCCATCGCCACCACCTCGCGGACGGTGAAGGGGAAGGACACGACCGACTGCTGCGGCAGCACGCCCCGGCGCAGCGCGAGGTCCAGCGGCGACCACTCCCCCAGCGATCGGCCGTCGATCGCGACCATGCCGGCATCGGGCTCGAGATCGCCCGTGATGACGCCGAGCAGCGTCGACTTGCCCGCTCCGTTGGGGCCGACGAGGGCCACGACCTCGCCGGCGGCCAGCGTGAGGTCGACGCCGGCGAGCACCGACTTGGTCCCGAACGACACCTCGACACCGGCGACGCGCACGAGCTCCGTGCCCACGGGTTCCCGCGCGGGGACCTCGACGACACGGGTCAAGCGGCTCACGCCCACCCGCCCTGGCGACGGCGCGTCTTGCGCAGCATGAAGAAGAAGAAGGGCGCGCCGATCAGCGCGGTGAGCACGCCCAGGGGAACCTCCGCCGGCGCGACGATCGTGCGCGAGACGAGGTCGGCGACGACGAGGATGGCCGCTCCGGCGAGCGCGGATGCCGGGAGCAGCACCTTGTGGCTCGGCCCGGCGAGCATCCGCACGAGGTGCGGGATCACCAGGCCCACGAAGAGGATGATGCCCGATACCGCCACGGCCGAGGCGGTCAGCACGGCGACGATCACCAGCATGATGATGCGGAGCCGCTCGACGTCGACGCCGAGGTGACGGGCCGGCTTGTCGCCCAGCGTGAGCAGGTCGAGCTTCGGCGCGAAGACCGTGGCGGCGACGACGCCGAACACGGCGAGCGGCGCGACGACGGCCACCTTCAGCCACGTGGCCTGAGCCACGCTGCCGAGCGTCCAGAAGGTGATGGACCGCAGCTCGGCGTCGGTCGAGAAGAACGTGAGCAGGCCGATCACCGCACCGGCCAACGCGTTCACCGCGACCCCGGTGAGGATCAGGGTGACGACCTCGGTCCGGCCGTTGTCGCGCGACGCGAGGTACACCACCACCACGGTGATGAGGCCGCCGACGAACGCCGCAGCCGGCAGGCTCCAGACCCCGAGGCCCGTCACGCCCATCACGATGGCGGCGACCGCGCCGAGGGCGGCACCCGACGAGACGCCGACGATGCCGGGCTCGGCGAGCGGGTTGCTGAACGTCCCCTGCATGGCGGCGCCCGCGCAGCCGAGCGCGGCACCCACGACGAGGGCGAGCACCACCCGCGGGAAGCGGATGTTCCACAGGACGTCCTGGCCCAGGGCATCGGGGGTCGATCCGATGTTCAGCCCGACCTTGTGGAAGATCGAGCCGAGCACCTCCCCCAGCGGGATCGAGAACGCGCCGACGCTGGCGGCGACGATCGACGCCACGACCAGGGCGACGACGAGGCCGGCGATGAGCACCGGTGGGGGCACCAGGCTGCGGCGCGCGCCGACGACGTCTTCGAGCGAATCCGCCTCGGCGTCGGCGAGGACCTCAGGGTCGACCGCGCCGCGACCGCCGGGGCGCGACGCGCGCTCAGAACGCCGGGACATCGCCACGCGCGGGCATCAGGAGGTGGGGACGTCGGGGGTCACCCCGTAGATCTGGTTGATCAGGCTCGCGAGCGCCACCGCGGTGCGCGACCCGAAGCTGTAGAGCAGGCCGTCCTCGACCGTGATGATCCGCCTGGTCTGGCCGGCCGGGGTCTGACCGACGCCGGGGATCGCAACCATCCCCTCGATCCCCCCGACCGACTCCAGCCCGCTGGTGGTCATCAAGATGACCTCGGGTGCCGCCTTGACCAGCGCCTCGCTCGTGAGCGGGGTGAACGGCTTGTCGAGCCCGATCGCGGTCCCCGCATCCTCGCCGCCGGCCGCGACGATCATGGAATCAGCACCCGAGCGGGGACCGGCGAGGAGGTACACCCCGGCCTGGCCCCGCATGTAGAGGAAGGCGATGCGCGGCGACCGGGTTTCGGCGGGGATGCTCGCCTGCACCGCGGCGATCTGGTCGTGGGTGCGCTGCACGAGCCCCTCGCCCTCGGCCGGCAGCCCGACGGCGTCGGCGATGAGCTGGACCCGGGGAGCGATGTCGTCGATGCTCTCGGGCGCCTCGACGACCACCACGGGGATCCCCGCGTTGCGGATGGCGTCGAGGGCCTCGGGTGGACCGGTGTCGGTCTGGGCGAACACCACAGTGGGTCGCAGCGACAGCACCGACTCGGCCGAGACGTCGTGGGACTGGGTGACGACCGGGAGGTCCGCGGCCTCCTCGAAGGTCGATGCCACGTCGCGTCCGACCACCTGGTCACCGATGCCGAGGGAGAACAGCACTTCGGTGATGTTGCCCCACAGCGACACGATGCGGCTGGTGTCGGCGACGGTGACCTCTCGACCGTCTGCCGACTGCACCGTGGCCGGCAGGTGCGCCACCGGATCGGTGGCGACCGGGACGATCTTCAGGGGATCGGTGACGCCGGTCTGCTCGACGAGGTCGCCCTCGTCGGGTGGCGCGGCCGATGGCCCGCCGTTGCCGCACCCCGCCGCGACGAGCACCAGCGACACGAGGACGGCGATCGCAGCACGGCTCGTCGCCGTGCGGCTCGTCACGGTTCGACTCGTCACGGTTCGACTCGTCACGGTTCGGCTCGTCACGGTTCGGCTCGTCACGGTTCGGATCCCGGCTCGTCGCCGTGCTGGGCCGACTGCTCGGCTGCCGGCTCGGCGGCGTTGCGCGTGCGCACCACGTAGTAGGCGACGCCGCCGCCGGCGGCGGCCACCACCACGACGGCGATGATCCACGGCAGCGCGCTACCCGACGACCCCGAGTCCGGCTCGGGGGCGGCCTCCTCGACGACGGCCACCTCCTCCTCGGCGATCACCGTGGTCGTGGTCGCCACCGGAGCGGCGAACGTGACCGGGATGACGATGTCCTGCGAGCGGTCCTCGGGACGAGTGCTGTCGTTGCTCGTGACGATGGCGCAGGTCGCGGAGGTGCAGTCCGTGCCGGCGATGACGGGCGTGGTGGCCAACGTGAGGCTGAACGAACCGCCCGGCGAGTAGGGCACGGCCGCGTCGCCCCCCTCGGGCGGATCGGACGAGATCCATGCCGTCGCCGACGCGGCGCTCGCCGAACCGTCGGCGCACGGACCGGGGACCTGACCTGGTTCGCCGACCACGCAGAACGCCACACCGATGCCCTTGGACTCGTCGAAGCCCGCTCCGGTCACGGTGACGGGCAACCCCTCGGCGTCGAGGTCCCGGGCCTGGGAGACCTCGACGGTGATGGTCCCCGCGGTCGCGACCCGGCCGTCATCGGACAGGGCGACCTCCGGCGCAGGCAGGGCCTGCGGGACCGTGGTGGTGGTGGTCTCGACCGGCTGGTCGGGGTCGGGATCGGCCGGGTCCGGGGTGGCGACACCGAAGGTGACCGGCAAGAAGATGTCCTGGCCGCGATCGGAGGTGCGGGTGTGGTCGTTGCGGGTGACGATCGCGCAGCGCACCCGGCGGCAGTCGATGGACGGGCTGATCTGGGGCGACACCGCGATGTCGAGCGAGAACGTGCCGCCGGGGCCGTACAGCGTGGCGAGGCCCTCGCCGTAGGCGGGGGCGTTCGACGAGATCCACTGCGAGGACCCCGACGCGCCCGTGGTGTCGACGCCGCCACCGCAGGGCGTCGGCTGCTGGTTGGTCGGCGGGATGAGGCAGAACGCGACGTAGATGCCCTTGTTCGGGTCGTAGCCCGACCCCGTCACCGTGACGGTCGCCCCCGAAGGCGAGATGTCCTGCGTCTGGCTCGCGGCGAGCGTCCGGGTCCCGTCGGTCGCGGCCAGACCGTCGGGCGAGATCGTGGTGACCGGAGCCGGGATCGAACCCTGGCGGAGGGTCGCTCCCGCCGGCGGCGTGCTCGACGCGGCGAGACCGGCCAGAACCAGGCCGAGGGCGGTCACCAGTCCCGCGGCGGCACGGGACCGACGCGTACCCATTCGCGACGTTCGGGGACCGGGGGGCTGGGACACGAAACTCTCCTGACGGGCGTTAGGTCTACTTACTCTACGGAGTGGGCAGTGCCGAACCCAATCACCCCACGTCCGAATCCGCACCGTCGTCCTCCGGGCCCGGCGCTCGACACCATGCCGGTGATCTGACAATCTGTCGTATACTCACGACACCACGTCAGGTCGTGACGACGGCGCGTCGACGTCGACCACGAGCCTCTCCCACCCCCTGGAGCCCACGATGACCACCGCCACCTCCGACACCGAAGCCCCGCAGAGCTTCTCCGCCGCGCTGCGCGCCGTCACCTGGGGAGACCACCAGAAGGCGGAGGGCGCGCCCTTCATGCAGGCGATCATGCGCGGGACGGCCCAGCGCGACGACTACGCCCAGCTCGTCGCCCAGCACTACTTCGCCTACGTCGATCTCGAGGCGAGCGCGGCGGCCATGAAGGACGACGAGATCGCCGGCGCCTTCGTGTTCGACGAGCTCACCCGGGTCCCCGCCCTGCGCGAGGACCTCGCGTTCCTGCTCGGACCCGACTGGGAGTCCCGCATCGTGGCGACCCCGGCGACGCAGGACTACTGCGCCCGGCTCCGCGAGGTCGGCGCGACCTGGCCCGGCGGCTTCGTCGCTCACCACTACACCCGCTACCTGGGCGACCTGTCGGGTGGCCAACACGTCGGTCGAGCGGTCGAGCGGATCTTCGAGCTCCCCGACCACCAGGGCGCGTCGTTCTACCGCTTCGATCAGATCGAAGACCCGACCGCGTTCAAGGACGACTACCGCGCCCTCCTCGACCAGGCCGCGTGGTCCGCCGACGAGCAGGCCCGGATCATCGACGAGATCCGCGTCGCGTACGAGATGAACACCCGCGTCCTCGTCGAGATGCCCCTCACCGGCGCCTGATCGATCATCCGGCCTGAACATCCGGCCAGAACATCCGGTCAGAGCATCCGGCTAGGCCGCCCGGCGAAGCCCGAGGGTGACGAGCAGGCCCCCGAACACCAGGCACCCCGCGGCGAACGCCAGGCGGCCGGTGTCGGTCCCCGTCCGGGGCAAGGTCGCGGGCCACACCGGCTCCTGGACCGCGGCGAGCACGGTCACGGGCGCGGACCCGGCCGGTGGCGGGCCTGCGGGAACCTCCGCACCCGGCACCGTGCTGGGTGTGGTCGTGCTGGGCGGGGTCGACGGCGGTGTGGTCGTGGTGGGCGACGCCTCGTCCGGCACGGTGGAAGAGGTCGTCGGCGTTGCCGTCGTGGTGGTGGTGCTCGGGCTCGGCTCGGGCTCGGGCTGCACGCGGTTCGGGAACGTGCAGGACACCACGTCGGTCGGGCCCAGGTCGAAGCTCACTGCCTCGGCCTCGCGCTCGAGGACGGGCTGGCGCCCCGACGAGTTGTCACAGGTGATGTCGGCGACGACCAGGTCGACCCCAGGTTGGGACACCTCGCCGATGGTGACCCGCTCGGCGTCGACCCCGGGGACCGCGAACTGGACGATGCCCGACTCGTCGGTGACCGCCGACGTCGCCCACGGGACCTTCCGGTCCCCGTCGAGGACGAAGGTCCAACCTGCGGCGGGCCCTTCGCCACCCGATCCGTCGCGAAGCACCTTCTGGACCGTGACGGTGCCACCGCACAGGTCGGACACCGCGGCACGCAGGGTGGCGCCCAGGGCGTCGAAGCTCGTCACCGCGTAGTCGGCGGTGGCGATGTTCGAGCCGTTCCACGGCGTGCCACCCGAGATGAGCGACAGCGCCGCCGTGTCGATCTCGGCGCCGATGCCCAGGGCGAAGATGCGGGTGCCGTCGGCCTTGACGAGGTTGGCGCTGATGATGCCGGCATCGATGTCGACGTCCTCGGTGAACGGATCGAGCCGGGGCGCGTCGCCGAAGACCGTGGGCTGACCATCGGTGAGCACGAGCAGCAGGTCGGGCGCCGACCCGCTCCGGAGCGAGGCCTCGTGCACCGCACGCAGAGCCGAGTCCCAGTTCGTCGCCTCGCTCCCGGTGAACGGGATCGAGTCGATGACGGCGACGATCGCCGCCTGGCCGTCACGCGCCCGGGGCCCTCCGATCTCGGTGAGCGGGATCGCCGGATGTGCGGGATCGCCGGGTCCCGCGGCGCTGACGTTGCCGAAGCTCCAGACGCCGACGCGCGACGGCGTGCCGGTCAACGCCTCGACGACGCCGCGCGCCGCCGATCGCATGTGCTCCTGCGCACCGGCGTTGGCGATGGAGCCCGACCGGTCGATGAGCAGGCCGACGTCCAACCCGCAACCGGGGGCGAGCACCGGGTTGGCCGCAGGCTGGTGGTGGGCGGTCCAGGTGCGGGTGTATGCGGACGCCGCCTGCCCCGAACCGATGCCCGCCGAGAGCGCGACGAGCCCGGCGACGGCGACGGCGACGAAGCCGACACCCGCTCCGCCCACCACGGTGGCCGCCCAAGGCCGACGTCTGCCGGGATGCCGTGACGAGCTCCGGCTCCGCGACGGGAACCGGAGGACCGGAACGGACAGCAGGGACAGCGGGGACAGCAGGGACATGGCTCACCGGATCCTCGGCGTGAGGGCGCGTACGAGGTCGGAGCGATGTCCGAGATGCCCGGCGGCGGGCGCCGGGAGTGGCGGTCACCGTAACCCGAACCAGACCGAGATGCAATGGAAGATGCCGGAAAGCGCCGATCAACTCGAAGAGTTGTCGGGCTTGCAGATGACCGACACCTCACCGTTCGCGTCGATCACGGCGTCGTTGTCGGACTCCCACCGCGCGTACCAACCGGTAGCCGTCGGATGCGAATCGGTCATGAACAGGTTCGAGGCACCGATCCAGCCCCCGCCGCCGATCGGCACCTTGCCCGCGGGGCACGACGCCGTCGCGTCGTACGCGCTCTTGCTGCCGAACGGGATCGCTACCTTGTGCGTCGTGATCGACGCGTTGTACCGCTTGAAGAAGGCGGTGGCCGCCTGCCGGCTCACCGCGTCGGACGGGTGGAAGGTGCCGTCCTTGTAGCCGGCGGCGAGATCGTGCTTCGACGCCCACAGGATCTCCGAGTGGAAGGGGTGGTCGGCGGGCACGTCCTTGAACGACGTGGCGCCCGCCCAGGCCCCGGTGACGCCGCCGACGGCCACGAGCGCGAGGGCGGCGGCCGCTCCGGCGAGGAGCCGACCTCGACGTCGGGTGCGGTGCCCGCTCGCGGGGCGGGGACACCACGGGTCGACGTCGGCATCGTCCTCGGGCAGGTGGGCGACCTCGGGATAGAGCATGGCGCAGCCTTTCGACGGGTCTCACCGCCGAAGAGAAGGCGGCTACCGAAGCGTCGCGCACCGCGATCCCCCGGACCGCCGGCCCCGGTCTCGACCTGGTCCCAGCTTCGGCGCACCGCGCCCGACGTCAGCCGCCCGACGCGTACCGGTCGCGGGCCCGCTGGAGGTGGCGGTAGTAGCTCGACCGGCTCATGTGGGCGGCACGACGGGCCGCGATGTGCCCACCCTCCGGGTCGAGGTAGGTCTGCTCGAGGAGCTGGCGCAGCATCCGGTCGTCGTCCGAATCGTCGAACGACGACCGCACCCGACCGGTCACGAGGTCACGCACCTCCACGACGGTGCCGGCGAGCTCGCTCCGGGCCAGCACGTCGTCGTCGTGGAACGACCGCAGGGCGAGCAGGAGGGCCGCGGCCCGGTCGACGCCGTCGGCCCCCACCACAGGGTCGGCTCCCTGCTCCATGCGGATCATCTCGAGGATCCGCCCGAGCGCGCCGGTGGGTCCGAAGTCGACGCCCCACGAGACGAGGCGGCGCTCGTCGTCGGCACGATCGAGCTCGTCGATGTCGGCGTAGCCGAACGGGCCTGTCCCGTCGACGCCGTAGCGGACGTCACCCGTCGCGAGGACGTAGCGCAGGTACGGGTCGCCCAGGCGGGCGAGCAGCCCCGCGTTCCCGACGCGGAACACCTCGGCGAGGCGCGCGTCGTCGAGACCGGGTTCGACCATCAACACGTCGTTGACGAACACGCCGCGCTCGACCATGCCGTTGCGCTCGGCGTAGGACAGCACCGGTCCGAGCTCGATGGTGTCGCGGGCCCACTCGGGAACCTCGGCGAGGCGCCCGGTGATGACCAGGCTGGACAGCTCGCCGGTCACCTTGCGGACCGAGACCACCGCCTCGGGCACCTCGTCGCACCACCGGCGGAACCGGTCGAACCAGCGGGTGCCCTCGACGCCGAGGACCGTGGCCGCCAGGTCGGCATCCCCCGGATGCAACCGGTCGTAGTAGTGCGTGAGGCTCGGACGCGACCCGACGCGGGCCTCCGGGTTCTCGATCAGGTCCGTGATCTCGTAGGCGCGCTCGGGTTCGGTGCGGGCGCGGGCCCCGAGGTGCTCGGCGATGCGCAGGACCAGCGTGCGGTAGCGCTCCGGCTCCGCTGATCGAAGTCGATCGCGGACGCTGTCGCGCACGAGTCGGTGGAGGGTCACCCGGTGCCCTACCCGCTCGGACACCGACAGCTCGCGGAGCTGCGACATGGCCCGGCGGGTCGGCCGGCCGGGAAGGAGCGCGGCGAGCAACCGGCTGTCGACCGATGGCGCGACCGCGGCGACCTCCAGCACGGCGCTGTCGATGACGTCGAGCTCGCGCCCCGCGAGGCGGTCGAGCAAGAGGTCGGCGACGATCCGTTCGTCGGCGGGCGAACCCCATCGACCATCTCGACCCTCGCCTTCGGGCGGCACGATCCGCGTGCCTGCGTGGGAGACACGGGCCCCCAGCGTGAGCGGGAGCGGGAACCCGCGCGACCACGCGACGAGCGGGTCGATCTCTGCGGTCTCGTCGACGCCGTACCTGCTCAGCAGCTCGCGCGACGCGGCCGGATCGAGCGGCCGGAGCTCGTGCCGATCGGAGATGTGCTCGAGGCCTTCGTCGAACCACGCCCGTTCAGGCGCCGCACGGCCCGCGAGCACGACGACCGCCGAGGACGGGAGGACCTCGAGGAAGAGGTCACGCATCTCGAAGCGCAGCGGAAGGAGCTCGTCGGCCTCGTCGATCAGCAGCACGGGCGTGTCCACCGCCGCGGCCCGGCCGATGCGCTCCTTCAGCTCGGCCCCCGAGATCGGCCCCTCCCGTCCGTCGATGCGCACGAGCGTCCGACCCACCGCCTCGCCGCGGCGGCCGATCTCGCGCAGCAACCCGCTCTTGCCGATGCCCGCCGGCCCGAACACGTAGTGGATCCTCGTGGTCGTCTCGCCACCGAAGGACCGCTGAACGCACTCGATCTCGGCGCGGCGACCCACGAAGCGCTCGGCGTCGAGCCGCGCCGCGAGGTCGCCCAGGTTCCCCCGACCGCCGGCGTCGCCGGGGCCGTCCGGCTCGTCGTCGGATCCGTCGATCACGTTTCCACCTCGTCGCGGACCGTACCGCGTCGGCGCTCGTCGGCCCGACACGGGGTGCCAGGCCGGACGCCAGGCCGGACACCAGATCGGATGCCAGGCCGGGCCGGTGGGAGGTGGCACCACCGGCCCGACGAGCAGCCGGGGTCAGGTCTTGGCGACCACGGCGACATCCTGCGTGTTCCGTCCGCCGACGAGCTCGACCTCGCCGGCGGTGTCGTAGGTCTGGCCGCCGAGGCCGAGCCACCGGTTGGCGACGGATGCACCCGACACGAGCACCTTGTACCGACCCCCGTCGAGCCCGGCGATGGTGAAGCGCCCCAGACCGTCGGTCGTGTCCGACGCGACGATCGTCTTGGTATCGATGTCGTAGAGCCGCACCCGCACGCCCTTGATCGGCGCACCGTCGAGGGTCGCGGTGCCCGCGAACTTGGCACGGGCCACGAGCGTGGCGTCGACCCGGCTCTTGCCCTCGGCGAGCACGGCCTCGGTCGAGGGACCGGAGTCGGTCCCCACCGAAGCCGTCCGATAGCCGTCGAGCTTGACGGCGATGCGGTACTCCCCGGCCGGCACCTGGACCTGGTAGTTCCCCGACCGTGACGTCCGGAGGTTGGCCACCGCCGTGCCGTCGGGCGTGCGGACGGTGACCTTGGCGCCTTGCACAGGCCCCTGCGCGCTCTGCACCGTGCCGACCACCTTGGCGGTGCCGATCGCCACCGGCACGACGTACTCGTTGAGCACGGCGACACCGGTGAGGTCGTAGCCCGCGCTTCCCGTGGTGGGGTAGGCCTCGTAGATCGGCCGGCCGAAGGAGTCGAGGTCGCCACCGTCACCGACGACGTCCTTGATCTTCACGTGCGTGATCTTCTCGAGGTCGACGAGACCCGAGCGGACCTCGGGCTTGTTGCGCAGCGAGGCGAGGTCGAACGGCGTGCCCTGGTTGGCCAAGTCCTTGCCCCCGAGGCCGCCGAGCTCGGTGGCGGTCTGGCCCTGGAAGCCGCTGACCGGTGCCTCGCGGCGGCTGGCGCTGTCGAAGCGGACGAAGTCGGTGCCGTTGCTCGAGACCTCGACGTAGCCGAGCTC
>CAZGEF010000061.1:0-19556 GCA_964525005.1 uncultured Rhabdothermincola sp.
TGGCCAAGCTCAAGAGCTACCTGGACTACGGCGCGTTCCAGCCGATCCAGATCGCAGCCACGGTCACGCTCAACGAGGTGCCGGACTACCCCGAGGTCGTCCAGCCCATCTACCAGAGTCGTCGCGATGCGCTCATCGGGGGCCTCCACCGCATCGGCTGGGACGTCGAGCCGCCCAAGGGCACGATGTTCGTGTGGGCACCCATCCCCGAGCCGTACCGCGAGATGGGTTCCATCGAGTTCGCGTCGTACCTCGTGCGCGAGGCCCATGTCGCGACCTCACCCGGTGTCGGCTTCGGCCCCGGTGGCGACGGCCACGTCCGCTTCGCACTCATCGAGAACGAGCAGCGCACCGGCCAGGCCATGCGCAACCTGCGCAAGGCCCTCGACAAGCTCGAACCCCCCGTCAGGACGTGAGGAGGCCCTCGCGGACGAACGCGACCGCGTCGTCGGCGACCCCGTCGGCGTCGAGGCCTCGATCGTGGATGAACACCCGGGCCAGCTGGGTGGAAGCTCCGAGGATGGCGTGAGCGAGCATCTCGGGGTCGGCGTCGCGGATCTCACCGCGGGTGATGCCGTCGCGGACGTGGCGCATGAGGTCGGATGCGGCGATCGCCTCGCCCCGTCGCAGCGCCGGCGTGAAGCGGGCGTCGGTCGACGCGAACTGGATGAGGATGTTCACGTCCCGGTGCTCGGCGGACCAGCGCAGCGATGCCCGGATGCCCAGCTCGATGCGCGCCACCGGATCTGAGGCATCGGCGATCGCCTGGTTCTGCGCCCGGCGGAGGCTGTGCTGGGCATCCTTGAGGATCTCGAGCAGGAGCTGCTCCTTGCCCTCGAAGTACCAGTAGAACGAGCCCTTGCCGACCCCCACCGAGTCGACGATCTCGGTCACCGAGGTCGGGTGGTAGCCGTTGTCGGCGAACAGCCGGGTCGCGTGGTCCATGAGCTGGCTGCGCCGCTCCTCGCCGCGGGGGGTCAGCTTCCGGCCCGTCACGGCCACAACGTTCGCACACCCGGCGTACGGAACCCGACTCCCCCGCACGACCCGCGCAAGACCCGCGCACGACCCGACGACGGCGAGTGTCGGGTTCTCCTCCCGTTCCAGCGCGCGAAACACGGTGTTCATGGGCCATCCCTACGGTCTCTGACATGGCTATGACCTTCATCCTTCGTGTGTGGCTCCCCGACCGTCCCGGCGCGCTGGGATCGGTGGCCAGCCGTGTGGGCGCCGTGGGCGGCGATGTGGTCGGCATCGACATCCTCGAACGGGGGGCCGGCAAGGCCATCGACGAGCTCGTCATCGAGCTTCCGGGTGAGGCGTTGGTGCCGCTGCTGCTCCAGGAGCTGCGCGAGATCGACGATGTCGCGGTCGAGAACATCCGACCAGCGGCCGATGCGCTGCACGACCCCCGCCTCGACGCGCTGGAGACGGCCGCGATCCTCGTGGGGGCGTCGACGACGGCGGAGGTCACCGAGGCGCTGTGCGCGCACGCCGCCCGCTCGATCGGTGCGGAGTGGGCGGCCGTCGTGGCGATGGACGGGAGCGAGGTGGTCGCGGCCCAGGGCACACCGCCGGCGATGGGCTGGCTGCTCGCCTTCGTCGAGGGCAGCCAGAGCTCGGCCCGCCTGAGCGATGGTTCGATCCACGCCGGCGGTTCCGGCGACGGAGGACCTGACGATGTGGTGTGGTCCCCCCTGCCCGCTGCGGGCATGGCCCTCGTCCTCGGACGATCGGGCCAACCGTTCCGTGCCCGGGAGCGGCGCCAGGCGGCAGCGCTGGCGCGGATCGTCGATACCCGGTTTCGTGAGCTGAAGGCGACCGAGGCCCGTCGACTCCACCCGTCGGCCGATCGCTTTGCCTGATCCGGTCGGTCAGTCCGTGGCCCAGTTGCGGGAGCGGTCGACGGCGGTGAGCCAACGCCGGTAGCCGGCATCGGTCTCACCGGGGGGTACCGCGGGCGGGACCTCGACGTCGAGCTCCCAATTGTCGGCGATGTCGACGAGGGAGCTCCACACCCCCTCGGCCAGGCCCGCGAGGTAGGCGGCGCCGAGCGCCGTGGTGTCCTGCACGACCGGTCGAGACACCGGGACCTGCAACTGGTCGGCCTGGAGCTGGAGCAGCAGCGGCATGGCGGATGCGCCGCCGTCGGCCCGCAGGGCGCGAACCGCTCGCCCCGACGAGCGCGCCATGGCCTCGACCACGTCGCGGGTCTGGAACGCCATGGCCTCGATGACGGCCCGTGCGATGTGGGCCCGGCCCGTGCCGCGGGTGATGCCGACGACGGTGCCCCGGGCGTGGGGATCCCACCACGGGCTGCCCAGTCCGGCGAAGGCCGGCACCACGACCACGCCGTCGGTGTCGTCCACCGAGGACGCCAACGGGCCGACCTCCTTCGACGCCTCGATGATGCCGAGCTCGTCGCGCAGCCACTGCACCGCGGCACCCGTGACGAAGATGGCACCCTCGTACGCGTAGGTGATCTCCATGGCGCCGCCATCGGGCGATGGCAGGCCCCAGGCGATGGTCGTGAGCAACCCGTCGACCGGTGCGGGACGATCGGTCCCCACGTTCATCAGGACGAACGAACCCGTGCCGTAGGTGTTCTTCGTCATGCCGGGATCGAAGCACGCCTGACCGAACAGCGATGCCTGCTGGTCGCCGGCGATGCCGCTGATCGGGATGCCCGCCGGGATGCCGCCTCCGCCTGCGGTCACCCCGAACCGCACCGACGACGGCCGCACGTCGGGCAGCACGTGGCGTGGGATCTCGAGCAGGTCGCACAGGGCGGGGGACCACGCTCCCGTCCCGATGTCGAGGAGCATGGTGCGGCTGGCGTTGGTCACGTCGGTGGCGTGCACCTCCCCTCCGGTGAGGTTGCACAGGACCCAGCTGTCGACGGTGCCGAAGGCGGTGTCGGGACCCGCGTGGACCTCGTCCTGGTCGAGGATCCACGCCAGCTTCGTGGCAGAGAAGTAGGCGTCGAGGACGAGACCGGTGGTCTCCCGGACGAGGGGGAGGTGGCCGTCGACCGCGAGCTGCTCGCATCGGGCCGCGGTGCGGCGGTCCTGCCACACGATGGCCGGGTGCAGGGGTCGGCGCGTGGCGCGGTCCCACACGACGGTGGTCTCGCGCTGGTTCGTGATGCCGATGGCAGCGATCTCGCCGTCGACGCGCGCGCACACCTCACCGAGCACGGTCTTGACGCAGGCCCAGATCTCGGCGGCGTCGTGCTCGACCCAGCCGGGCTGCGGGTAGCGCTGGGTGAGCTCGCGGTACTCGAGGTCGAGCACGTGCCCGTGCCGGTCGAAGGAGATGGCCCGGATGCCGGTCGTCCCGGCATCCACGGCGATCACGACGGGCGTCATGCCCGCCGAGCCTACGGGAACGACGGTGAGCGGTTCCCCGTCGGGCCGGGCTGTGCCAACGTGTGGGGGACGGTCCGACGACAGAGACGTGGAGGTTCGGGATGCGAACAGCGATGCTCACCGGTGGAGGGGATTGCCCCGGGCTCAACGCCGTGATGCGGGCCATCGTCCGCAAGGGTGAGCGGGCCTACGGCGACGAGCTCGTCGGCTTCCTCGACGGGTGGCGGGGCGTCATCGAGAACCGGACCCGGCCGGTCTCGGTCGACACGTTCCGGGGCACGCTTCCCCGGGGCGGCACCGTGCTGGGCTCGTCGCGCACCAATCCGTTCAAGGTCGACGGCGGCGTCGAGGCGTGCAAGGCGACGCTCGACGACCTCGGCATCGACGCCCTCATCGCCATCGGGGGTGAGGACACCCTCGGGGTCGCCCACAAGCTCCACGAGCTCGGCGTTCCCGTCGTCGGCGTCCCCAAGACGATCGACAACGACCTGTCCGGCACCGAGCTCACCTTCGGCTTCGACACGGCCGTGTCGATCGCGACCGAGGCGATCGACCGCCTGCACACCACCGCCGAGTCCCACGATCGGGTGATCGTCGTGGAGGTGATGGGCCGCCACGCCGGGCACATCGCCGTGTGGTCCGGCATCGCCGGTGGCGCCACGATGATCCTCATCCCCGAAGAGCCCTTCGACATCGACGCCGTGTGCGAGGCCATCGTGCGGCGCCACGAGAAGGGGCGCTACGCGTCCATCGTGGTCGTGGCCGAGGGCGCCACGCCCAAGGAGGGCACGCTGTCGCTGGTGTCGGGCGAGGTCGACGCCTTCGGCCACGTCCGCCTCGGCGGCATCGGCCAGACGGTGGCCGAGGCGATCGAGGAGCGTACGGGCTACGAGAGCCGGGTCACGATCCTCGGCCACGTGCAGCGCGGTGGTACGCCCACCGCCTTCGACCGGGTGCTCGCCACCCGCTTCGGGGTCAGCGCCATCGATGCCGTCCACGAAGGTGAGCTGGGCCAGATGGTCGCCCTCCAGGGCGGTGAGATCGTCCGCGTGCCGCTGTCGGTTGCGGTGGGCACGTTGAAGACGGTCGACCCGGCCCTCTACCACGGCGTCGCCGAGGTCTTCTTCGCCGGCTGACGGTGAAGGTGGTCGTCAGCTCTCGCCGAGCTCGGTCGTGCTGCTGGCGATGCTGGCCGCGAAGGACGGGTAGTCGGAGCGTGAGACGGCGTCGCCCACCGCCGGGGTGGCCTCGTTGTCGGTGGCCGGGGCGATGGGGTCGCCGTCGACGAGGAACTTCACCCGGTTCACGTTGGCCGGCGTGACCCCCGTCGCCGTGAACACGATCTGCGCGAACGCCCGGCGTTGCAGCGACTGCTGGACGTTGTCGAACTCCTCGCTGAGGTCGAGGGTGAGCTCCGTGCCGTCGCCGTTCAGCGTGGCGTCGAGGACCCGCGTGCCGCTCGGCACGGCGTTGGTGAGCCCCTTGTCGGACTGCAGTGCGATGAGCTCGACGATGGTCGACTTCACGAGATCGGCCTCGTCGCTGGTGTTCGGCACGAGCACCGAGCGGGGCGCGAGCCGTTCGCCGTCCGAGCTCGCGGTGGCGCTGCCTTCGATGAGGTAGACCAACTCCTCCACGCCGTTGGGGCTGCCCGGCGCGAGGGTGGACGTCGTGTCCAGCTGACCTGAGGCAGTCGTGGACGGGGCGATGGCGCGGGGCTGTTCGTCGGTCGGGATGCCGCACGCGGTCGCGGCGATCGCGAGCGAGACCAGCATGGCGGCTACCGCGGTCACCAGGTGTCGTCGGGTCATTTGGTGGCTACGACCTTCTCTTCTTCGTGGGTGGGGGCCGGGGAAGCGAACATCGCGGGGAGCTCGACCACGAACCGCGACCCTCGTTCGTCGTCGGTGCGGCCTTCGACCCAGACCCGCCCGCCGTGCAGGCGGGCGTGCTCGTCGACGAGGGCCAGGCCGAGACCGACACCGCTGTCGGTGGCGCGGCGCCCGCCCTCGCCGCCCCGCGAGAACCGGTCGAAGATCGACTCCCGCTCGTCTTCGGGAACCCCCGGACCGAGGTCTTCGACGGCGATGCGCACGAGGTGCTCGATCGGTCCGGCCGGCTCCTCCTCGGCGACGGGTTGGACGTCGACGCGCTCGATGGTCACGGCGGTGGCCCCGTCGGCGTACTTCTCGGCGTTGTCGAGGAGGTTGGCGAGCACGCGTCCGAACCGACGCTTGTCGACCCGGACGAGGATCTCGCTCACGTCCTCGTCGTAGCGGACCGGGATGCCACCGCCACCGAGGACCGACACGGCCTGGATGACCATCTCGGCGACCGGGACCTCCTCGAGGTGCAGCTTGATGGCGCCTGCGTCGAAGCGGGAGATCTCGAGGAGGTCCTCGACGAGCTGCTGGAACCGGTCGACGTCGGCCGAGAGGAGGTCGAGGGCGGTCTGGCCTCGGGCGGGGATCTCGTCGCGAGAGTTCTCGAGCACCTCGACGGAGGCCGCCAGGGTCATGAGCGGTGACCGGAGCTCGTGGCTGACCTCCGAGGCGAACCGGGCGTCGCGCTCGATGCGGTCCTGCAGTGCCTGAGCCATCTCGTTGAAGGGCTTGCTGAGCCGGTCGATGTCGGGGTCGTTGCCGATGGGAAGGCGGGTGTCGAGGCGCCCGCCCGCGATCGCCTCGGCCGCGTGACCCACGTCGAGGAAGGGACGGAACACCCGGCGAGCAGCCCAGAACCCGAGGAGTCCACCGGCGATCGTGGTGAGCGCCGAGGCGCCGAGCAACGAGATGGCGAGGCCCTCGAGGGTGCGCTGCAGCTCGATCATCGACGCGGCCTCGTAGTACTGGCCGTTCGACTCGAGGAGCGGCACGCCGATGATGAGCTTGGTCTGGTCGCCGAACGAGACGCGCATGCGGCTCTGCTGGTCGAAGCCCACCTGCTCCTGCAGGGCGGCCGGGACGTCCTCTCGCGAGAACTTCGTCGCCGAGGTCGGGATCCAGGCATCGCCGTAGTGCACGAGCTGGTCGGCGCTCTCGGAGGTGGGCAGGGACCCGAGGAGGCGCTCGATGCCCGCCGTGTCCTTGGGGTCGTCGGTCATGAGGTTCTTGTCCAGGGTGTCCGCGTTGCGGATGGCCTGGTTGGTGGCCGACTGCTCGCGCTGCTCGAGGAGGTTCTCGCGGGTCAGGCCGAACGTGGTGATCGAGAGGAACGCCGAGAGGAGCGCCGCCCCGAGCGTGTAGGTGACGGTGAGGCGGGCGCGGAGCCCGAGCCGGGGGAGCCTCGTTCCGGTTCGGGTCTTGTCGGAACGCAGTCGTCGCACAGGGGCAGTCACTTCGTGATGAGACCGGCCCGTCCCCACGGGGCGGCAGGTCAGGTCAGGTCTGGAGCTTGTAGCCGAGACCACGCACCGTGACCACGTGGCGAGGGTTCGCGGGATCCGTCTCGATCTTGGTGCGCAGCCGACGGACGTGGACATCCACGAGGCGGCCGTCGCCGAAGTAACCGTAGCCCCAGACCCGTTCGAGGAGGACCTCACGGCTGAACACCCGGCCGGGGCTCGATGCCAGCTCCACGAGCAGGCGGAACTCGGTCTTGGTCAGGTGGACCTCGGCGCCGTTGCGCAGCACCGAGCCCTCGTCGGGGATGATCTCGAGGTCGCCGAAGGTGAGGTGGGCGATGGCGGGGTCCGCGGTGCGGGCTCGACGCAGCAGCGCCCGGATGCGGGCCGAGAGCTCCTTGGGGGCGAACGGCTTGGTGAGGTAGTCGTCGGCTCCGGCTTCCAACCCGGCCACCACATCGTGGGTGTCGGCACGGGCCGTGACCATGACGATGGGAACGTCGCTGGAACGGCGGATGGATCGGCACACCTCGAACCCGTCGACGCCCGGAAGCATGATGTCGATCAGCACCACATCAGCGGGCTGGCGCTGGAACGCCTCGAGGGCCCGCTCGCCGTTCTCGGCCTCCTCGACGATCCACCCTTCGTCTTCGAGGGCCATCTTCACCGCAGTGCGAATGCGTTCGTCGTCCTCGACGGTCAGGATCCGGGTGCCCACGGCCCCATCGTGCCTCAGCGGTGGGACGAATCGGTGTACCCCGAGAGGTTTTCCGGTATCAGGCCTCGTCGGCTCGGGCCGAGGCGAGCAGGTCGCGCAACGCCTCGTGCAGGGCGGGGGGCGCGGCGATGGTGAGGTCGAAGTCGGCCGGGCCCCCGGCGAGGTTGCCGACGACGGCGCCGGCCTCGCGGGCGATCAGGCCCCCGGCGGCGTGGTCCCACGGCTGGAGACCCCGTTCGTAGTAGGCGTCGACCCGCCCGCACGCGACCGAGCACAGGTCGATCGCGGCCGCGCCCATGCGGCGGATGTCGCGGATGTGCGCGATGACCTGGCCCAGCACGACGGCCTGGGCGGCGCGCCGTTCGGCCTCGTACGAGAAGCCCGTGGCGACGAGCGCCCGCGAGAGGTGGGTCTCGGCGGAGGCGGTGACGGGCTCCCCGTTGCGGCGGGCACCGTGACCGAGCACCGCGGTGAACAGGTCGTGCTGGATGGGGTCGAGCACGACCCCGGCCACGACGACGCCGTCGCGCTCGGCCGCGATGGAGATGTTGAACCCGGTGTGCCCGTAGAGGTAGTTCGTCGTGCCGTCGAGGGGGTCGATGATCCAGCGCACGCCCGAGGTCCCCGCGACGTCGGCACCCTCCTCGCCGAGCACGCCGTCGTCGGGCCGCGCGTCGAGCAGGGCGTTCACGATGGCGTGCTCCGATGCCCGGTCCATCGCGGTCACCATGTCGGTGGCCGTGCTCTTGGTCTCTGCCGATCCCCGTGCGGTGGCCATGCCGTCGAGCAGGATCTGGCTCGCCCGGGTCGCGGCGGACACCCCGAGGTCGAGGAGGCCGAACAGCTCGACGTCGTCGATCGTGCGGGCTCGTTCGGTCACCGGACGCGGGGCGGTCGCACGTCGGTGACGGTGGGCGGCGCCACGTCGCGAGTCTGGATGGTCTTCCACTCGCCCATGGCGCGGATGGCGAGCACGACGACGATGGCGACGCCGCCGGCTGCGATGGTCGCACCGACCAGCGCGCCCAGGCCGAGGGCGGTCGTGGACCCGTCGTCGGACTGCAGGTTCATGAAGGCGTAGCCGATGAACCCTCCGGCGGCGCCGGCCAGCAGGATCAGCACGAAGGCGATGACCCGGACGGCCACCGACGGGAGCGCGGAGGGGTCCTCCGTGCCGGGGGAGCGGGGCTCGTCGGGGATCGAGGCCATGCAGCCATCGTACGGGCGGCCTTCGGTGCCCGGGCAATCCCACGGCGATCGTCGTGCGGGGCGACTGCGTTCACGGGCGCTGCGACCTCTACAGTGACGCTCCATGAAGTCGCTCGTGGTCCTCCCCACCTACAACGAGGCGGAGAACATCGTCGAGGTCCTCGAGCTCGTCCGGGCCGCCGTACCCGAGGCGGACGTCCTCGTGGTGGACGACGGCAGCCCCGACGGCACCGGCGACCTCGCCGAGGAGTGGAACACGCGCCACGGTGGCGTGCAGGTGCTGCGCCGTGCCGGGAAGCAGGGGCTGGGATCGGCCTACCGCGCCGGGTTCCGCCACGGGCTGGAGAACGGCTACGGCGTACTCGTCGAGATGGACTCGGACCTCCAGCACGACCCCGCGATGCTGCCGGCGCTCATCCACGCGGTGGACGACGGTGCCGACCTCGCCATCGGTTCGCGCTACGTGCCGGGGGGCGAGGTGCCGGGATGGAAGTTCTCGCGCCGGTTCATCTCACAGGGCGGCAACCGGTATGCGTCGATCCTGCTCGGCATCAAGGTGCGCGACGCGACAGCGGGCTTCCGGGCCTATTCGGCGTCGATGCTCGACAGCATCGATCTCGAGGCCATCACGGCCGACGGATACGGCTTCCAGATCGAGATGGCCTACACCGTGACCCGCGCCCGCGGTCGCATCGTCGAGGTGCCGATCACGTTCAACGACCGGGTGCGCGGCACGTCGAAGATGTCGAGCAGGATCGTCTACGAAGCCCTGCTCCTCGTGACCTGGTGGGCCCTGCGAGATCGCGTGCTGCGGCCGGTCGCCCGCCTTGTTCGGCGACGGCCGGGGCATCCGGCCTAGGTTGGGGCCATGGCGAGCGAGAGGCCAGTCGCGATCGAGAGGCCAGTCGCGAGCGAGGGACCGGCACAGGAACGGGTCAAGCTCGTCGTCGACCTCCAGGAGGGACGCCTCGCGGCCGGATCGGTCAGCCGGAGCCTCGCCGGTCCGACGCCCACCCCCGACCAGGTGCTCGCCACCTACCTGTCGTTGATCTACACGCTGCGCCACACCGAACCCGGTACGCCGATCACGTTGCGCACCGGCGACCTCGACGTGCTCGCCGAGGTGCTCCGCCTCGCCGAGGGCGACGTCGAGCGCCGCCTCACCGACCTCATGGCCGATCGGGACGGCGAGATCGTGACGCGCAAGCGCCTGCTCCGGGGCCGGGTCGTGGTGCCGGTGGCCGGCCTCCTCGTCGCGGTCACCGCCGCGGGCGCGCTCATCCTCGTGACCGATCGGGACAGCACGGACGCACCGGCCACGGTCCAGGTCCCGAACCCCGACGGCTCGTCGACCCAGGTGCACATCGGCGACGAGGTCCCCGTCGGCGACCTCGGTCCGGGCGACGTGGGCCTCGCCACCCCGCAGGTGGCGGTCCCGGGCCCCGACGGCGGGGTGGTGCAGAGCGCACGCACGGGCGACACGGCCGACCCCGGGGACGCCGCCACCACGACGACCACCACGACGGGCTGATCGGCGCGGCGCAGCCCCGGTCCGGGCACAATGGGCCGGTGCGTGACTGGCTGGTCGGAGGTGCGTTGATCGAAGGGCCTGACGGGCTCCTCCTCGTGCAGAACCAACGGCGCGACGGGTCGGTCGACTGGACCCCTCCGGGCGGGGTCATCGACCCCGGTGAAGACCTCCTCGACGGGCTCACCCGCGAGGTGCGCGAGGAGACCGGCCTCGAGGTGCGGTCCTGGGCCGGACGGCTCTACGAGGTCTCCGCGGTTGCCCCCGGACTGGGGTGGCGCCTGCGGGTCGAGGCGTGGGTCGCCGCGGAGTACGACGGCGAGATCGCCCTCGAGGACCCCGACGGCATCGTCGTCGACGCTCGCTTCGTCGCGTGCGAGGACTGCGCCCTCCACCTCGACGGCGGTCACCCGTGGGTGGCCGACCCGGTCAACGCCTGGCTGAGCGAGCGGTGGTCCCCGGCCACGACGGGCGCCGGCGAGCCCCTGCGCTCGTTCGGCTTCGAGGTCGACGGCGACCACCCGAGATCGCTCACGGTCCGCCCGGTGTGAGGTGACCGGTCTCGAGCGCTCGACGATCCTGCACGTCGACATGGATGCGTTCTTCGTATCGGTCGAGCTGCTCGACCATCCCGAGCTGGTGGGCCGTCCGGTCGTCGTGGGCGGGGCCGGGGCCCGGGGGGTGGTGGCCGCCGCGAGCTACGAGGCGCGGTCGTTCGGCGTCTTCTCCGCCATGCCGTCGACGCGGGCCAAGCGGCTCTGCCCCCAGGCCGTCTTCCTTCCCGGCCGCCACGACCGCTACGGCGAGGTCAGCCGCCGCATCATGGCGATCTTCGGGTCGTTCACGCCCCTCGTCGAGCCGATCTCGCTCGACGAGGCGTTCCTCGACGTCACGGGGTCGCTCCGCCTGCACGGCACCGGCCCGGAGATCGCGGCCGCGATCCGTCGTCGGGTGCTCGACGACGAAGGGCTGCGCTGCTCGGTGGGGATCGCGCCGACGAAGTTCGTCGCGAAGCTCGCATCGCAACGGGCCAAGCCACGCGTGACGCCGACCGGTCCCGAACCCGGGCCGGGAGTCCTCGAGATCGGTGCCGGCGAGGTCCTCGGGTTCTTGCACCCGCTCCCCGTCTCGGCGCTGTGGGGGGTGGGGCCGGCGACGCTGGCCAAGCTCGAGCGGCTCGGGATCGGGACCGTCGGCGACATGGCCGAGCTCCCGCTCGACGTGTTGCAGCGAGCCCTGGGCCGGGCGGCGGGAGCACACCTGCACGCGCTGGCCAACGGCATCGACGATCGGGCGGTCGTGGCCGACCGGCGCCCGAAGTCCATCGGTCACGAGGAGACCTTCGCCCGGGATCGCCACGACCGCCGCGCGCTCGATCGAGAGCTGGTCAGGCTGGCCGACTCGGTCGGCTCGCGCCTGCGTGCCGCGGGGCTGGCCGGGCGAACCGTCACGGTGAAGGTGCGGTTCGGCGACTTCACCACGATCTCGCGGGCCGCGACGGTGCCCGACGCCATCGACACGACGCACGCCATCGTCCGCGCCGCGAAGGCGCTGCTCGACCAGGTCGATCCCTCGACCGGCGTCCGCCTGCTCGGCGTGAGCGTCAGCGGCCTGACCGAGGACTCGGCACGGCAGCTGAGCCTCGACGACCTCGTCGACGGCGCGGAGGTGGGTGACGGGCAATGGGCGTCGGCCACCGCGGCGATCGACGAGATACGCGCCCGCTTCGGCACCGGGGCGATCGGTCCCGCGGCCTTGAGCGACGGCGGTCAGCTGCGGATCAAGCGGCGAGGCGACCAGCAGTGGGGTCCCACCGACGGCCGTTGACCGCCGAGGAGGTCGGGGCTGAGCGCACTGACAGATCGTCAGCATCGGAGCGGGTTCGGTGGCGAGCGCGTTGTCGCGGTGGCGATCCTGTGGAAGGATGACCTGCGGGGCCGGAGATACGGGCCCGGGAACGAGCGTTCCAAGACCGGCAGTGCGAAGCACGAAGGGGGCAGCGGTGCCGCTTTCAGAGGACGAGCAGCGCATCCTCAGCGAGATCGAAGCTCAGCTCTACGAGAGCGACCCGTCCCTCGCGCGCGACATCGCGGACACCACGGTCTACACGCACGCCTACCGCAACCTGAAGTGGGCGGTCGTCGGGTTCCTCGTCGGCGTGGTCGTGCTCATCGGCACGCTCTCCACGTCGTTCCTGCTCGCCTTCGGTGGCTTCCTCATCATGTTGGTGTCATCGTTGTCGATCGAGCGCAGCGCCCGCCGCATGGGTCGGGCCGGCGTCACCCAGATCACGCAGTCCATGAAGTCGTCGGGACTGCGCGACGCGTTCGGCAACGCCAACCAGCGCATGCGGGACCGCTTCCGCCGCGAGGACTGACGCCGGCCGGTCGAGCTCAGGCCAGTCGAGCTCAGGCCAGTCGAGCTCAGGCCAGTCGAGCTCAGGCCAGTCGAGCTCAGGGGCGGCGCAGCGTACGGGGGTCGACCGCCTGGAGCGTTCGCCGCCACCTCGCCACGTCGTGGTGCACCGCGTCGTGGATCTCGGACGCAGCCTGCTCGGCTTGGTCGGCGTGGACGACGTCGATCTCGTCGTCGGCGAAGGTGCCGATCTCCGAGCGGGACGCGAGCAGCGTGATGGCCCCCTCGTGGCCGGGCAGGGCGGCACCGGCCCGTCGGCCGTACTCCCGAGGCGTCTCGGACGGCACTCGGGCGATGCCGGCCAGGGCGAGGTCGTCGGTCGCTTCGCGCCACGCGAGGTCGACCCGTTCGCCCGGTGTGGTGGCCCGGAGGCGTCGGAGGCGGCGCCGCCTGCGGGCCACCAACGGGGTCGCGACCACCACGAGCGCGAGCGCGACGGCGACGGCTCCGAGTCCCACCAGGGCGAGCAGGAGCGGGGCCGGTGCGCGTCGGCCCTCCGTCGTGGAGGTCCCGATGGACGACGGTGCGGTGGTGGGGGTCGACGACGAGGTGGTGGTCGTCGACGACGACGGGTCGGGTCGGGTCGTCGGGGTCACCGTGGGGGTCGTCGTGGTGGTGGCGGCACCCGTGCCGCCCTCGTCCTGAGCCGGAGCGATGCCCGTGATCTCCTCGCGACCGGGTTCCCCCCGACCGGGGGTGGGCTCGAACGACACCCATCCGACGTCGTCGCCGAGCCACACCTCGGGCCACGCGTGCGCGTTGCGCCCGCTGACGGTGAAGTGCTCGGGATCGTCCGGGTTCTGCTCCCCCCAGGTGAAGCCGACGGCCACCCGGGCGGGCAGCCCGAGCGATCGCGCCATCGCCGCGTAGGTCCCGGCGTACTGCTCGCAGTACCCCGACTGGCGGGTGAGGAAGTCGTCGATGGCGTCGGTGTCGTGGCCCGCGTCGACCGAGCTCAGGGCGTAGGTCCAGCGGTAGTCGTCGTCGGCGAAGACGCCTTCGTCCTGGAAGAAGTTCTGGAGCGCCAGGGCCTGGGCGTACGGCGTCGTGGCCTGGGCGTCGGTCACGATCGTCTGAGCGAGGGACGTGGCGGTGTCGCTGAACCCGTCGGGGAGGTCGGTGAGGTCCTCGAGGTCGTCGTCGAGGTCGAGGGTGGCGTTCGCCAGCAACGCCGGGTCGAGATCGGGGATCTCGGACTCGACGAGGTAGGTGAGCGCGTCGGAGCTCGTGAGATCGGTGTCGACGATCAGCGTCGACGACGCCGCCTGGTAGCGGACGTCGGCCCCGCCGGCATCGATGGCGACGGGCTGATAGGCGGCCGGCAGCCAGATGGCCGACAACCCGGTGATCGCGAAGGTCTGCGCGACGGTGGGGCCCGTCGCTCCGTCGGGGATGTCGGCCGGCAGCGTTCCGGCGGCGGAGCGGTACTGGCCACCGGACCGCCAGATCGTCCCGTCGAACGTGTCGAGCGCGGTCATCCGCCAGTACGCGGCCTGCGGGCTCTCGACGGTGAAGACGACCTGGTCGCTCTGCTCCACGAGTCGCTTGCGGATGTCGACCAGCGGGCTCACGGTGACCCGGGGGCCGCGTTGGCCCTGGTCGCCCCGCCAGTCGATGACGGGATCGTCGAGCCCGGGCAGGGAGCCACCGACGACGGCGCCGCCGAGCACGGCCACCACCGCGATGGCGGCACCCGAGACGACCAACCAGCGGCCCCCGGCTCCTGACTGGCCGGCGATCCAGGACCCGGCGAGGTCGATGCGCACGAGCCGGTGGAGCAGCAGGAAGGCCGACACGGCAGCGCAGTAGGCGACCGCCGAGGCCCCGCGGTGCTGATCGGCTCCCAGCACCGCGCCGAAGACGAACAGGGTCGCGGTGGGCACGAGGGCTTCGATGGGCGACCACAGGCGGAACGCGGCCCAGTCGGCGAGGAACACGGCGAAGAACAGCGCGACGGCGGACGCGAGGAGCAGACCGGTCTGGGGCGGCACCGGTGCCTGGAGCTGGTGGAACGACGTCCAGGACTCGTCGAGCGCGGTGCGCGCTGCCTCGAACGTGTCGGGGGTGGGGATCCCGGCCGCGGTCGTGTCGAAGAACCACATCCACGAGATCAGGAGGACGAAGCCGGCGATCCCGAGGCCCCCGGTGAGCAGGAGCCCCCGGCCGAAGCGGCGCAACGCGATCGTGACGGCGTGCGCGTAGAGCGCCACGGTGACCAGTGGCCACAGGTAGCCCCACCCGTCGAACAGGCGGCAGAAGCCGAAGACCGCGGCGAGCGTGACCAGGGCGAGCGCCAGCTCGGCCCAGCCGAGGTAGGCGGGGTTCGTCGGGTGAGGTCGACGGTTCGGACGTGCCGTCGCGTCGCTGCCGCCTGGATCGGTGCCTGGATCGGTGCCTGGATCGGTTCCTGGTCCCTGGACCTGGATCGACGGGACGGGCGGGGTCGTCGTCGCGGTCATCGCGAGGCCCGGACGTGAGCGGTCGGCGCCGGCACAGGCCGGTGGGCCACCCTCTTGGGTTGCACGGCATCGTTCCACGCTCGGGCGAAGTCGTCGCCCGGGCCGATGTGGATGTGCCCGCTCTGGATGTGCCCGCTCTGGATGTGCCCGCTCTGGATGTGCCGGTCGCGGAGGCCGAAGGTCACCAGGTGGAACGAGCCGAACCGTCGCCGGAGCCCGACGACGGGCTCCCGGTCGGCCGATGCGAGCTCCGCGGCGAGCAGGACGAGCGCGCCGCCGCTCGAGGACCGGGCGATCCGGTCGATGGCATCGCCCAGCGCTGCGTCCGTCGTTGGCTCCAGGTTCGCCAGGTGCTCGAGGATGTGGTCGGCGTGGGCAAGACCGCTCGACGTCGTGGACTCCCATCCGTCGGTCGTGGCGAGGCGGACGAGGTCGTCGCGCTGGGTCGAGGACATCACGATGCTGGCCGCCGCGGAGACGGCTGCTTCGAAGGAGCTCTCGGTGTGGGAGCGCCGTCGGACGTCGATGAGCACGGTGGTGCGACCGTGCCACGGCAGCTCGTCCTGGCGGACGAGGAGGTCGTCGGTGCGGGCGCTCGACCGCCAGTGGACCCGGCGCAGGTCGTCACCCACCACATAGGGCCGCAGCGCGTAGAAGTCCTCGCCGGTCCGTCCGAGCGCGTTGGGGTGATCGGCGCCCGACATGGGGTCGTGGCCGCTGGCGAGGGGCACCGGTGCGATGCGGTCGATGTGGGGGAACACGGTCAGGTGGACCGCTTCGACCGCCTGGTTCGATCGGCTGGTGAGACCGAAGGGATCGGTGACCGACACGTCGAGCGGGCCGACGGTGAGGACGCCACGGCGCGACGTCGGGAGCTGGTAGGCGGCGCGAGTCGACGAACCCGGGCGCAGCGGCTGGACGAGCAGGTTCGCACCCCGGGTCCCCGACACCGGATCGCGCAGTCCCAGCACCGGAGTGGTGCGCCGGCCGCGGTTGTCGACCTGGAGATCGATGCGGCTCGCGGCACCCGCGTACACCCGCGGCGGGTGCAGCTCGCGAGAGACCCGGCTCGCGGGTCGCACGATCACCTGGTAGACGCCGGCCGCCACGACCAGCGTGATCGCCGTCGCGCCGAGGACGGCGACCTCGGGCACGGCGAACAGGCGCGCCGCGACGACGCTGACGATCCCGATGCCGAGCAGCACCCACCCGCGGGCCGTCAGCACGGAGCGCCTCGGGTCCCCGGCCCGGTTCGCCCCGGCCCGGTTCGCCACGACTCGGTTCGCCACGGCCGGAGGTGCCGGGGTGCGCCCATGGTCGCGGTCAGTTCGCCGAGGTCGGTACGGGGACCTGGTCGATGATGTCGGCCAGGATGTCGCGCGACGTGACGCCCTGGAGCTGGGCATCGGGGGTGACCAGGAGCCGGTGGCCGAGGACCGGGTCGGCGAGCGCCTTGATGTCGTCGGGTGTGACGTAGTTGCGGCCCTGCGCCGCGGCGCGACCGCGGGCGACGCGCTGCAGGCTCAGCGTGGCCCGGGGCGACATCCCGAGCAGGAGCTGGGGATGGCGGCGGGTGAGATCGGCGAGGTCCACGAGATAGCCCCGCAGGCTGGGGGCCACGTGGACCGACCGCACCCACGAGATCATCGACTCGATGGCGGCCACGTCGGCGACGGGGCCGATGTCGTCGAGCGGGCTGTGGTCGCTGTGGGCGTCGAGGACGTCGATCTCGGCCTGGCGGTCGGGGTAGCCCACCGACACCCGCATGAGGAAGCGGTCGAGCTGGCTCTCGGGCAGGGGATAGGTGCCCTCGTGCTCGATGGGGTTCTGCGTGGCGATCACGAGGAACGGCTGGCCGAGCGGGTAGGTGACGTTGTCCACCGTGACCTGGCCCTCAGCCATGGCCTCGAGCAGCGCGGATTGGGTCTTGGGTGAGGCCCGGTTGATCTCGTCGCCGAGCACGATGGAGGAGAACACCGGACCGGGGCGGAACTCGAAGAGGCCGTCGTTGCGGTTCCACACCGTGACGCCGACGACGTCGGAGGGCAGCAGGTCGGGGGTGAACTGGATGCGGCCGAAGCTGCAGTCGACCGACCGGGCCAGCGCCTTGGCCAGGCTGGTCTTGCCGACCCCGGGGACGTCCTCGATCAGCAGGTGGCCTTCGGACACCAGGCACAGCAGGGCGAGGTCGACCACGTCGGACTTGCCCTGGATCGCCCGCTGCACGTTGTCGGCGATCGCCTCGAACACCTCCGCGAACCGTACGGCGGCTCCCGTGACCGGTCCGTCGCCTGGCCCGGTGCTCCGGGCCGTCTCCTGTGTCGTCAAACCGCACTCCTCGGTCGGGGCGCCCGCACGCGCTGGTGCGCCAACGATAGAAGGGTTCCGGCCCCGCCGGGTTCCGGGCCCCGGGAGGTGCCGGCGGATCGGCTAGGTTTCGGCCACCGGTGGGACCCGACGGGGGTCTCGCTCGAGCGGAGGAGTGGTCCATGGCTGGGTCGAGTCGCGGGGTTGGCACGCTGAGCAGGCGAGGGGGTCTGCTGGTCGCGTTGCTGGTGGCGGCGACGGTGGGCATGGTGCCAGCGAAGCCGGCTGCCGCGGCCGGTGATCCGGTGGGCACGGTGTCGGTCTTCACCGATCCGAGCATCTACTACGTGAACGACATCGCGGCGGGTCCGGACGGCAACATGTGGTTCATCAACAACGACTACGACTACGACTACGACGAGGACGTCAGTTATTCGATCGGGCAGATCACGCCCGATGGAGTGGTGTCGACCTTCACCGATCCGAGCATGGACTATCCGTGGGCGATCGCGGCGGGTCCGGATGGGAACCTGTGGTTCACCAACTACATGGGCGACTCGATTGGGCGGATCACGCCGGCGGGTGTGGTGTCGAACTTCACCGATCCGAGCATCAGTTGGCCACACGCGATCGCGGCGGGCCCGGACGGCAACATGTGGTTCACGAACGAGAGTGGTTCGATCGGGCGGATCACCCCGGATGGGGTGGTGTCGAACTTCACCGGTACGGGTCTCACGAGTCCGCTGGGGATCGCGGCGGGTCCGGACGGCAACATGTGGTTCGTGGACTGTTGCAGCCGTTCGATCGGACGGATCACGGTTGATGGGGTGATATCGACTTTCACTGATCCGAGCATCGATTTCCCAGAGGCGATCGCGGCGGGTCCGGATGGGAACCTGTGGTTCACGGATGATTGGATGGGGCGGATCACGCCGGATGGGGTGGTGTCGAAGTTCACTGATGTGGGTTCTTGTTGTGCGCGCGACATCGCGGCGGGTCCGGACGGCAACATGTGGTTCACGAGGGAGAGCAACTCCATCAGGCGGATCACGCCTGATGGGGTGATATCGACCTTCACTGATCCGAGCATCCGGGGGGCGGGGACAATCGCAGCGGGTCCGGATGGAGCGATGTGGTTCAGCAATGGCAAGGGTTCGATCGGGCGGATCGTGGCCGTGGCGGAGGTCGAGACGGTGACGGTGCTTGATGTTCCGGCGACGGCGGTGGTCGATGAGGTGGTGTCGTTGTCGGCGTCGGTGTCTCCGGTGCCGTCGGGTGGCACGGTTGAGTTCTTCGTCGATGGTGACTTCGTGGGTGGGGTGTCGGTTGACGAGTTCGGGTTGGCCGAGGTGCCTTACAGCTGGCCGACGGTCGGCACGTATGAGGTGTCGGCGGTCTATGGCGGTGCTGATGGTTTCTCGGGTTCGAGTGCCGGGCCGGTGTCGGTGGTGGTGGAGGGTCCGCCGGTGACGACGGGTTTGTTGACGGGGTTCGTGCGTGATGGTGCGAACGTGCCGGTGCAGGGGGGCAAGGTGGTTGCCCTCGATGCGGTGACTGGTGTCGCGGTTGGGCACAAGTACACGATCTCGAACGGTCGGTACAACATCACGGTGCCTGCGGGTGACTACCGGTTGCGGTTCTCCAAGTCGGGGTATGTGACGACGTTCAACGGTGGTGGTACGTCCTTCGATGCGGCTCCGTTGATCAGCCTGGGTGCTGGTTCGTCGGTGTCGACCAACATCGTGGGGGTGGATGCTTTGCCGGCGAAGGTGACGGGGATCGTGACCAGTGCCGATGGTGGTGTGCCGGTGTCGGGTGTGAAGGCGACGTTGTACCTGGCCGATGATTGTTCGGCGATGTTCCGTCAGGGTCAGTCGTTGTCGTCGGGCAAGTACAACATCGCGGATGTTCCCGAGGGCGAGTACAAGTTGCAGTTCAAGAAGGCGAACGCGCCGAAGTACGAGACGGTCTGGGTTGGTGGGGGCACGTCGTGTGCTGATGCGGCCACGGTCACGATCGTGCCGGGCATCAACATCTACAGCCAGGCCGTCACCCCACAGTGAGCACCCAGCAAGCCTGACCCTGCTCCCCTCGGCATCGTCTCGACGGCATCGTCTCGACGTCATCGTGGCGATGGCCGGGTGGGGGTGGGGGCGCGGGTGTGACCCGGCACGGGGTGTGCCGGGTCACCTTCGGGGTGTCCGAATCG
>CAZGEF010000062.1:0-1039 GCA_964525005.1 uncultured Rhabdothermincola sp.
ACTGCGCTTCTGGCGTGTGGGTTGCCCGGAAAGCGAACGAGATCGACGCCAGAAGGACCGGCTGGCTCGATGGTCAGAGCTGGATAGGGTTGCCCGTTGTCAAGACGAACAGGGGGCCAGGATGGGCGAAGCGACGATCGAGGACTACTTCACGGAGGACCGGCTGTTCCCGCCGTCCCCCGAGTTCGTCGCCCGGAGCATCGTCACCGACGACTCGCTGGCGAAGGCCGCTGCGGCCGACCGCGTCGGGTTCTGGGCCGACCAGGCCCGCGACCTGCTCAGCTGGTACCAGGACTTCAGCACCGCCCTCGAGTGGGACCTGCCCAACGCCCGGTGGTTCGCCGACGGGACGCTCAACGTGTCGTACAACTGCCTCGACCGCCACGTCGAGGCCGGTCTCGGCGACCGGGTTGCTTTCCACTGGGAGGGCGAACCTGGTGACACCCGCACCATCACCTACCTCGACCTGCTCGACCAGGTCGGCCGCTTCGCCAACGTGTTGAAGGGCCTGGGCATCGGGAAGGGCGATCGCGTCGCCATCTACCTGCCGATGATCCCCGAGGCCGTCGTGTCGATGCTGGCCTGCGCCCGCATCGGGGCGATCCACACCGTCATCTTCGGTGGCTTCTCGCCCGACTCGATCGCCGATCGCGTCAACGACACCGGGGCCAAGCTGGTCGTCACCGCCGACGGCGGGTTCCGGAAGGGCGCGGCGGCCGCGCTCAAGGCCAACGTCGACGAAGCCCTCAAGACGACGCCGTCGGTCGACCAGGTCGTGGTCGTGCGCCGCACCGGCCAGGACGTCGACTGGGACGACGATCGCGACTGGTGGTACCACGAGCTCGTCGACAAGGCCGATGCCGTGTGCCCACCCGAGCCCATGGGCGCCGAGGACCTGCTCTTCCTCCTCTACACGTCGGGGACGACCGCCAAGCCCAAGGGCATCATGCACTCGACGGGGGGCTACCTCACCCAGTCGGCCTTCACCCACAAGTACGTGTTCGACGTCCAGCCCGAGACCGACGTCTACTGGTGCACC
>CAZGEF010000062.1:1049-1271 GCA_964525005.1 uncultured Rhabdothermincola sp.
ATCGTCTACGGGCCGCTGGCCAACGGCGCCACGTCCGTGCTGTACGAGGGCACCCCCGACACACCGGGCAAGGACCGCCTGTGGGACATCGTCGAGCGCTACGGGGTGACCCAGCTGTACACCGCGCCGACCGCCATCCGCATGTTCATGAAGTGGGGCCATCAGGAGCCGGCGAAGCACGACCTGTCGTCGTTGCGCCTGCTCGGCTCGGTCGGCGAGCCC
>CAZGEF010000062.1:1281-18878 GCA_964525005.1 uncultured Rhabdothermincola sp.
TCTCGCCGCTCCCCGGGGTCACCACCACCAAGCCGGGATCGGCCACCCAACCCCTGCCAGGCATCGTGGCCGGTCTCGTCGACGACCAGGGCGTGCCGCTCGAGCGCGGCGGTGGGTACCTGACGCTCGACGAGCCGTGGCCGTCGATGCTGCGCGGCATCTGGGGTGACCCGGATCGGTACCTCGCCACCTACTGGAGCGAGTACGAGGGCAAGTACTTCGCTGGCGACGGCTGCAAGATCGACGACGACGGCTACTACTGGCTGCTCGGCCGGGTCGACGACGTCATGAACGTGTCAGGGCACCGCGTGTCGACCACCGAGGTCGAATCCGCCCTCGTCGACCACCACGCCGTGGCCGAGGCGGCGGTCGTGGGGGCCAGCGACGACACGACCGGCCAGGCCATCATCGGCTACGTCATCTTGAAGGGACGGTTCGATCCGTCGACCGAGCTCGTCGAGGAGATCCGCCAGCACGTCGCCACGAAGATCGGTCCGACCGCCCGACCCAAGACGGTGGTCGTCGTGCCCGACCTCCCCAAGACCCGCTCGGGCAAGATCATGCGCCGGCTCCTGCGCGACGTGGCCGAGGGCCGCCAGCTCGGCGACACCACCACGTTGGCCGACCCGGCCGTCGTCGAGGAGATCCGGTCGCGGGCTGCGGAGGGCAGCGACGACTGATGGCTCGCAACTGGTACTGGCGCGGTGGGCCCGTCGACCCGGGACCCACCGTGGTGTTCGACATGGACGGCGTGCTCTCCGACGCCGCCGGCCGGCAGCACTACCTCGAGGGGGAGAACGGGTGGCAGGACTGGGACTCCTTCTTCGCTGCCTGCGGTGAGGACGCGCTCATCGGCGAGGTCGCTCGCCTGCTCGACGTGATCGACGACGATCACCGGGTCGTGCTCCTCACCGCCCGGCCCCTTCGCGTCCAGCCGCCGACGCTGTCGTGGCTCGCTCGCTACGACCTGCGGTGGGACCTGCTGATCATGCGCAACGTGGGCGACTTCGGATCGTCACGGGACTACAAGCGCCGCAGCGTCGGTGAGCTGCGCGCCTACGGCTTCGACCTGCGCCTCGCGTTCGAGGACGACAAGCGCAACGTGCACATGTTCCACGACGAGGGCATCCCCTGCATCTACATCCACTCGGGGTACTACGAGTAGGGGCTCGGTCAGCTCGGAGCAAGCTCCACTCTCGACGCCGGGGGAACCCCCGGACCCCCGCTCCGGGGCGCTCGTCACCAGTCTGGCGTGCTGGTCGAGGTGATCGAGCAGCGCAGCGCGGCCGGGTTCAGCGAGGAGGATCGCGATGGCAGCCGAGCTGTCGACGACCGCTGTCCGCCCGCTCACGACTGAGGGCGTGCTCGTCGTGGCCCAGGATCACGTCAGCTGGCCTGTCGTCGAGCGTGGGAAAAGCGCGCCAAGGTCGTCGACGATGAGACGATGATCGGGATGCGTCGACGCCGTGCAGAGGCGTGACCCCGACGCTCCCGGTCGAGGCGTTCCCGGAGCGCGTTGAGGACGGCGTCGGTGAGGGACTCGCCGGTCTCCTCGGCGAGCTCGCGGGCGAGCCGATCGGCCTCGTCGTTCCTGATGCTCAGCGCCATGCCGGAGAAGCGGTGGTGCCTGGGTGGAACTGATCAGTCCCGGAAGTTCTCGAACTGCAGCGGGATCTCGAGGTCGGCTTCCTTCAGCGCGGCGATGACCGCCTGGAGGTCGTCGCGCTTCTTGCCGGTGACGCGCACCTGCTCGCCCTGGGTCTGGGACTGGATGCCCTTGAGGCCGAGGCCCTTGATGAGCTTGTTGACTTCGCGCGCCTTGTCGGACGAGATGCCGGCGTTGAGCTTGGCGACCTGGCGGACCGTGCCGCCGGCCGCCGGCTCGACCTCGTCGTAGCCCAGCGACTTGAGCGACACCTTTCGCTTGACGAACTTCTCCTCGAGCACCACCCGCAGGGCGTTGAGCCGGTCTTCCGACGAGGACCGCAGGGTGATCTCGTGGTCGTTCTGCTCGATGCTGGAGTCGGTGCCCTTGAAGTCGTAGCGGGTGGCGATCTCGCGCTGCGCCTGGTCGATGGCGTTGCGGACCTCTTGGTCGTCGATCTCGGAAACAACGTCGAAGCTGGCCATGGCGGGAGGTTATCGCCCGGGTGGCAGTCGACTCATCTCGAGCAGCGGCATCGCTCAGGCGGCAGCCGGCATCGCTCAGGCGGCAGCCGGCATCGCTCAGGCGGCAGCCGGGTAGAGAACCAGGACGACGCAACCCGAGGAGATCACCATGGGCCAGACGCTGCAGGGCAAGACCGTTGCCTTCCTCACGGCGAACGAGGGGGTCGAGCAGGTCGAGCTGACCGCTCCGCGGGAGGCCGTGGAGGCCGAGGGCGCCACGACGGTGCTCATCAGCCCGAAGACGGGCGACGTGCAGGCCATGGACCACCTCGACAAGGCCGACGTGTTCGAGGCGAGCATCTCGGTGGCCGAGGCCGATCCCACCGACTACGACGCGCTGGTCCTGCCCGGCGGCGTGGCCAACCCCGATCAGCTCCGCACCGACCCCGAGGCGATCCGGTTCATCCGCCTCTTCTGGGAGACGGGTCGTCCGCTCGCGGCCATCTGCCATGCGCCGTGGCTGCTGGCCGACGCCGGCATCATCGACAGCCGCGACGTCACGTCATACCCGAGCATCCGGTTCGATCTGGCCCGGGCCGGCGCGAAGTGGGCCGACGACGAGGTCGTGGTCGACGAGAACCTCATCACGAGCCGCCGCCCCGATGACCTGCCGGCGTTCAACCAGCAGCTCATCTCGATGATGATCAGGCAGCCTGTCGCCCACTGACCGGATCCGGCCCGATCGCAGCCGGAGCACCGGCCCGAACGCAGGACGAGCCGGCCCCACAGGGGCCGGCTCGTCGCGTGTGGACCGGGGAGGATTCGAACCTCCGTAGGTAGAAACCGACGGGTTTACAGCCCGTTCCCTTTGGCCACTCGGGCACCGATCCAGGGAGTGATGACCCTACCGGAGGGCCCTCACCCGACGAAAACCGGTTGCGTGCTGATCTCGACGTCCGATTCCGAGAGATCGGAAGGCCGATGCGGGTCAGAGCAGGCGCTGCATCAGCACCACGTCGAGCCACCGGTTGAACTTGCGCCCGACCTCGCGCTCGGTGCCCACGATCTCGAAGCCGACGGCCCGATGGAGCGCGATCGACGCCTCGTGACCGTCGACGATGCGGGCCATCACCGCGTGGAAGCCGTGCTGGCGCGCCAGGTCGAGCAGTCCCTCGAGCAGCAGGCGACCGACGCCGCGGCCGCGGGCATCGGCGCCGATGTACACGGAGTCCTCGACCGTCGTGCGGTAGGCCGGCCGGCTGCGGTACGCGGAGAGCGACGCGAACCCGGCAACGGTGCCGTCCTCGTCGACCGCGACGATCACCGGGAACACCCCGGAGCGCGCGGCGAGCCACGCCTCCTGCTCGGCGAGGGTTCGGGCTCGTAGGTCGAAGGTGACGGTGGATCCCACCGCTTCGGGGTTGTAGATCTGGCGGATCGCCTCGGCATCGTCGATCTGGGCGAGACGGATCTCCACGGCAGCAGCGTAGAGCCCGGCCGCAACGCTCATCGGTTCGTCGCCTGAGAGGTCCGTGCCGAGAGGTTCGTGGGGCGACGGTCGCACCGGCGGGGGCTCCCGAGCCGTAGAGTCTGCGCCCATGTTGCCTGGGGCATCCGCCGCCGGAACCGGGGTTCGCGGAACTGACCTGGGCCGAACTGGCTTGGGCCGAACCGACCTGGGCCGAACCGACTTGGACCGAACCGGGCGGGGCGGCGACCGGGCTCGGCTCTGGTCACCGGGGCGCGGCCGGCCGGCGCGCCGACGTGCCGTCGCCGCGACGCTGCTGGCCGGGCTGGCCGGGCTGGCCCTCGCCACGGCCGGATCGGCGGGGCTGGCGCCGCTGTCGCGCGCCGTGCCCGCGGCGGCGCAGAGCCCCGACGTTCCGAGCGGGCTGTTCGGGCTGTGGCCCCACCCGGCGGACGACCCAGCGGACGACCCGGCGGATGGTTCAGCCGACGGTGGGGCCGATGTCGTGGCGGTGGTGCCGATGGCCGGGAGCACGGACCAGGTGCTGCGGGTCGCGGTGCGCTTCGCCGAGCCCTTCAACGCCCCCGAGGACGGGTACCGGGTATCGGTGGTGGTCGGGGACCCCTCGACCGGCGGCGATCGCCGCGTGTCCTACCTCACCGCCTACGGGACGTCTTCGGCCCTCGTGGAGAACCGCGCCGAGGACGAGTGGGTCGATGCCGGGCCGGGCATCGTCGGCGGCTCGCCCGCGGGCGGTGAGCTGGAGTTCGACCTCCCGCTCGACGATCTCGGCGGTGCCGGTGCCGACGTCGATTCCGATTCCGCGGCGGCGCTCACCGCCGGCGCCACCGCACTGTGGGTCGAGGTCACCGTGCCCCGCGGCGGAGGCTCGGACCTCTCGGCGTCGGGCTACTTCGCCCTTGCGGCCTTCCTCCCGGGTGCTCTCGAGGAGCACCCCGCGACCGCAGCGGGACTGGACCCGGTCGTCGGTGGGAGTCGATGGGGTTCGGTCGACGTGGCGGGCTCCCTCGGCGAACCGGCACCGTTCCCGCTCCAGCCTGCGCTAAAGGCCCCGACGCTCGCGGTGGCGAACCGAGCCCTGCTCGTCACGACCGAGCTCGCCGCGCCGACGGCCGTCGACGGGACGCAGGTGACCTCGACGATCGATCGCGTGCACCTGGTCGCGGGCGACCTGGCCACGCCCTCACCCGGGTACCTCGAGATCGACCGGGTCACCGGCGCGGTCGAGCTCCGCACGGCCGACGCGCGCGCCGTGGCGGGCGACGACGGGTCGTGGTCGGGAACAGCCCCCGATCCGACCGATCCCGGAGGCCCGTTCGTCGTCACCGTCGATCTGCCCGCCGTCGCCGGGATCCTCGGGCTCCCCGAGGACGTCGAGCTGCTCGCGGTCGCGGCGGACCGGACGATGCTGCTCGCCGACGGGCGCACGATCGTCGCGGCGGGAACCGGTGCGTCCACGTCCGTCATCAGCGAGATCCGGGCGCCGTCGACCGATGGCGAAGCACCCTCCGAGGCGGGGGGTGGCACCGTCGAGGACGTGGATCGGACCTTCGTGACCGCCGGCGCCGTCGTGGGTGTGGTGCTCCTCGCGGTGGTCGTCGGCGTGCTCATCGCTCGTCGTCGTCGGTCAGGCGCTCGCTCGTCGGCCCGTGGTGGCGAGGACCCATCGCGGCCCGTCGTCGCGCCACCGACCGTGACCGACGACGCGGCACCTCGTTCGGTGGGTGGCCGATCCACGCCCGACGAGGTCATCGCCGCACTCGAGCAGCAGGTCGCCGACATCGGGCTGGGCGACCGGGCCCTGAGAGACCACGGGGACCGCGGCGGCGAGGACGACGACGATCGCGGCCCGACGCCGCGATCCTGACCACCGGCGAGCGACCGGCGAGCGACCGGCCGTTGTCGCGGCGCAGGCCGTCCCGAGCCCAGCGTGGCGAGACCGGGTGGCGAGGGTGGCGAGACCGGGTGGCCCCGGTCGTCGCGGTTGTGCGGGTAGGTTGGCGGGGTCGCAAGACCTCGGGAGATCGCTCGAACCATGTCCATGGCCGGAAACCCGTCGGGGGCTGACTCCGACGACGCCAAGCTCTCGTGGCGCGAGCGCGAGGTGGTCGCGGCGCTCAAGCGGCTGGCCAACGCGCAGCTCCAGGTGGCACAGATCGACGTGCAGCTCGCGAGCGCGGCGACCTCCGACGCACCCGCCGAGATCGACGTGGCCGACGCCGCGGCGCTCGAGGAGCTCGCCGGTGAGCTGGCCAAGCTCGCGAAGAAGTCCCAGAGCCGCTTCGGAGGTGGCGCGGCGCGTGGGCGGGTCGCCGAGCTCGAGGCCCAGCAGCAGGCCGTGCTGGGACGCATGGGGTTCGCGTCCTACGACGACTACCTGGCGACGAAGGACCGATCCGAGGCGGCGCAGCCCTCGGCGAGCGGTGGCATCGACCCGGTCGTGGAGGGCTTCGCCCGCCGTGAGCTGGCCGCGGCCGAGGCGGCCTATCGGGAGCTGCTCGAGCTCCCCGACGAAGTGGACGACGAGGTCGCGGACGACGCCGAGGACGGTGGCGCGACCGACGCGGACGCGCCGGGCCGCAACGGTGCGGGCCCGACGATCGACCTCACGGGCTGAACATCACGAGCCCGAACATCACGGTTTGGTGCTCACGACGTGGACGGGCCGTGGTAGACGGCACCGCTGGTGCACGTCTCGTGCACGGCAACGGTCGCCAGGCCGGGTAGCGCGGCCTCGAGGCGGTCCCAGATCCACATCGCGATCCGCTCGCTCGTGGGGTTGTCGAGCCCGTCGATCTCGTTGAGGAAGCGGTGGTCGAGCGCGTCGAACACGGGCCGTGACGCGGCTCCGATGTCGGCGAAGTCGACGACCCACCCGGACCGGTCACCGACGGGCCCCTCGACCACGACCCGGACTCGGAACGAGTGACCGTGGAGTCGGGCGCACTTGTGGTCGGGCGCCACGTTCGGCAGGCGGTGGGCCGCCTCGAAGGTGAACTCCTTGAACACGTCCATCAGGGGATCCCCAGGTACTTGTGGGTCTGGACGCTCAGGCGCCAGGTCGGGTGGGTGAGGCAGTAGTCGATGGCCAGCCGCGTGTTGTCGGCGCGATCGGGCCCGTCCATCGGCTGGAGGAGGAAGTGGTCGAACCGCAGGTGCTGGTAGCGCTCGGGTTCACCCCGCTGCTGGGGGAACACCAGCTTGAGCTCGTCGCCGGACTCGACCACGAGGTCGGCATCGGCCTTGGGGCTGACGCATACCCAGTCGATGCCGTCGACGACGGGGAGCGTGCCGTTGGTCTCGATGGCGATCTCGAAGCCCCGGTCGTGGAGCGCGGCGACCGCGGCGCGGTCGAGCTGCAGGAGCGGCTCACCCCCGGTGCACACGACCAGGGGCGTCGCTCGCCTGCTCGCCGGGCCGTCGTCGATCGGGCCGTCGTCGATCGGGCCGTCGTCGATCGGGCCGTCGTCGGTGTGCGGTGAGCGGAGCTGGTTGCCCGTGCCCGTGCCCGTGACCCAGGTGGACAGCACGGCCTCGGCCAGCGCGTCGGCCCCCCGGAAGGCCCCGCCTCCGGGTCCGTCGATGCCGACGAAGTCGGTGTCGCAGAACCGGCAGGTCGCCGACGCGCGCGAGCTCTCGTGGCCGTTCCACAGGTTGCAACCGGAGAACCGGCAGAACACGGCAGGTCGACCGGCGTTGATCCCCTCGCCCTGGAGGGTGAGGAAGAGCTCCTTGACGCGATAGGTGCTCCGGTCGTTCCGTCCGCCGGCCCGCACCGGTGCCGGTGCCGGTGTCTCGCTCACCGGGTGCCTGCCGGGGGCGTCGCCGCGCCGTAGGGCGTCGGGTCGTCGAGGCCGGCCCGTCCGAAGCCGTCGGCGCGCAGCAGGCACGCGTCGCACCGACCGCACGCTCGTCCGTCGCCGTCGGGGTCGTAGCAGCTGATGGTCGTGGCGAGGTCGACACCGAGCTCGACGGCGAGCGCGATGATCTCGGACTTGTGCAGGTCGAGCAGGGGCGTGTGGATCACGAGCGGGCCGGAACCGTGGCGGTCCTGCTCGACCCCGGCGCGGGTCGCGAGGTTGGCCATGCGGGTGTAGGCGTCGATGTAGTCGGGCCGGCAGTCGGGATAGCCCGAGTAGTCCAGCGCGTTCACACCGATGAAGATGTCGGTGGCGCCACGGACCTCGGCGAGCGCGAGCGCGAACGACAAGAAGATGGTGTTGCGCGCCGGCACGTAGGTGACGGGGATGTCGAGCGCGTCGAGGTCGTCGACACGGTCGTGCTTGGGCACGGCGATCGAGGTGTCGGTGAGCGCGGAGCCCCCGAACGGTCGCAGGTCGATCTCGGCGACGACGTGCTCGGCGTCGTGGGCCGCGGCGATGGCGGTCGCCGCGGCGAGCTCGACGGCATGGCGCTGACCGTACGAGAAGCTGAGGGCGACGGGTTCGAACCCGTCGCGGCGGGCGAGCGCGAGGCAGGTCGCGGAGTCGAGTCCTCCCGACAGCAGCACGACTGCGGGTCGTCGTGGCCGAGAGGCAGGACCTCGTGAGGCGGTCGGGCCGCCCGGGGCAGGCGGGAGGGTCACGGAACGAGGCTACCGGTGTCAGGATCGGGCGAAATCGCCCGGGCCCGTTGCATCGAGCGGTCGGCGGGTGCATGATGACGACATCGCATAGGTCGTTTGGCCTAGTGACGTCGGTGTCAGCGTACTGGTGGGGTCGGCCGCGAAGCCGCGCTCGGCCCGTCGACGCCACCGAACCAGCACACCGAACCAGCACACCGAACCACTCTTCCGGATCACAGGGGACAGTCATGGCGTCAGTCTCATTGCAGGGTTGGCGACTCGAAGGCGGCCCGGCGGCCGCCGAGCTGCCTGTCGGGCCCAGCGACCGCGAGGTGGTGGACGCGCTGCGGCGTGTCGCGACGGCCCAGGCGCACCTCGCCCAGGCGCGCGCCGACGCGGCCGAGCTCCGTCGTCGCACCGAGCGCGCCGACATCAACCGCGATCGCCTCATCGGCGAAGCGCATGCCGATGTCGAGTGGGCGCAGGCCGCCGTGCTGTCTTCGCCCCGTTCCCGCAGGGCCGCCCGCGAGCTGCGCCTCGCAGCCGCCCGCGAGTCCGCGGCGCTGCGGCTGCACGGCTTCGATTCCTGGGCCCAGTACGACGAGCACCGGCGCCGCGGCGACGCCACCGACCCCCACCTGGCCCTCGCCTCGCTCGAATGCGAGTCCGCGTCCGAGGCGTGGCAGCTCGTCCAGTCGGCCTGCTCGCCCACCGTCATCATCGACCTCACCGGTGACGACGCCCGCGTCATCACCTGAGCGGGCACACCCGTCAGCTGAGCGAGCAGCGACGCCGATGTGCATCGGCGACCACGGCATGACCGGAAAGGCGCGGAGACAACCCGTCGGTGTTCGGTGGGCGATGCCCCTCCACCGCTCGGTGGTGGCATCGTTCTACGCTGGACCCCCAGGTGGGGTCGCCGCGTCGCAGCCGCGCGGCGCGCACATGCCGAGGTCTCATGTTCCGTCGTCCACCCCAGCAGCACCACCGATCTGAGCGCCCCGCTCGACCGTCGCGGCCGACCCTCGCTGCGGTCGTGGCCCTCTGCGTCGGCGTGCTGGTCCTGGCTGCCTGCACAGGCGACGGCGGTGCCGAGCCCGACTCGACGTCGCCCACCTCCTTCACGCTGTCGGGGATCGACGGCGGCGGCGATCTCCGCACGGTCACGTTGCCCGAGGACTTCGTCCTCGTCGACGCCCGCGGTACGAGGATCCAGCCGTTCGAGTCGAAGGCGACGAGCTCGCGCCCACCGCTCGACGTGTACGGCGGCACCGCGTCGATCAGCGGCCGGGTGACCGGTCCGGAAGGCCCGGTCGCCGGTGCCACCGTGCTGATCGAGCGGGTGGTCGGCGACCGCAGCGGCACGGCCACCGTTGTGGCCGACGGCGCCGGTTCGTACCAGGCCCAGGGGGTCCACGGCGGCAAGTACCGGGTGCGGGCGTGGCTCGCGCCCACGCTGGCGAGCCGGTCGTCGTCGTTGGCCTATGTCGTCGCCGTCGACGGCCGGGCCACCGTCGATCTCAGCCTCGAAGCCTTCACCGGTCGGTCGCTCCAGGTCGGACTCGACATCGCGGCGCTCAACGTCGGCGACACGGCCCATGTCCGTGCGCTGCTCACCGATCAGGTGGTCAGCGACCGCGGGGTCGTCGTCGGGCAGCCCATCTCGTCGGTCGAGGTCGTGCTGTCGGGTTCGGGGTCGTTGCAGTACGGCACGGCCACGGCCACGACGAGCTCGCAGGGCATCGCCAGCTGGGAGGTGACCTGCACGCGCGAGGGCTCGACCACGTTCACCGCGAGCGCCGAAGGGGTGACCGACTCGTTCACCTCGCCGTCGTGCGGTCCGAAGCCGACGACCACGACGTCGGGCCCGGACGCTCCCGACTTCCCGGTCGGTCAGGACTTCGACGTACCCCACAGCGGTGCCCTGCCCGCAGGCACCTACACGACGTTCCTCGACGGGTGCAAGACGACCTACCAGGTCTACGCGAACGGCGCGTGGCTCGACGAGCGCAGGACGGCCACGGACACCATCGTGCTGTCGGGGCCCGGACGGGACTTCCGGCCCGCTGATGGTTCGCTGGGTTGCACGTACCGGAGGGAGTCATGATCGAACGTCGTCCTCGTTGGCGCAGGATGAGCCGTACGACGCTGCGGGTCGTCGTGGTCCTCGTGCTCGGCATCCCGATCCTCGTCGGGGGTACCGCCGCGTCCGGTTTCGGCATGCTCCTGTTCTCCGATCTTCCCGGCACGGTCCCCGAGCCCAACCCGAAGATCGAGTCCCAGCCCAGCTACGTCTACGACGCGTTCGGCACCGAGATCGGCTCGTTCCGGAAGTTCGACGTCACGGCGGAGATCACCAAGGAGGACATCCCCGAGGTGCTCGAGAAGGCGGTGGTCTCGGCCGAGGACCGCAGCTTCTGGACGCACCGGGGCATCGACCCCCAGGGCCTCTTCCGTGCGGCGTGGACCAACTACGAGGAAGGTGAGACGGTCCAGGGCGGATCGACGATCACCCAGCAGTACGTGAAGCAGGCGTATCTGTCGCCGGAGCGCACCGTCACCCGCAAGCTCAACGAAGCGGTGCTCGCCACGCGGGTCGAGCGGGAGCTCGCCGACGAGCTCGGCTCCACGCAGGCGGCCAAGGAGGAGATCCTCTTCCGGTACCTCGACCAGACGTACTTCGGCGGGGGCGCGTACGGCGCGGGCGCGGCGGCCGAGACCTACTTCCACAAGAACATCCGCGACCTCGACCTGTCCGAGGCGGCACTGCTCGCCGGGGTCATCCCGTCTCCGTCGCGCCTCGGGCCACGCGACAACCCCTTCGCGGCCGAGACCGTGCGGCACCAGGTCCTCGACGACATGCTCGAGACCGGTGCCATCGGCCAGGCCGAGTTCGACGACGCCGTGAACCGTCCGGTCTGGTACCTCGCCTACGGTCCTCCGCCCGACGACAAGGCCTACACGATCGTCCACCAGCCGCCCGTCAACGGCGCGACGAACTTCCCGTACTTCGTCGACTACGTACGTCAGTACCTCGTCGAGCGCTACGGCCCCGAGCTCGTCGACCAGGGTGGGCTCCGCATCGAGACCACGCTCGATCCGTACCTGCAGGTGATGGCCGAGGAGTCGGTGCAGCAGGGTCTCGGTCGGACCGAGTACCCCCTCGAGATGTCGCTGGTCTCGATCGACCCCTCGACGGGCTACGTGCGTGCCTTCGTCGGTGGGCGCGACTTCAACCAGAGCCAGGTGAACCTGGGCCTCGGCGGGTCGTCGGGCATGCAGGCTGGGTCGTCCTTCAAGACCTTCACCGTCGCGGCCGCGTTGGAGGGTGGGTTCACCCCCGAGACCGCCTACGGCGGTGGAGGAGGCTGGACCATCCCCAACTGCACCGGCACGGGCTGCTCGGTCCGGGGCGGCTCCGGTGGCACGATGCGTTCGGCGACGGCGGCGTCGAGCAACGTGTACTTCGGCCAACTCGCCTACGACCTCGGAGCGGACAAGATCGCCGAGATGGCCAACCGCCTCGGCGTGTCGCGCATCTCGCTCGATCGCACCTACGGTCTGTCCATCACGTTCGGGGCGTACACGGTCTCGCCCCTCGACATGGCGGCCGGCTACGCCACGATCGCCAACCACGGGGCGCGCCTCAGCGCGACGCCGGTGGTCAAGGTGACCAAACCCGACGGCACCGTGCTCGAGGACAACACCGCCCGGATCGGTCAGCAGGTGCTCGATCCGGCCATCGCGGACACCACCACCGACATGCTCCGCGGGGTCATCGAGGGCGGTACGGGCAAGGCGGCGAACATCGGTCGTCCCGCCGCGGGCAAGACGGGGTCGGCCGACGAGTACAAGGCCGCCTGGTTCGTCGGCTACACACCTCAGCTCGTCACCTCGGTGTGGATGGGCTACGCGGATGAGCCACGGTCGATGCTCAACATCAACGGCGTCGGTCAGGTGATGGGCGGCACGATCCCCGCCAAGACCTGGGGCACCTTCATGAAGCGAGCCATGGAGGGCAAGCCCGTGCTCGACTTCCCGGCCCCGGGTCCACTTCCCGCACCGGGTGCGTCCGTTACGGTCGAGCCGAACCGCCGGAGAGCCCAGAGGCAGGCCGTCGGTTCGCTCTCGACCGACTGCGGTGGCCCGTGCGTGCAGACGCCCTCGCTGCCCGCTCCGTCGGCCCCGACGACGACGACCACCACCACCACCACGACCGCACCCACCACGGGGACGGGCCCACCTGACGAGTCCGATGGTGGTACGACCACCACCACGAAGGCGAGGACGCCATGAGCCCGGACGACAAGCTCTCCGACTGGGCGTCGCACGCGGTGGCTCCCGACGACCCACCCGATCCGTCGCCCGGTCATCTCGATTCGGCCGACGATGCGCTGTCCAAGCTGTTCGGCGACGAGGTCACGCCTGAGGTGACCCGGTCGCACCGGTCGGCAGACGACGCCGGGACGCAGGTCCACGCGGCTGGCGCCGCCGGTGGTGCGGTGCGCATCGACGGCGAGCCCGTGACCGGCCCGCAACCCGCCATCGACGTCGCGACCACGGCGCATCCCGGTCCAGGCGCTGCCGACCACGACGCCGACCACGACGCCGACCAGCGGTCGCGTCGGGAGCGCCGCAAGGATTGGCGCCGCACCGAGAAGGCCCGTCGCCTGGCGGCGCGCAAGTCCGTGCGGTTCCCGATCTTCACCCGGTCGATCCTGCTGTGGATGTTGATCTTCGCCCTCGTGGCGGTGGCGTTCGGGCTGAGCGGTGCGTTCTGGTGGACCAACTTCAACACCCGCGTGAGCGACATCGAGCAGGGCCAGGACGACTTCGAGAACCGCTGGCTCGACGCCGAGGCATCCATCGAGCAGAAGCGCGAGGACACGCTCACCGAGATCGAGGACGCCGCGGGGCCCATCAAGGCGTCGCAGTCGGGTTCGCAGATGGCCCAGCTCGCGCAGGCGCTCGCCCCCATCGTGTTCAGCGTGGAGACCTTCGACGAGGAGGGCCTCGCCTCGCCGGGCACGGCGTTCGCCGTCATCGACGACGGGGGTGACGCGTACTTCGTGACGTCGTATGCCACGGTCAGGGCGGCCACGGTCGAACCGGCGCCGCCGGTCCGGATCCGCCAGGGCGACTCGGTGGTCGAGGCCGAGTTGTGGAACTGGGACGCGTCCCGGGACCTCGCCCTCCTCAAGGCGCCGATCGCCGACGTGGTGATACCCGAGTGGCTGGCGGGCAACGACCAAGCCCGACTGGTCGGCAGCTACGTCTTCCCGGTGACCGGCGTCGGCGGGGTGGGCGCGGCGGTGACCAACGGCCTCATCATCGATCAGTCCGCCGACGGGTTCCAGCACGACGCCAAGCTCGGCGCCCACTTCCGGGGCGGTCCCATGTTGGACATCGACCAGCGGGTGGTGGGCGTGGCCTCGCTCGACTACTTCCCCCTCGGGTTCGATCCGGGCCCCCAGATCCACTTCGCCGTGCCGATCGACCAGGTCTGCCAGCGGTTGATCTCCTGCGGGGGCGGAGGTCGGACCCCCGCGGCGCAGGGGGCGCAGGATGGTTGACCCGCGGACCCCGGTCGTGGTCGGGGTCGGTCTCGCCGATCAGCACGGGGAGGACCCCGCCGAGCTCGACGAGGCCGTCGTGCTGATGGCCCGGGCCGCCGAGGCCGCCGTGGCCGACAGCGGTGCCGCCGACCTGGGCGCCGCGGTCGATCTGGTGGCCGTGCCCGGCGGCAGCTGGGCCTACCGCGACGCTGGTCGTCTCGTCGGCGCGCGGATCGGGGCCGCCGCGCCGATCACCGCCGTCGCCCAGATCGGCATCGTGCAGCAGGACCTCTTCACGCTGGCCGCCGACCGCATCGCGTCGGGTGACGTCGAGGTCGCGCTCGTGGTCGGGGGAGAGGCGCGCCATCGCGTCGTGCGGGCCAAGGCGACCGGCGTGTCCGTCGTCGACACCGAGCAGCCCGAGGGGGTGCACCCCGATGTCGTGCTCGCCCCCGAGTCGTTGGGCATCGCCGATCTCGAGCTGACCCGCAACGCCGTGACCCCGTCGGTCTCCTACGCGCTGATGGAGCACGCCCGCATGCACGCTCGGGGTCGCTCCCCCGACGAGCGCGATGCCGCGCTGGGCGCACTCCTGGCCGCGTTCGCCGCCGTGGCGCGGGACAACCCGCACGCCTGGGACCGCTCGGGTCGGTCGGCAGCCGAGATCGTGACCCCGTCGTCGGACAACCGGATGATCTCCACGCCGTACACCAAGGCCATGTGCTCGCAGTGGAACGTCGACCAGGCGGCCGCGGTCCTGGTGGTCTCGGCCGATGCGGCCGCCCGCTTCGGCATCGCCGAGGATCGGTGGGTGTTCCTGCACGGCGCGACCGTCTCGAACCACACCATCCCCGTGCTCCAGCGTCGTGATCTGCATCGCTGCATCGGCGCCGAGGTCGGCGCGTCCCGGGTGCTCGAGCTCGCCGGCATCGGCCCGGAGGACCTCGCCCACGTCGATCTCTACAGCTGCTTCCCGGTCGCGGTGCAGCTCTACGCCGAGGCGTTGGGACTACCCCTGCCGGACCCGCCGCCGGGCCCGGACCCGGTGGTGGGTCCGGGTCCCGGAACCGACCCGGAGGTCCGACCGCTGACCGTCACGGGCGGGATGTCGTTCGGCGGGGGCCCGCTCAACAACTACGTGCTCCAGGCCTTCGTCGAGCTCGTCGATCGTCTGCGCCGCGACCCGGGGTCGTTCGGGCTCAGCTCGAGCGTGAGCGGCTTCCTCAACAAGCAGGCCTTCAGCGTCTGGTCGACGGCGACGCCGTCGACCGACGGTCCGTGGCCGCCGGTCGAGGACGTGACCGACGAGGCGGCCGAGGCCGACACGGTCGTGGCGGTGCACGACACCTTCACCGGTGTCGCGACCATCGCGAGTTGGACGGTTGAGCACGTGGCCGGCGAGCCGCACCGCGCCGTCGTGTTCCTCGATGTCGAGCTCGACGGCGAGCCGGGCCGGACCATGGCGTCCACGGGAGATCTCGCCACGTGCGTCGCGATGCTCGACGGCGACTGGATCGGCCGGTCGGTCACGGTTCGTGACGACGGCTCGTTCCTCCTCGACGCCTGACCGACGAGCCCGCCCTTGGTAGGTCGGTCGTTCTGGCTGGACAGGTACGCCGAATAGCACGGGTCTTCCCAGCCAGTTCGGGCTCAGGTGGTCAGTTCGGGTCAGCCGGCGGCGATGGTGGCCAGGGCCTCGCCGGTGTGCTTCTTCACGCCGAACTGCGACGAGAACACCTTGCGCACGACACCGTCGGGATCGATGACGTAGGTGACCCGGCCCGGCAGGAGGCCGAGCGTCTTGGGGACCCCGAAGGACTTGCGGACCGCGTTGTCGGTGTCGGCCACCAGCTTGAACGGCAGGTTGTGCTTCTCGGCGAACTTCTTCTTGGACGCCTCGTCCTGGCTCGAGATGCCGATGACCTCGGCGCCGGCATCGACGAAGTCCTCGTAGGCGTCGCGGAACGAGCACGCCTCGACCGTGCAGCCCGGCGTGTCGTCGGCCGGGTAGAAGTAGGCGACCACCCACGTGCCCAGGTAGGCGCTGAGGGTGACCGGTTCCCCGTTCTGGTCGGTGAGGGTGAAGTCGGGAGCCGGATCGCCGGCGCTGATCGATGCCATGGGTGCTGAAACGTAGCCGGATCCGCTGTTGTTCCCGCCGCCGTCGGAGCGGTCGTCGTCTTGCCTGCTCGATAGCCGGTCCGGGCACTTGGTTCGGGCACTTGGTTCGATGCCTGGTTCGGGGACCTGGATCCGGGGACCTGGATCCGGGGAGCCCGCCCACCTGCACTACCGTGGCGGGATGCCGTGCATCGCGGTCGTCAACCAGAAGGGCGGGGTGGGCAAGACCACGATCGCGCTCGGCCTTGCCTCTGCCGCGGCCCACGCCGGGCATCGTGTCGTCGTCGTCGACCTCGATCCCCAGGCCAACGCCACGACCGGACTCGCCGTGTGGGACCCGCCGGTCACCATCGACAAGGCGCTCGAAGCCGACCGCCCGGGCGTCCTCGCCGAGGTGCTGTCCGACTCGGGCTGGCCAGCCGAGCTGGGCCCCACGGTTCGGGTCGCGCCCAGCTCGCCTGCGCTCGCCGCCCGCGAGCCGCATCTGGCCAACGATCCCATCGGTGCGCAGGATCGCCTCCAGGTCGCGATGGAAGGTCTCGATGCCGACCTGGTCATCATCGACTGCCCGCCCTCGCTCGGCCTCTTGACGGTCAACGGCCTCTTCGCAGCCGACAAGGCGCTCATCGTCACCGAGCCCGCGGCGTGGGCGTCCGACGGCGTCCAGCAGATCCTGCGCACGGTCGACCGCATCGGCCAGCGACGGGGCGGTGACCTCGAGGTCGCCGGCATCGCCGTCAACCGACTCGGGCGCACTCGCGACGCGAAGTACTGGCATGACCAGCTCGTCGAGCAGTACCCCGACCTCGTCATCCCCCCGGTCCACCTGCGCGCCGCGGTCGCGGAGGCCGCGGCGCAGTCGTTGCCCGTGCACGCGCTCGGCAAGCGAGCGGGTGCGGCCGAGGCCGCGGCCGAGCTCGACGTGCTGCTGGCCCGGATCCTGCCCCCCGCACCGTCCCCAGGAGAGCCTGATGGGCTACGACCCCCAACGTTCGCGTCCCCGCCGGTCGGTCTCTGACGACGAGACGGCTCCGGTCGACGCCATCCTCGACGAGATCGCGGACGAGACCGAAGTCGACGCGGCCGAGCGTGCCGGCATGGCTGACGTCGTCGACGCGCTGGTCGACGAGATCGTCGAGGACGAGGCCATCATCGATGCCCTCGCGTCGCAGCCGCCTGCCGTCGAGGTGACCGAGGTCGTCGAGGTGACCGAGGTCGTCGAGGTCGTCGAGGTCGTCGAGGTGACCGAGGTCGTCGAGCAGGTCGTCGCCGTCGTCGATGCGGACTCCGACGCCTCGGCCGTGCCCGGTCTTCCCGCCGGGGTCGAGATCGAGGTCCGCGACGACGAGATCGTGGTCCACACCGCCGGTGCCGACGTCGAGGTTGCCGCATCGGGCACCGATGTCGTCGTGCACACCGACGATGCCGACGTCGACGTGAACGCGGGTGACGACGTGGTGGTGGTGAGCACCGTCGACGACGAGGTGATCGTCGACGTCTCGCCGGCGGGCCGGGACCTGGTGGAGCCCGATGCCGGCCCGAAGCCGTCCGCCCGCATCCGTGTCGTCGTCGGTGTCGTGGCGGTCGCCGTCGCCGCGCTGGTGCTCTGGGTGCGTCGATCCCGTCGATCCCGACGTCGGGCCGCGGACTGATCACGTCGGCGTCGAGGCCCGACGCCGGCTGGGATCGTGCCGGATCGGCAGCACTAGGACTGTGCTGAGCAATCGACTTTGGTGGCCTGGGTCGGGATGAGCCGTGG
>CAZGEF010000063.1:0-18804 GCA_964525005.1 uncultured Rhabdothermincola sp.
CGACCGGGACTCATCCACGACCACAAGGGTACAAGTGTTCGATGACAAGAACCCCGACCGACGACCCCCGAACTGGCGTACGAATCGTGGGTCGAAGGCGAGCCCAGACAGGGCAGTGGCCCGACCTGCAGCCGTCGGTGGCGGGTCCCGACCCTTGCTCTCTGATTCGGTCAGACAGACATCGGAGCCGGGGTCGGCCTGCGGACGCCGGGGTCTTCGCCGGCCTACGTGGTGAGCGGGTCGAGGTCCACCCGGTGGACGGTCGGGTCGGCGTGCGAGCCGGCCAGCTCCTCGGCGGGTGTCAACGGTCAGCAGGAGCGGGGTCCGAGCTCGGCATGGATGCGTTCCTCGTGGTCGACGCGGACCTTCGATGCGGCGCGGTGATCGCGACCTGCGACACCAGCGACCTGGAACGCCTCGCCGGACGCGCCGGGCACGTGCGCATCGCCGATCTCGACGCGTGACGGCAGCGCGGTGACCGTGTCGCCAGTTGGCGTAGGTGCGGGAGCCCTGCTCGCTGGTCGGCTCGATCATGCCGGGATACGGGCCGCGCGCAGGTTCAACCTCAAGCCAGCGGCGCATCGAGCGCGGCCATGGATCCCCAACACTGGAAGTAGGCGTTCGGCCGGAGTCCGCAGGTGTGGCTGCCGCCGACGGTGAGTTGGGTGAAGGTCCCAGCAGTGCCAGGGTCTTCAGTGCCGGGGTCTTCGAAGCTGTCGAGGCGGTACAGGAACGCGGCCATGGCTTGGCGGGCGAGCACCGCCTGCTGATCGGTCCGACGTGGCACCAGCGAGTGGTCTGACGTGGCGTCGAGTCCTGGTCCGAAGGGAGCCTGAGCGACGAGCCGAACCGGAACCCCGGGCGCGGGACCTACGCTCTCGTCGATGAGCGAGCTGGTCCTGGCTGTCGACATCGGTGGAACCAAGATGGCGGCGGGGCTGGTCACCACCGGCGGGGTGCTCCTCGACCACGCTCAGACCCCTACGGTGCGCACGAGCGACGGTGACGAGCTGTTCGCCCACCTCACCGCCCTCGTCGACTCCGTCCTCGTGGCGGCCGACATCGGCCCAGGCGATCTCCTCGTGTGCGGGGTCGGTTGCGGCGGACCGATGACGTGGGGTGGCGCCACCGTCTCGCCGGTCAACATCGGGGCCTGGCGGGGCTTCCCCCTCCACGATCGCCTCGCCGCCCACCTGGGCCTGATCACGTTCGTCGACAACGACGCCAAGGCCCTCGCGCTGGGGGAGGGGTGGAAGGGCGCGGCGACGGGGGTCGCCAACTACCTCGCCATGGTGGTCTCGACCGGCGTGGGAGGCGGCGTCGTGGCCGACGGCCGGATGCTCGACGGCGTCGACGGCAACGCAGGCCACATCGGCCACATCACGGTCGACCCGGACGGGCACCTGTGCGGCTGCGGGGCCCACGGTTGCCTCGAGGCCGAGGCGTCGGGCACGGCCATCGCCGCGATCACCGGTGCGCCCCCGGCCCAGGCCGGACCCGACGTCGTCGAGCGAACCGGAACCATGGTCGGACGGGCCGTGGCGTCGACGGCGAACCTGCTCGACGTGCGCCTGGCGGTCGTGGCCGGGTCGGTCGCGCTCGGCTACGGCCAGCCGTTCTTCGACGCCGCGCAACGCGAGATCGACGCCCGGTGCCGACTGGACTTCTCCCGCGGCACCGAGATCCGCCCGGCCGGCCTCGGCGCCGACGGTCCGCTGGTCGGTGCGGCTGCTGTGGGCCTGGCCGGACTCGGTCGCGACCTGCTCGCGTCGGCGTAGCCTGCATCGGGGCGACGACTCGTCGCCCCGATGAACCGTGCCGATCGACCTGACCTGCGAGGTGGCCGCCTGATGTCCGATTCCCCACCGCACGACTTCAACGCCCAGATCATCGAGGAGTTCCGGGCCAACGACGGCAAGGTCGGCGGGAACTTCGAGGGTGCCCCGATGGTGCTCGTCACCACGGTCGGCGCCAAGTCGGGCAGGGAGCGCGTGAACCCGCTCGTCTACCAGCCCGTGGGCGACGACCTCGCCGTCTTCGCCTCGGCCGCGGGCGCGCCGACGCACCCCGCCTGGTACCACAACATCGTCGCCAACCCGACGGTGGTGATCGAGGTCGGTGCCGACAAGGTGCCGGCCGAGGCCCGGGTGCTCACCGGTGACGAGCGCTCGGCCATCTGGGAGCGTCAGAAGGAGATCATGCCCGGCTTCGCCGACTACGAGAGCTCGGCCGGCGACCGCGAGATCCCCGTCGTGCTGCTCCACCGCGCTGACCGATGAGCCCGCGACCCGCGTCCGCCGCGTCGTCAGGGTTCGGGGCGCGTTGGCTCATCGGCGCGACCTTCGCCGTGCTGGTGCGGCCCTCGCTGTGGCCCACCGCCGTCCGGCAGGTCCTCGTGCTCGCGGTGCCGGGGTGGTGGCGTGCGGCGCCGTTCCTGCCCCTTCCCGACCGGGCCTACCTCGCGTTCCGGTTCCGCACGGCCTACGGCGCGGCCGACACCGGCCCGTCACCCGGCGACGTCGTGACCTACCTCCACTGGTGCCGGGCCTGGCCGAACCTGACCCGCTGATCGAGCGGCGTGCCACCGCACCCGTTCCCGGTGGCCCGTTCCCGCTCCTGGGATTTCCCCGGCCCGGACGCGGCCCGACCGATACGCTCACCCGTCATGTCCCGGGCGCTGGTGCTCAACGCCTCCTATGAGCCGCTGTCGGTCGTGAGCGCGCGTCGCGCCGTGGTCCTCGTGCTCGCCGAGAAGGCCGAGCTCGTCCACGGGTCCGACGACGAGATCCGCTCGGAGCACCTCACCCTCGCGGTGCCGAGCGTCGTGCGGCTCCGGGTGTTCGTGCGGGTCCCGCACCGGCACCACACGACGCTCAGCCGGCGTGGGGTCTTCCTGCGCGATGGCGGGGTCTGCCAGTACTGCGGCCGCCACGCCGACAGCATCGACCACGTGGTGCCGCGGTCGAAGGGCGGGCCGCACACGTGGGAGAACGTCGTGGCGGCCTGCCACCGCTGCAACTCGACCAAGCGGGACCGCCTGCTGCACGAGACCTCGATGCGCCTCCGCTGTCGGCCCGGTCCGCCGGTGGGCGGCAGCTGGGTCGCCGCCGCGGTCACCACGGTGCCCGACGACTGGACGCCGTACCTCGGCGGCGATGCCACCGAGTCGGCCGGACCTCTCGGCCGGGTCGGGTCCGCCATCGAGCTAGACGCCGTCCCGGCGTGACGCCAGAGGCCCGGCCGGGCCGGTTCTCCGAGCCGCTCCCGCTCGAGGTGCCCGAGCACCTCGAGCTGGTCCGCGTGCGGATCCCGCTCGTCGAGCCGTTCGCCACCGCGCACGGGGTCGAACGGGACCGGGACCTCGTGCTCGTGCACGCCGTCGCGGCCGACGGCGTCGAGGGGTGGGGCGAGTGCTCCACGCTGTCGCATCCGGGCTACAGCCCCGAGCACACCCCCGCGGCGTGGACCGTGCTGCGCGACGAGCTCGCGCCCGCCGTGCTCGAGGGACGGAGCGCTCCGTCGGCGCGTGCGAACCCGATGGCGATGGCGGGGCTCGAGGTGGCCTGCGTCGACCTCGCCCATCGGCGCCTGGGCCGGTCGTTGACCGCCGAGCTCGGCCCTGGTGTCGAGCGCGTACCCGTCGGCACGGTCGTCGGCGTCGCGTCGTCGGTCGACGAGCTGCTCGCCGTGGTCGAGCGTCGGCTCCGCGAGGGCTATGCCCAGGTCAAGCTGAAGGTCACCCCCGGCTGGTTGCTCGAACCGCTGCGGGCGGTGCGCCGCGCCTGGCCCGACCTCGTCCTCGCCGCGGATGCCAACGGATCGCTGGGGGAGTGGCTCGAGGGTGTCGCTCCCCCGGACCTCGCCGAGCTCGACGGGTTGGGGCTCTCGTACCTCGAGCAGCCGTCGACCCCGGGCCGCCTGGCCGGAGATGCGTCGCTGCTCGGGTCCCTCGACACCCCGATCGCCCTCGACGAGTCGATCCCGGACGCGGCCGCGTTCCACGAGGCGGTGGGGGCGATGAGCGGTGCGCCGTTCGTCGTGAACGTGAAGCTCGCCCGCCTCGGCGGCCTGCGCGCCACGATCGAGGTCCTCCACCACATCGCCGGGGCCGGGTGCTCGGCGTTCGTCGGCGGCATGCTGGAGTCGGGCGTCGGCCGTGCCGCGGCGGTGGCGGTGGCGACGTCGCCGGTGTGCAACCTGGTCGGCGATCTCGGCCCGTCCGGTCGGTACTTCGCTCGTGATGTCATCACCGAGCCGTTCGTGCTGCGCGGCGGGACGGTCGCGGTGCCGGCGGGGGCGGGCATCGGGGTGGACGTCGATCTCTCGGCGGTGGAGGCCTTCGCCGTCGACCGCGCCACGATCGCCCGCTGACCGGGACCTTCATGATGATCTGGCCGGGGCATGATCTGGCCGGGGCATGATCTGGCGATGAGCGAGTCGAGGGATTGGGTGCGGCGCGAGGTCACCGGCGATGCGGGCGAGCTCCACGGACTCGTGGCCGACCCCGACGACGGCCGCCAGCTCTGGCACCTCGCGGTCGACGCGCCCGCGCTCGTCCTGGGCAGCACCCAGCTCGACACCGTCGACCGCGCCGCGGCGGATGCCGCCGGGGTCTCGGTTCACCGCCGACGCAGCGGCGGGGGAGCGGTGCTCCTGATGCCCGGTGAGTCGACCTGGGTCGACGTCGTCATCGCCCGGGGCGATGTGCTGTGGGACGACGATGTGACCCGGTCGTTCGCCTGGCTCGGCGATGCCTGGGTCGAGGCGCTGCACCGGTCGGGCATCGACGAGCGCGGGCTGGCCGTGCACCGCGGCGCGCTGGTGCGGGGCGCGTTGGGGGGAACGGTGTGCTTCGCGGGGCTCGGTCCGGGTGAGGTGACCACCGTGGGGCGCGGGGAGCCGGGCGGCAAGCTCGTCGGGTTGTCCCAGCGTCGGACGCGTGAGCTCGCCCGGTTCCAGTGCACGGTGCACCACCGGTGGCGACCCGAGCTCTACCGTTCGCTGCTCCCGGCCGAGATCGCCCCCGATGCGGTGCTCGCGCCTGTGGCGACGATCCAGGTCCCGCCCTCCACGCTGGTCGCGACGCTGCTCGAGGTCCTCGCCACACGCTGACCGGGCCCCCGATGCCGCGAGGGTGCGTGGTGGCGCGAGGTGGGTCCGCACGGGGCCGAGATGGCGGTGGTGGGGCGTGTGCCCTATCCGGCCTGTGCCGCCCGCGTCCTCGTCGCCGAGCGGTCAGGGGTGCCCGATGGGTTCCGCGATCGCTGTCGGGACGGGGAGATCGCCGCTGCGGCGCACCGGGGCGCGCCGACGGAGAAGGTGTTGACCTTGTGGAGAGAGGTGGCGTAGGGTGGCTCGAAGTGGAGGACGGGGGAGGCAAAGTGGAGCATCGGCCCGACGGGCGACCTGAACAGCAAGAGGTCGGTTCGACGGACGTGGTGCCCACGTCGCTTCCCGAAGGATACGGAGAGGAGGCCACATGTTCGTCGGCATGCACGACCACACGTTCGACGACAAGGGCCGAGTCGTCCTCCCGTCCATGTACCGCTCCGAGTTCCCCGACGGCGGGTACGTCACCCGCATCGGCGATTGCCTCGCGCTCTTCCCGAAGGACGCGTTCGACGACATGGTCGCCCGGCTGCAGGACCTCGTGCGCCAGCAGAAGGCGTCGCCCAACGCGGTCCGGTCCTTCACGGCCAACGCCGACACCGTCCGGCCCGATTCACAGGGCCGCATCTCGGTGGTCTCCCGGCTCCGGGAGTCCACCGGGGTCGCCCGCGACGTCACGATCGTCGGCGCCGGCGACCGCATCGAGCTCTGGACACCCCAGCGCTGGATCGAGGTCCAGGCCGACAGCGACGAGGACTTGGTGACCACGTTCGCCTCGGGTGTGTGAGCCGGGCACCGGCCACCCGAGACGACAGACCCGACCGAACCAACGAGCACCAGACACCACGCGAAAGGGACACCGACGGCGAGCACCAGACACGACGACGACGAGCCGGGGACGCGAATCGATCATTCGCAGCCTTCCGGTCAGCACGATGGAAGGCCCCAACTCCGCCCGCTTCCCATCCAGCTCGATCGGGGAGAAATCCCGACGTGCGCCCGCTGGCCGGGGGGCTGCGAATGACCGATCCCACCTCATCCCGCTCGTCACAACCGGACACATCGATGCAGGTTCCCTTCGTCCACGAACCGGTCATGGTCACCGAGATCACCGAGATCTTCCGCACCGTGCCCGCCGGAACCCTCGTCGACTGCACGGTGGGTGGCGGGGGGCATGCCCAGGCGCTGCTCGACACCTTCGACCACCTCGACCTGCTCGGACTCGACCAGGACGACGACGCGTTGGAGGCGGCGGGACGGCGCCTCGCACGGTTCGGAGGTCGGGTCCGGCTCCGCAAGGCGCGCTTCGACCGCCTGTCCGATGTCATCAGAGAGGAGGCGAGTGAACCCGTGACCGCAGTGCTCTTCGACCTCGGCGTCAGCTCGCCGCAACTCGACCGCGGCGACCGTGGCTTCAGCTACCGCCAGGACGCCCCCCTCGACATGCGCATGGACCGCACCGCGGTCCGCAGCGCCGCCGAGGTCGTCAACGGCTACCCCGAGGCCGAACTGGTCGACGTCATCGCCGGCTACGGCGACGAGCGCTTCGCCCGGCGGATCGCGGCCGCCATCGTGGCGGCCCGACCCGTCGAGACCACGACCGAGCTCGCCGAGATCGTGCGCGACGCCATCCCCGCTCCGGCCCGTCGCACCGGTGGACATCCGGCCACCCGCACCTTCCAGGCCATCCGCATCGAGGTCAACGACGAGCTGCACGTGCTCGAGTCCGCCCTCGACCAGGGGATCGAGTCGCTCGCCCCGCACGGTCGGGTTGCCGTGCTGTCGTACCACTCCGGTGAGGACCGCATCGTCAAGGACCGCTTCCGCTCGGCCGAGACCGGCGACTGCACGTGCCCCACGGGCCTGCCCTGCGTCTGCGGGGCCGTGCGGCTCGTTCGCCTCGTCAAGCGCGGCTCCCAGCGCCCGACGGCGGCCGAGTCCGACGCCAACCCACGCGCGGCGAGTGCCCGGCTGCGCTCGGCCGAGAAGCTCGAGATCGCGGAGCGCTCCGCATGACCCCGCCCGCCGACGCCGCGGCCCGCACCACGACACCTCGCTCAGGTGCACCCCGCTCGGGTGCCCAGCCCGCGCCGCGGCGCGACCAGCCGTCGCGCCCGCCGCTGCGCGTCGCGCCCGAACCCAGCCGGTTCCGGCTGCCGTTGCGCGGGATCCGTGCGGGGCGGGTGGGCACCATCGCCGGCATCGCGCTCTTCGTCGCCATGTTCGCCCTCGCCGCCTTCCAGACCGTCATCATCAAGTCCCAGGCCGACATCGACGCGACGACACGGGCGATCGCCGAGCAAGAAGCGCTCCAGCGCGACCTCGACTACACCCTCGCCGACCTCAATTCGCCCCAGCGCGTCTCCGAGGCCGCGGCCCGGCTCGGCCTCATCACGCCCAACTCGAAGGTCTACCTCCAGCCCGGCCCCACCGACGACCTCGACGCTTCGCTGACGCCGAGCGACAGCGCGGCATCCCGGGGGTCGACGGCTCCATGACACCGGCCACCCCGACCACGCGGGGGGCCGTACCGTCAGCTCGACGAGCTCGAACACCTGATCGATCGTCGTCGCCGCGGCCGCGGCCGACCGGCCGCACCGCCTCGACACCGCGCCGCTCGGGCCCGCAGCCACGTCCGCCGCGGGCAGGGTCCCGGCCAGGCCAACCGCCGCGTCGTCCCCGGTCCGGCCGGATCGGACCGGCCGGGACGCCGCCCGACCCCCGGCGCCGGCTGCTGGCCATCCTGGGCGTGCTCGTCGTCGCGTTCGTCCTCCTCGTCACCAAGCTGGTCTCGTTGCAGATGGTCGATGACGACCGCTACAAGACCGAAGGGCTGCAGCAGCGAGCGTTCACCCAGACCCTCGCCGCCGAACGTGGCGCCATCTACGACCGCAACGGCAACGAGCTGGTCGTCTCCCGCCCCGCGTCGTCCGTCTTCGTCGATCCCGCGCTGATCGAGGATCCCCGTGCCGAGGCGGCGCAGGTGTCCCCCATCTTGGGCCTCGACGTCGCCGACGTCGAAGCCGCGATGCGCACCGACGGCCGGTTCGCCTACCTCGCCCGGAAGGTCACCGACGACCAGGCGCGGGCGGTCGAGGCCCTCGAGCTCGCGGGTGTCGCGCTCGTGGGCGAGTCCGCTCGCTACAGCCCGTCGGCCGACCTCGCGAAGTCCCTGCTCGGCGGGGTGGACACCGACAACGTCGGGACGTGGGGTCTCGAGATGGTCTACCAGGACGCGCTCACGGGCACGCCGGGCGAGCTCACGCTCGAGCGCAACCCGGAGGGGCACACGATCGCGGCCGGCGAGCACCAGCTCGTGCCGGCCCAGCGGGGTGAGGACCTCACCCTCACGATCGACCGCTCGCTGCAGTACGAGGCCGAGCGCTTCCTCGGCGAGCAGATCGCCGCGGTCGAGGCGAAGGGTGGCACCGCCATCGTCATGCGGCCCGGCACGGGCGAGATCCTCGCCATGGCCAACGTCGTGCGCGACGAGGACACCGGCGAGGTGTCGGTCAGCTCGGAGAACATCGCCGCGACCGCCACCTACGAACCGGGCTCGACGATGAAGATGCTCACGGTGTCGGCAGCACTCGACTCGGGCATCGTGGGCCCGGACACGGTCGTACCGACCCCGGCCGAGCTCCACATCGCCGACGGGGTCTTCAGCGACGAGCACCCCATCGCCGGTGCCATGACGGTGAGCGACATCGTCGCCTACTCGTCGAACACCGGCACCATCAACATCTCGAAGATGGTCGGCAACCGAGGCCTGCACGACCAGCTGGAGAAGTTCGGCCTCAACACGAAGAGCCCGCTCGACTTCCCCCACGAGGCCGACGGCTACCTGGGCGACGTCGAGGACTGGTCGGACACGTCGCGTCCCTCCATCGCCATCGGCCAGGGCGTCGCGGTCACGCCCATCCAGATGCTGCTGGCCTACAACGTCATCGCCAACGGGGGGAGGTACGTGGCGCCGATGCTCGTGTCGGCCACGACCGACGCCGACGGGGTGATCCACCGGGTCGCCCCCGACGCGGGGCACCGGGTCGTGTCGGAGAAGACCGCGCAGCAGCTCAACATCATGTTGCGCAACGTGGTCATGGAGGGCACCGGGACGCTCGCCACGGTCCCCGGCTACACGTCGGCCGGCAAGACGGGCACCCCGTGGAAGGCGATGGACGGCGGCTACACCGACTCGGCGGGTCGCTACCACTACCAGCCGAACTTCGTCGGCATGGTGCCGGCCCAGGACCCGCAGCTCTCGGTGCTGGTGATGGTCGACGACCCCTCCGCCGGGCCCTACACGGGCGGCGACGTCGCCGCCCCGGTCTTCTCGAAGATCGCCTCGTTCGCGCTGCAACTGCTCGGGATACCGGCACCGACGTCCGACGTGGCGGCCGGGGGCGCGATCGCGGTCGGTATCGAGACCAGTGGGGGGGACGAGGACGCGAGCCTGCCGCTCGGCGTGACCCGAGACGAGGACGGTCGGGTCCGGGGTCTGCCCGCGGACCAGGTCCCCCCGCGACCACTTCCCGCCGAGTCCGCGACGTCGACGACGTCAGCCACCCACTGAGCCGGGCCATGCTGCTCTCGGAACTGCTCGTCGGCATGGTCGACGCACGAATCATCGGTGATCCGCAGGTGGAGGTCACCTCGGTCGTCCACGATTCCCGACACGTGGTCCCGGGTGCCCTGTTCTGCGCGGTGCGGGGTGCGGCCTTCGACGGCAACGACTTCATCGGCGCCGCCGTGGCGGCCGGCGCGGCGGGCGTCGTCGTCGACCAGGTCCTGTCCCGTGACGACGTCGCGCAGCTGGTCGTCCCCGATGTGCGTGCCGCCATGGGCCCGTTGGCGGCGCGGGTCCTGGGGGATCCGTCCGCGTCGATCCAGGTGTTCGGGGTGACCGGCACCAACGGCAAGACGACGACGACCTTCCTGCTGCGCAACATCTTGGAGGAGGCCGGTCTGGCCACGCGGGTGCTCGGCACCCTCAGCGGTCCGCGCACGACGCCCGAGGGCCCCGAGCTGCAGGCGCAGCTGGCCGCCTGGCGCGACGAGGGCGTCGACGCGGTGGCGATGGAGGTGTCCTCGCATGCGCTGGACCTGCACCGGGTCGACGGCACCCGGTTCGCCGTGGCGATCTTCACGAACCTCAGCCGCGACCACCTCGACCACCACGGCACCGTCGAGGCCTACTTCGACGCCAAGGCGCGCCTGTTCACCCCCGATCTCGCGGCGCGCGCCGTGGTCGACCTCGACAGCCCCCACGGCCGGCTGCTCCGCGACGCAGCCCAGATCCCCACGACCGGCTACCGCCTCGACGACCTCACCCACCTGACGGTCGGGAGGGCTCGGAGCGAGTTCGTGTGGCGAGGTCAGGCCGTCGCGCTCGGCATCGGTGGCCGCTTCAACGTGTCGAACGCGCTCGCCGCGGCCGAGGCTGCCGTCGCCGCGGGCATCGCCCCCGACGTCGTGGCCCGCGGGCTGGGTCGCCCCGTGGTGGTGCCCGGGAGGTACGAGCACATCGACGCCGGACAGCCGTTCAGCGTCATCGTCGACTACGCCCATACGCCCGACGGGCTCGAGCAGGTGCTCGCCACGACCCGATCGATCCTCGACGACGACCCGGCACCGGTGTCGGATCGCCGCGCCGCGCCGCAGATCCTCGTCGTGTTCGGGTGCGGCGGGGATCGGGATCGCACGAAGCGGCCGGCGATGGGCGAGGTGGCGGCCCGGCTCGCCGATCAAGTAGTCCTGACGGCGGACAACTCCCGCAGCGAGGACACGGAAGCGATCATCGAGGCAGTGAAGGAAGGATTCGACCGGGCCACGCCACGGCAGGCCCGGAGCCTCGTGGTGGAGCCCGATCGCCGTCGCGCCGTCGCGGTCGCCGTCGGCGCCGCGGCGCCGGGTGACGTCGTGATCATCGCCGGCAAGGGCCACGAGACGACCCTCACGGTCGGTGACGTGGTGATCGACTTCGACGACCGCGACGTGGCCCGCGAGGAGCTCGCCGCCCTGGAGTCCGGCGAACCGCCCGCCGACGGATCGGGACGTGCGACGTGATCCGCCTCCTCGCCGCCATGGCCATCGCCATGGTCGTCTCCCTCGTCGGCACCAGGGTGCTCATCACCTTCCTCCGTGCCCGCCAGATCGGCCAACCCATCCGTGAGGAGGGCCCGAAGGGCCACATCACCAAGGCCGGCACGCCCACGATGGGCGGGGTCGCCATCGTCGCCGCCGCGGTCATCGGCTGGTTGGTGTCCGACCTGTTCGGCGGCACGTTCACGCGGCGCGGCATCATCGTGATGTTCACCATCGCCCTCGCCGGGCTCGTCGGGCTCGTCGACGACGGCCTGAAGGTGTTCAAGGAGCGCAACCTCGGGCTCAACAAGCGGGCAAAGATGATCGGCCTCCTGGTCGTCGCCGTGTCGTTCGTCTTCCTCGACCTGAACCAGACGAACGTCACGACCACGCTGTCGTTCACGCGCTACGACTTCCCCGGCTACGAGCTCGGCAAGATCGGCTGGGCGGTGTGGGGCGTGTTCCTCATCTTGTCGATGACCAACGCGGTGAACCTCACCGACGGCCTCGACGGGCTCGCGGCCGGGTCGTCGCTGCTCGGCTTCGCCGCCTTCGTCATCATGTGCTTCGTCGCCTTCCGCCACCCCGACATCTACGGCGACCAGAACTTCCTCGACCTCGCCGTGATCGCCGCCGCGATGTGCGGGGGGTGCGCCGGCTTCTTGTGGTGGAACGCCGCGCCCGCCCAGATCTTCATGGGCGACACGGGGTCGCTGGCCATCGGCGCGGCCTTCGGTGCGCTGGCGCTCAGCGCCAACATGCAGCTGCTCCTGCCCATCGTCGGCGGCCTGTTCGTGATCGAGACGCTGTCGGTGATCCTCCAGGTGGGGAGCTTCCGGTTGTTCGGCCGCCGCATCTTCCGGATGGCGCCGATCCACCACCACTTCGAGCTGGGCGGGTGGCCCGAGACGACGGTCATCATCCGCCTGTGGCTGGTGTCGGGGATCTTCGTCGCCATCGCCGTCGGGCTCTTCTACGCCGACTTCATCCGCATCCCCGGGGTGATCGAGTGAGCGCGCGGGGCCCCGAGGCACCCACCGGTGTGCCGAGGCGGCCGCTGATCGTCGGCTACGGCGTCGCGGGCCAGGCCCTGACCCGCGCGCTCGTCGTCCGGGGGTCGACACCTCAGGTCGTCGACGACCATCCCTCCGACGAGGCGCTCGCGGCGGCAGAATCGGCGGGCGTGACGGTCATCGCCGCTCCGACGGACGAGCAGCTCGAGGCGCTCTTGGGCGGTGCCGACGCGGTGCTGCCCAGCCCGGGGGTGCCCGACGACCATCGGGCCCTCGCCCTCGCCGAGGATGCGGGGCTTCCCGTCCTCTCGGAGTACGACCTGGCCCGGCTGTGGGACCGCCGTCCGGTCGTCGCCATCACCGGCACCAACGGCAAGACCACCGTCACGATGCTCGTGACGGCGATGCTCGAAGCGTCGGGACGGCACGCCCGCGGGGTGGGCAACCTCGAGGTACCGCTCGTCGCGGCGATCGACGACCCCTCGGTCGACGTCTTCGTGGTCGAGGCGTCGTCGTTCCAGCTGGGGCACACCCAGCGCTTCGAGCCGGCGGTGGCGACGTGGCTGAACTTCGCTCCCGACCACCTCGACGTCCACGCGTCGATCGATGCCTACGAGCGGGCCAAGGCCCGCATCTGGGCCGACCTCGGCGAGGACTCGGTGCAGGTGGCCAACGCCGCCGACGCCGTCGTCGTGGCCCACCTCGCCGACGGCGCCCGTCGCGTCACCTTCGGATCGGGACCCGACGCCGACTTCCGCCTCGACGGCGACGACCTCGTCACCCCTGACGGCGACGTCATCGTGGCGCGCCGCGAGCTCGCCCGCGACCTGCCGCACGACCTGGACAACGCGCTGGCCGCGACGGCGACCGCACTGGCCGCGGGGGCGAGCCTCGACGGGGTCCGCGCCGCGCTGCGCGACTTCCGGGGCCTTCCCCACCGGGTCGAGCTCGTGGGGGAGTGGTGCGGTGTGCGCTGGTACGACGACTCCAAGGCCACCGCACCGCACGCGACAGAGGCTGCGGTCAGCGGGTTCGACTCGGTGGTCCTGATCGCCGGGGGACGAAACAAGGGGATCGACCTGACGCCGCTGGCGCGCCTCGCCCCCAACCTGCGCGCCGTGGTCGCCATCGGTGAGGCATCGGCCGAGGTGGCCGAGGCGTTCGCCGGGTTGGTTCCGGTGGTCGGGGCCCGCGACGACATGGCGCAGGCCGTCGAGGCGGCGGCGTCGCTGGCGCAGGACGGCGACGTCGTGCTCCTGTCGCCCGGCTGCGCGTCGTTCGACTGGTATCGCGGCTACCACGAGCGGGGCGAGGACTTCCACCGACAGGTGCTCGCCCGCGCCCGGACGATCGAGGCCGCCCGATGACGACCACCACGCCGCGTCGCCCCGGCGGGTCCACGACCGGCCGGCGCCCGGCTCGCACCGCCGCACCGCAGGCCCGCACGGCGTCACGGTCGGCTCGAACGGCGCCACCCCGGGCCCGGGTGTCGCGGCCGGGACCCACGCGCCCGGTCGGGAGCCGGTCCAACCTGTTCGTCGGCCTCTTCGCCATCGTCGGCGTCCTCAACCTCATCGGCCTGTTGATGGTGCTGTCGGCGTCGTCGGTCGATGCCCTCTACGAGTACGGGAGCCCCTGGTACCAGTTCCAACGCCAGCTCATGTGGCTCACGATCGGATCGATCGCGCTGCTCGTCACGATGCGCATCGACTACCGCCGGTGGACCCGCTACGCGAAGCCGTTCCTCCTCGTCGCCATCGGGTTGCTGGTGCTGGTGCTGATGCCGGGCATGGGCATCGAGGCCAACGGCGCGTCGCGCTGGCTCGGCTACGGCATGGTGCGCGTCCAGCCGTCCGAGATCGCCAAGCTCGCCGTCCTGCTCTTCGTCGCGTCGCTCCTGGCACGTCGGGCCGGCCGGGTGCGCGACAACCGCATGGTGCTGTTCCCGGTCATGGCCTGGCTGGGCTTCGTCGCGCTGCTGATCATGGCCCAGCCCAACCTCGGTACCACGATCATCCTCAGCGTCATCGTGTTCGTCCTGCTCTTCGTGTCCGGGGTGCCGCTCCGGCCGCTGGCCGGGTTCCTCGCGGTGGGGGCCGCCGCGGCCGCCGCGGCCGCCGTGCTCGAGCCGTACCGCTATCGCCGCCTGATGGCGTTCTGGAACCCGTGGGCCGACAAGCTCGACACGGGCTACCAGACCATCCAGTCGCAGGTCGGGATCGCCAACGGCGGGCTCGTCGGCGTGGGGCTGGGCGAAGGCCGGGCCAAGTGGGGCTTCCTGCCCTTCCCGCACACCGACTTCATCTACGCCATCATCTGCGAGGAGCTGGGGTTCCTCGGCGGCTTCATGATCATCGCCCTGTTCGTGGCCTTCGGCGTCCTTGGTGTGCAGACCGCACTGCGGGCACCCGACCGGCTGGGCATGCTCCTGGCCACGGGCGTCACCACGTGGATCCTCGTGCAGGCCGTGGTCAACATCGGCGCGGTGATCGGCGCCATGCCCATCACCGGGGTGCCGCTGCCGTTCGTCTCGTTCGGCGGCTCGTCGCTCATCGTGTTGATGGCAGCGGCGGGGCTGCTGCTCAACATCGCCCGCCAAGCTCGACCTGCCGGCCCACCAGTCGGTTCCCCCGGCCGACCGTGACGTCGACCACCACCTACGCCGTGCTCGCGGGCGGCGGGACCGCCGGCCACGTGCTGCCCGGGCTCGCCATCGCCAACGCGCTCGTCGACCGCGGCCACCCGTCCTCGGAGATCCACTTCGTGGGCAGCGAGCGCGGGCTCGAGCAGCGCCTCGTGCCCGAGGCCGGCTTCGGGCTCACGGTGCTGCCCGGTCGCGGCATCCAGCGGCGGATCACCCTCGCCAACGTGGCCGCCGTCTGGGGGATCCTCGTCGGGGTGGTCAAGGGCGTCGGACTCGTCCGCCGGCTGCGGCCCCGCGTCGTCGTCGTCCTGGGCGGCTACGCCAGCGTTCCGTGCATCGTCGGTGCTGTGCTCTGGCGCGTGCCGTTGGTGGTCGCCGAGCAGAACGCGAGGGCGGGGGCGGCCAACCGGCTGGCGGGCCGCTTCGCCAAGGCCAGCGCCGTCCCGTTCCCCGAGACCGACCTGCCCCGCAAGGAGGTGACGGGCAACCCGGTCCGCGCCGAGCTGCTGGCCGTCGACCGGGGCCGCGATCGCGCCACGGCGCGCCACGAGCTCGGCCTGCCCGCCGGGCGCACCGTGCTGGCCGTCTTCGCCGGCTCGCTGGGTTCGCGGCGCATCAACGAGGCCGTGCTCGCGGCGGTGCCGGCGTGGGCCGACCGAGCCGATCTCGCGATCAGGCACGTGATCGGCAGCCGGGACTGGGACGAGCTGCAGGCGCGCCTCCCCGACCTTCCGACGGGGGAGCGTCCCGGTGGGCCCGTCGAACGCCTCGTCTACCAGGCGGTGCGCTACGAGGACCGGATGGACCTGCTGCTCGCCGCGGCCGACCTGGCGCTCACCCGCGCCGGTGGGACCACCGTCGCCGAGCTCGCCGAGCTGGGCCTCCCCGGTCTGCTCGTCCCCCTGCCCATCGCGCCGCGCGACCACCAGACGGCCAACGCCCGGGCGTTGGTGGGGGCAGGCGCCGCGCTGCTCGTCGCCGACGGCGAGCTCACGGGTGACCGCGTCGTCGCCGAGCTGACCCCGCTCTTCGACGACCCGGACCGGCTGTCGTCGATGGGGCAGGCCGCCGCGGCGCTCGCCCGTCCCGACGCCGCGGCCGACGTCGCCGCGCTCGTCGAGCGGAACGCCCGTGGCTGATCCGGACGAGCTCGCCGACCTCACCACGCCTCGGTCCGTGCACGTCATCGGCGTGGGAGGTGCCGGCATGAGCGCCATCGCCACGGTCCTCGCCGGCATGGGCCACCGGGTCTCGGGGAGCGATCTGCGCGAATCGGCCGGGCTGGCGCGCCTGCGGGCCCAGGGCGTCGAGGTCCACATCGGGCACCGGCCGGAGAACCTGGCACCCGATCTCGACCTGGTCACGCTCTCGACCGCGGTGCCGCGCTCGAACCTCGAGGTGCGGGTGGCCACCGACCGGGGCCTGACCCTGCTGCGCCGAGCCGAGATCCTCGCCGCGGTGGCGGCGACCCGGGAGACCGTCGCGGTGGCCGGCACGCACGGCAAGACCACCACGTCCTCGCTCCTCGCCCTCGTGCTGATCGAGGCCGGGATGCGCCCGTCGTTCGTCATCGGCGCGGACGTCAACGAGATCGGCAGCGGCGCGGTCTGGAGCGACGGCGCGATCTTCGTCGTCGAGGCCGACGAGAGCGACGGGACCTTCCTCGAGCTGCCTCGCCGCGCGGCGATCGTCACCAACATCGAGCCCGACCACATCGAGCACTACGGCTCGGTCGAAGCCATGGAGGCCGCGTTCGCCACCTTCATCGCCGAGACGCCGGGCCCCACGGTCGTGTGCCTCGACGACCAAGGCGCAGCCCGCATCGGCGTGCCGCTCGGGGCCATGACCTACGGGACGACCGACGGCGCGGACTTCCAGATGGTCGACGTCGAGTCCGGGCCGGCGGGGTCCCGGTTCGACCTCGTGCACGACGGACGGAACCTGGCCACGTTCACCCTGCCCGTCGCTGGCCTGCACAACGCCCGCAACGCGTGCGCGGCGGCGGCGATGGCGGTGCTGCTCGGCGCCGACGCTGCGGCGATCGCTCGGGCGCTCGCCCGCTTCGCCGGGGTCTCGCGTCGGTTCGAGCACCGGGGTGCGCTCACGCTCGGCCGGGCCTCCCGGTCGTCGGGCCCTGTCGAGGGTCAGGTCGTCGAGGGTCAGGTCGTCGAGGGTCAGGTCGTCGAGGGTCAGGCCATCGAGGTTCAGGTCGAGCGCAAGGTCGAGCTGGTCGACGACTACGCCCACCTGCCCACCGAGGTGGCCGCGGCCATCGCCGCGGGGCGCGACCTCGGGCGCGAGCGCGTCGTCGCCGTGTACCAGCCGCACCGCTACAGCCGGACCGAGGCACTGTGGCGGGACTTCGCCGACTGCTTCTCCGACGCGGACCTGCTCGTCGTGTGCGACGTGTACCCGGCCGGCGAGACGCCCCGTCCCGGGGTGTCGGGGAAGCTGATCGTCGACGCGGTGCTCGACGCACACCCTCACCAGGCGGTCGCCTACCTGCCCCGCCGTTCGGAGTTGGCCGGGCACCTGATGGGGATGCTCCGCCCGGGCGACCTGTGCCTCACGCTCGGTGCCGGCGACCTGACGTCGCTGCCCGACGAGCTGCTCGCTCGCCGGGTCGCCGACGCAGGATCCGACGTGCCGTCCGACGAAGGATCCGCGAACCCGTGAACGCCGCCGACGAGACTGCACCGGTGCCCCGCGGATCCGGCCGATCGGCCCCGACGTCGAGGAACGGCGCCCCATGAGCGCGACGACGCTCGACCGCGGTGCCGGCCGCGATCGGGTCGCGGGGGGAGGCGTCGATCCCCGCATCGAGGCCCGCCGACGTGAGGTCGAGCGCGAGGTCCAGCGCGACCACGGCCGTCGCCGTCGCAGCCGCGTCGCGGCCTTCGTCATCGTCACGGCGGCGATCGCCCTCGTCGTCGGGCTCGTGCAGTCGCCGCTGCTCGACGTCGACCGCTTCGACGTCGCCTCGACCGGGCACGTCTCCACCGACGAGCTCCTGGCGGTCAGCGGTGTCGAGCTCGGCGATCCGCTGGCCTTGGTCGACGCCGAGGCCATCCGGGCCCGCATCCTGGTGCTGCCCTGGGTGGCCGACGCGTCGGTCACCGCGAAGTGGCCGGGCACGCTGCGGTTGGCGGTCACCGAGCGCGTACCGGTGGCGATGGCCCCGGTCGACGGTGGATTCGTCCTCATCGATGCCGACGGACGGGTGCTCGGTCCGTCGGCCAACCCACCCGCCCCCGACCTGGCCGGTCCTCGACCGATCGAGGGACTGGTCGTCCCTGCCCCGGGCAACCACCTCGACGCACGCGGCCAGGTGACGCTCGAGGTGCTCGCCGCGGTGCCCAGCGGCGTGCGCACCCGCCTCGAGGCCGTCGTCATCGACGGCGACGGCGACGTCTCGCTGCGGTTGCGCCCCGACATGGTCGCCGTCGTCGGATCCACCGCGGACCTCGACCAGAAGATGCGGACCCTGAAGACCGTGCTCGCCCAGGTGGTGCTCGACGACATCGAGACGATCGACCTGCAGGTGGCCGGTCGGGCCGATGTCCGTCGCCGGGTCACGACGCCTCCCTCGACCACGACCGGGTCCACGCCCGGTCGCGGTTCCCTCTCGGCTTCGAGCACGGCGGGATCCCCTTCCGGGACCGGATGAACCCGTAGAGTGTGCAGGAATTGCCGAGCGGGTTCCGCTTCGGCCTCGAACTCGCCTCCGTGGAACACGGAACGCACCGACGCAGCAGCTTGAGCAGGTGGAGCCCGAGGCTCCTCGACCGGAGGTAACCAACGCAATGACCGGGAATCCACAGAACTACCTCGCGGTCATCAAAGTCGTCGGGGTGGGCGGCGGTGGTGTCAACGCGGTCAACCGCATGATCGACGCCGGTCTCAAGGGCGTCGAGTTCATCGCGGTCAACACCGATGCCCAGGCGCTGCTCATGA
>CAZGEF010000064.1:0-18750 GCA_964525005.1 uncultured Rhabdothermincola sp.
TTGCGGCCTGTCGCCACAAGAGCCAAACCATGGGCAAGAAGTACTCGAGCCGAGACTTGGTGCTCGACGACCTCGAGCGAGCGGTGTTCGCCTCGGTGATGCAGTAGCCCTGCTACCGACCCGCCGAGCGTTCCCATGCAGGGTCGCTACGTTTGTCGTCATCGAACGCGGCGGAAGGACGGGCACGCGGGTCCCGACCAACTCCGCCGCCGAGCAGACGCTCCATCGTTCCGGCCAGAGGGATCGACTCCATGAAGACGATCGGCAACATCTTGTGGTTCTTCCTCGGCGGCGTGTGGCTCGCGCTCGGGTGGCTGGTGTGGGCCGGCGTCCTCGCCATCACGATCGTCGGGCTGCCCTTTGCGGTGCAGTGCCTGAAGCTCGCCGAGCTCAGCCTGTGGCCCTTCGGGCGCGTGGCGCTGCCCGACCCGTCGGCGTCCAAGCTCGGCATCATCGGCGCGGTGCTGTGGTTCCTCCCCGGCCTGTCGATGTGCATCGGCTACCTCGTGAGCGGTGTCGTGATGTGCATCACGATCATCGGCATCCCGTTCGGGTTGCAGTCGTTCAAGCTCGCCGGACTCGCGCTCGCCCCGTTCGGCAAGAAGGTCGTGCGAGCCAACACCACACGGTGAAGTAGCGACGTGGCCGGCCAGCAGCGCAGCCACGGGTGAGCCGACCCTGCTCGCGGGCAACACAAGCTGGGCACGCCCATCGCTCACGTCACCGAGCGTTGATCCGGCTTTCTGCCATAACCCGGACTAACGGGTAGGTTTGTCCGGGAAAGGACGCCTCCGTGGCCCCCGAGATCACCGCCGACAGCACCGGTCCGGCCTGGCCGGCCCACACCCGCCAACCGCGGCCATGGCACCAGCGCGCCCGGTCGGGGACCCGGGAAGACCGGATGATGTCAACCGTCGACGTCTCCCTCCCGCCCTTCATCGCCGACCGGCCGATGAGCCTCAGCGGGCCGCTCGCCAGTGCCACCGAGGCGGCGCTTCGGGAGATCAGCGCCCTCGACCACGACCAGGGTGCCGCCCTCGGTTCGCTCGGCACGATGCTCCTGCGCACCGAATCCGTCGCATCCTCCAAGATCGAACGGGTCCAGGCCGACATCGACGACTACGCCCGCGCCCTGCACGGCAGTCGAGCCAACACCTCGGCGGTGTCGATGGTGGCCGCCACGACCGCGCTCACCGCCATGATCGGCGACGTCGGCCGAACCAGGGTCATCGACCTGGACACGATGACCCGAGCCCACCACGCCCTCATGGCCGACGACCCCCATGAACAGGGAGAGGCCGGCCGGCTTCGCACGGTGCAGAACTGGATCGGAGGCAGCGACCACTCCCCCCGCGGTGCCCTCTACGTCCCTCCACCTCCCGAGGCCGTCGAGGACTACCTGCACGACCTCATCCGCTTCACGAACCGCGACGACCTGCCGTCTCTCGGACAAGCCGCCATCGCCCACGCCCAGTTCGAGTCGATCCATCCGTTCACCGACGGCAACGGTCGCATCGGACGCGCGCTCGTCAACACGATCCTGCGGCGGCGCGGCGTCACCAGCAACGTCGTCATCCCCATCGCCTCGTCGCTGGTCGCTCGTCGCGACGCGTACTTCGCGACCCTCGACGCCTACCGCGACGGCGACACCGCGCCCATCGTCGAGGCGTTCGCCCGAGCGGCGACCATCGCCGCGGCCGAATCACGGATCACGGCGCGCCGACTGGCCACCGCGGTCGACGTGATGACCCAGATGGCGGGACCGGTCCGCCGCGACAGCACGACGGCGAAGCTGGTGGCCCGGCTTCCCTCCGACCCGGTGCTGTCCGCCGACGATGCACGGGCCGCAACCGGCTCCTCGAGCACCGCGCTCTACGACGCGCTCGATCGTCTCCATCGAGCGGGGGTCATCCGACCCCTCACCGACCGCAAGCGAAACCAGGTCTGGGGAGCGACCTTGATCCTCGACGAGCTCGAGGACCTCGGGCTGCGCATCGAGGTCGCATCACGCTGACCGCCCACGTCAACCCGTGCTTCGCATCAGCCGACGGTGGAGCACCGACCGGCCCCCTCTGTGTCCAGGTCATGGCTCGGTGTCACAGGTCGTCCGTACCCTCTCGACATGGCGGACTTCGACACCGGTCTCGACGGCACCGTTGGACACGACGCCGGGAGACGCATGCGCGACCTCTGCCTCCGACTCGACGAGGACGCGCTGGCCCGTCTCGACGACGTCGAGTCGGACGACCCCGACGTCGCGCGAACCACCATCGAGGAACGACTCGTGCTCATCACCGAGGCCACCCTCGACCTCGTCAGCATCAAGCGAGCGGCCTATGCCGCGGTCGCGGCGATCCCCCGAGGACCGGAGACCTTCGCCATCATCACCGCCTACGCCGAGCGCGAGCAGTCACCGGCTCCCCGCACGCTGCTCTCCGTGCGCAACACCATCAGCCGAGCCGAGCGAAAGCGCATGGCCCGAGGGCAGGTGCTCGACGACATCAGCGCCTGGTGGCTCGTCACCCACCTCGCCCAGTCCCTGATCGACGGACACGAGGAGGACCGGGCCAGCCTCACCGCCGACCTCGAAGACCTCGCGTTCCTCGCCTCGCACTCGACCCCCGACCCACACCCACGGTCGGTGCGCGACCGCCTGATCGAGCTCGACGTGCTCCTCGACGAGGGACTCATCACCCCCGAGGAGCACACCACCAGGCGCAGCCAGATCCTCGATGAGTTGTAGCCCACGCATCGCAACAAGCGTCGGCAGCTGCTCCGACCGTGACGACGTCGCCGCGGTGGAGCAACCTTGACCGAGTCGCGTGACCACCCACGAGTGATTCTCCTCACAGGTCGTCGATGTCGAGGCCGAGGAGCTCGGCGGTGCGCGCGGCCGACTGGGCTCCGCTGGCCGGTGTGCTGCCCGCCTCACCGAGCCGGCGCTCGTTGTCGCGCATGTCTCGCAGGACGGCGAAGAGGTCCTCGCGCCTGGTCGGGTCGTCGAGCGCCTGACGCGGGGTGAGCCCACCGAAGGCGGGGACGGCTTGGTCGACCCAGCGCCGCTCGTGGTCCCTGATGAACGCCTCGGCCGCGGCCAGCATCTCGGGATCCGCCGCACCGGGGCCCCTCGGGTCGTCGTCGGCGTCGCGCTCGCCCCGATCAGTGAGCTCGGCCCGGCGATCGGCCATCGCCGCGAAGGGGTCGACCACGTGCTCCTCGACGATCGTGAGGTCTTCACCGAACACGTCGACCAGCTCGTCGACGACCACTTCCATCCGGAGCTCGGACATCGTCTCGATCTCCACCAGCGGACCGGCCATCCACAGCGTGGCCACGATCGATCGGCCGACCCCGCCGGCCATGCCCTCGATCGTCCCGGGCTCGCCCACGAGATCGAGATCGGCGTAGGCGGTCCACACCGGCTCGCCGTCCTCCTCCCCCCGCTCGTAGAGCTCGTCGAGCGTGACCTCGACGTCTTCCACCTCCAGGTCGGGATCGACCACGGTGCGACAGAACGCCACCGCGGTGCCCTCCCCCGTGACCAGCGACGGCGGGCGGAGCGTGGTGCCGTACCAGCGGGCCAGGGCGTCCACGTCGAGGTTGTCGCCCCGGTCGACGAGTGCCATCACCTCGGCCCGCGCGGCCAGGGGCACCGCGATCGCCACACCCAACAGCGCGTAGGTGTCCTCGAAGGGCACCACACGAACCAAGACCAGGTCGCCGACCGAGCGGCCCACCGTGCCGCGCCGCTCGGGCACCTCCACCTCGTCGCCGGTCCGCGTGTTGCGCAGACCGAGCGACCGACCGGCGTCGACCGCGGTCACCTCCCACAGCTCGCGGGGCGTGCCCACGATCGCCTCGACCAGGTCGCGCTCATCCTCGGCGAGCAGCTCGCCGCGCTGGATGAGGTAGCGGTCGGCGAGTCCGCCCTCGAACAGCGCGACGTCCACGACCACGGGACCGTCGGCGAGCTGGCGGAGGGTCTCCATCGGGTCCGGATGACCCGCCGCGGCCGCCATCATCACGGAGATCACCGCGTCGAACCGGGCGGGGTCGCGCACGAAGCGGTCGAGCCGTTCGAGCACCATGGCTCGCCGCTCGGTGAGCGAGACGTCGGTGCGCCGGGCGCAGCACTGCTTGAACTTGCGGCCCGAGCCGCACGGGCACGGGTCGTTGCGCCCCACCGACGCCCGGGTGGCGTTGCGCCGGTTCACCTCCTCCTCGGCCCAGGCCAGGAGATCGGCTGCCACGCTGTCGAGGCGGGCCAGGCGCTTCACCGCGGCGAGATCGCCCCGGTCGAGCTCCAGCAGCGCGAGCGTCCCGGCGGCCGGTTCGTAGCCGTCGTCGGCTTCGACCGCGTCGACCAGCGTGCGGTACGCGTCGAGCGGGCGGTCCATCTCGAGCAGCGCCACGCCCTGGAGGGTGAGCGCCGGCGCACGCCGCCGGCCGGTGGTCGCCTGCGCCAGGACGTCGCCGAACGCCGCCACCGTCTCGAGTCGTTCCCGCTCCGACACGACGACCGCGGCGGTCACGTCGTCGTGGCCGAGGTCGTCGCCGAGCACCCTGGCCACGGCGTCGAGCTCGACGTCGGAGGTCGGCGGCCCGTCCTCGAAGCGGTCGAGCGCCGAGAGCACCCGGTCGAACGCCCGCTCGCAGCACGGCTCGAAGTCGTACCGGTCGCCGACGGTCACCCGGCCGTCATCGAGGTCCACCGCCCTCGTCCGCTCGGCAAAGGTGGACCAGTCCTCGTCGGCGGGACCCCACTCGTGGCCGCGCCGTTCGAGCCCGATCGCGGCGAGCAGCTCACCGAGCGGGCGAACCGGGGAGCGGAACAGGGACGGATCTGTGCACAACGCCTCCATCACCACCGGCACCGAATAGGTGCCTGCGCCCGGCGGCAGCCACAGCTCGAGCGCGGCGCGCAGCGCCGCGACCTCGGCATGATCCTCGGCCAGGTCGGCCTCGTCGACCTTCGTCGCCTCGATCGTGCCGTCCACCCGGCGGAAGGCCACCAGATCACCCGGCTCGAACTCGTGCAACCAGCCCGCCGGTCCCATGAGCAGCGACCGGCCCGGACTGTCCAGGTGGTCGCGAACCCGGCCGGACCCATCGGCCAGGGCGAGGTCGCGAACCGCATCGGCGACGAAGACGTCCAGGTCGGGCTCCATCTCCGCTCCGCCGTCGTCGAGCTCCTGGTCCGAGATGCGGTGCGTGAGCGTGAGCCCGGTGTCGACCACCGCCTTCACCAGCACGACGCGCTCGTCACCCTCCGGGCCGAACGACCAGTAGTCGCTGTCGCGCTCGAGCAGCCCCTCGACCTGGTCCCACCCCTCATCGACGTCGCGAGCGATCCCTGCCTCGACGAGCACATCGGCGATGTCCGCGATCGATCGAGCGCCGTCGGCGAGCGATCGGTCCACGAGGTCCTTCAGGTCAGGCTGTGCCACACCACCGAGGCTACCGAACCCCATGGACGCCACGACCAGGCACCAGGACCACGGCCCGATCAACCGTCGCGAGCGGCCTCGCCGGCAACGACCGACGCCACGCTCACCGAACCAGCGAACCAGCGGATCCACCGGTCCTGGAGGTCGGACCTCCACATCGTGAGCCCCGACATGTAGCCGCCCACGTCGCGAGCGAAGGCGATCGAGACGGGCGGCGAGACGTCCAGCGGCACGAGCCGTGCGAGCGACCACCCGATCAGCAGACGTCCGATCCGGCCGTTGCCCTCGGCGAACGGATGGACCGTCTCGAACTGCGCGTGCACCACCGCAGCGTGCGTGACGGGATCGAGGTCGGTGCGGTTGGCGAACCGCACAAGATCGTCCATCGCACCCGACGACAGACCTTCCCACCGCAGGAGCATGCGGGCCACGCCCTCGCAAACCACAACCGCGGCCAGCGACGTGAGCCACGGCGAACGGGGGCATGCTGTTGCCATGAGCGACGACTCGACCGACCAGACCGACCAGACGGAGCCGGGCAGCTACCTCGAAGCGGGTGAGTTCACGCGGGACACGAACTACATCGGCACCCGCATCACCGAGGACGGGCGCGACGGGTTCCCGGTGGAGGCAGGGCGCTACCGGCTCGTCGTGGCCCGGGCCTGCCCGTGGGCCAACCGAGCCATCATCGTTCGCCGGCTACTGGGCTTGGAGGACGTGCTCTCGATGGGGATCTGCGGGCCGACCCACGATGCTCGCAGCTGGACCTTCGACCTCGACCCCGGCGGTGTCGACCCCGTGCTCGGCATCGAGCGCATCCAGGATGCCTACTTCGCGCGCGACCCCGCCTACCCCCGGGGCATCACCGTGCCGGCCGTCGTCGACATCCCCACCGGCGCCGTCGTCACCAACGACTACCCGCAGATCACGCTCGACCTCTCCACCGAATGGCGCGGGCACCACCGCGACGGCGCCCCCGACCTCTACCCCGAGGCCCTGCGCGACGAGATGGACGACGTGATGCTCGCCATCTTCAAGGACGTGAACAACGGCGTGTACCGGTGCGGGTTCTCCGGGTCGCAGGACGCCTACGAGCGCTCCTACGACCGGTTGTTCGACCGCCTCGACTGGCTCACCGACCGCCTGGCCGCCCGCCGCTACCTCATGGGCGACACCATCACCGAGGCCGACGTCCGCCTCTTCACCACGCTCGCCCGCTTCGACGCCGTGTACCACGGGCACTTCAAGTGCAACCGCACCAAGCTCACCGAGATGCCGGTGCTGTGGGCCTATGCCCGCGACCTGTTCCAGACCCCGGGCTTCGGCGACACGATCGACTTCGACCACATCAAGGCCCACTACTACCAGGTGCACCTCGACATCAACCCCACGGGGATCGTCCCGAAGGGACCCGACCTCTCGGGGTGGACGTCGCCCCACAGGCGCGAGGAGTTGGGCGGTCGTCCCTTCGGCGAGGGCACACCCCCCGGACCGGCGCGCGCCGACGAGGTGGTCCCGCCCGAGCACAACCCGGGCATCTGACCTCTCCCCAGCCCGAGAACGAGGAAACCCCGGGACCAGGTCCCGGGGTTTCGATCACGATCTCAGAGCCGATGGCTCAGATCACTCGGACGTTCTGGGCTTCCTCACCCTTGCGACCGGGGGCCACGTCGAACTCGACGTTCTGACCCTCATCGAGGCTCTTGTATCCAGAGCCCTGGATGTTGGAGTAGTGGACGAACACGTCGTCCGCGCCTTCACGCGAGATGAAGCCATAGCCCTTCTCGGCGTTGAAGAACTTCACGGTACCTGTAGCCAACGTTCTCTTCTTTTCTGTGACGGCGACCGGCCCTTGCGACCAGTACGCCCCGAAACCCTACCCACCCGCTCACCGTTTGGGTAGGGGAACTTTTCCGCCGAGCGTCGAGCCGCACGGTTCGGCGTGCCGGTTCCGGTTCGGCGTGGCCGGCCAGGTTCGTTGTGGCCGACGGCCGGTGGTCCGACCGCCAGACCTCCGCACCGACCAGGACCCGGTCCGGCACGTGCGTTGCGCGATGGGTGGGCCGGGGGACCCATGAGGTCGGTGGTGGGAGGCCGTCGGGTACCTTCGCCGCATGCGCAGAGCCCTGGTCACCCTCGCCCTGGTCACGTCCCTGACGATGGCGTTCGTCGCCTGTGGCTCGGACTCGTCGTCGAGCGACTCGTCGTCCACCGCGGGAACGGCGAACGGGACCACGGCAGCCGATGCCACCACCGGCACGACGCTGGCCGTCGCCAAGACCGTCCTCGACGACCTGGTCGACCCGCCGGGCGCACCCGGACGCACGCTCACCCTGATGCGCTACGACATCGCGCCGGGCGCCCAGCTCTCGCCCCACATCCACCCCGGGCTCCAGATGGCCCACATCGACTCGGGAACGCTCACCTACACCGTGGTGTCGGGCACGGCCCAGGTGCGGCGCGCCGGATCCACCGCGGACGAGCCGCTCACCGGCCCGACCACCACCACGCTCGGCCCCGGCGACGCCGTCATCGAGTTGGGTGACATGGTGCACTTCGGCGCGAACGACGGCGACGTCCCCGTCATCATCACCGCGACCCTCCTCACCGAGGACGGCCACGAGCTGGCCGAGACCGTCACGCCCTAACCGACCTCGATCTAGCCGACCTCGATCTAGCCGACCTCGATCTAGCCGACCTCGATGGTCGCGGTGTTGCCGCTGATCTCCTCGGAGACGTCGACCGTGCCCGCCTGGGGGAGCTCGAAGCTCTCGTAGAGCCCGCCCGTGACGGTGCGGCCGTCGACGTCACCCACGATGACCCCGTAGATGCCGTCGTCGCCGGCGACGAAGGTGACCTTGTCGCCCGCCGACACCTCGAGCGTCTCGGGACTGAAGCCCTCGGCGGTGATCGTGATGGTGCGGTCGGCCGGCGCCTCGCCGTCGGAGAGACGAGCACGACGGCGCCGAATCCGAGACCGAGCTTCTTGAGGGACTCCATGACCAGCCTCCAGGAGGGTGTTTCGTTCGACGGTGCAACGTGGTCACGGTAGGTGTCCGGGCCGAGGTGGCGAAGGGGCGATCGGTCCCAGACCGGTCCCAGAGTCGCGGATCTGTCCCCGGCAGGTCCCAGGCGCCCGACGCCGTCCATCACCCGTGCTCGGCCGCCCCGCTGGTACGTTCCGCCGGGGGTCACGACAACGAGATCGGATCCACAGGGAGAACGAAGAACATGAGAATCGGACGGATCCAGATGGTTGCGCTCGGGGTCGTCGCCTCGGGTGCCCTGCTCCTCGGGGCCTGCGGTAGCGACGACAAGAAGGACGAGAGCACCGGGACGACCCAGGAGGCGAGCACCGGCACATCTGCCCAGTCCGGCACCGACGCCCAGACCGTCAAGTTCGACACGACGATCCAGACCCAGCTCAAGGAGGTCGGCTGCTACACCGGCGCCGTCGACGGGATCATCGGACCCGAGACCGACGCCGCCATCCTCGCCTTCCAGCACGCCGAAGGCCTCGAGGCCGACGGCGAGCTCGGCCCCGAGACCGAATCCGCACTGAACGCGGCGGTCGCCGCGAAGAGGACGGTGTGCGGCTCGAGCTCGGGCACCACCGTGGCGCCGACGACGACCACCGCGGCCTCCGGCGAACCGCCGTGCACGGCGACCGCGGTCAGCGTCGTGCTCGCGCAGGGTGACACCATCGACTCCTACGTCTGCTCCGACGGCTACGCCGGCCTCGCGTGGACCCGGGGCGGCACGACCGAACAGGCCGTGCTCGTCGCCAAGGGCAACGCCTGGACCATCGCCGACCCGTCGCCGTGCGGCGCCGCGTCAGCCGGAATCTCCCCCCAGGTGCTCGAGGTCGGCTGCAAGGCCTGACCCGAACCCGTCCGCGAGATCGTGCTGCCCCCGGCTCCCCGCCGGGGGCAGCGTCGCGTTCCGCCCGACCACGACCGCGGCGGCACCCACCCGACTGAAGGCACAGGGCTCCGGCCGGAGCGACCGCGTCAGCGACAGACTACGGTGACGGCCACGTCAGCGAATCTGGCGGATGGTCGTTCTGAGGGGGGCACGCGACATGACCTACAAGGTGATCCAGTGGGCGACGGGGACGGTGGGCATCCACTCCGTCCCGGCCATCGCCTCCCATCCCGACCTCGAGCTCGTCGGCCTGTGGGTGCACTCCGACGGCAAGGCCGGCCGCGACGCCGGCGAGGTGTGCGGCGCCGAGCCCGTCGGGGTCGTCGCCACCCAGGACGTCGACCACCTGCTCTACGACGTCGACGCCGACGTCGTCGTCTACATGGCCAACAGCGACGTCCGCCCCGACGGCGTCATCGACGACATCTGCAAGATCCTCGCCGCCGGCAAGAACGTCGTGAACACCTCGTACGTCGCTCTCCTCCACACCGACACCGACCGGCAACGCCCGATCTACGACCGCATCCAGGCGGCGTGCGTCGAAGGTGGCACGAGCTTCTACACCTCGGGCATCGACCCCGGCTACGGCAACGCCGGCATCACCATCGGCGCGCTGGCGGTGTGCAAGGAGGTCCGCACCGTTCGCATGGCCGAGATCGTCAACTACGCCACGTGGAACAACCCCTTCACCATGTTCGACATCATGGGCTTCGGGAAGGAGGACCCGTCCGAGTCGCTCCTGCTCGCCCAGGGATCCACCACCTTGGCCTGGGGACCCGTCATCGAGATGGTGGCCGCCGCCCTCGACGTCGAGCTCGACGGCATCGAGGAGTGGCACGAGCTCATCTACGCGGACGAGACGTTCGAGATCGACTCCGGCACCATCGAGGCCGGGACGATCTCGGGCATGCACTTCGAGATCCGCGGCATGGTCGCCGATGAGGACGGACGGGTCGAGCCGCGCATCGTGGTCGAGCACGTCACCCGCCTGCGCGACGGGGATGCCCCCCACTGGCCCCAGGGCTCGGGCTACAAGATCGACATCGCCGGCGAGCCCAACGTGCATGCCACGCTCGAGCTCACATCCGAAGTCGGCGACCACAACCACGCGGGCTGCCTCGCCACCGCCATGCACGTCATCAACGCCATCCCCGCGGTGGTGGCGGCCGAGCCTGGCGTGCTCAGCTACCTCGACCTGCCCGTGTACTCGGCCCGTCACCTCATGACCTGATCACGAGATCGGCGGAGAGATCGGTCCACGTGGCCTTGCGCTCCGCCGATCTCGTCTCCCCCGACTTCCCCGCCCCCGACCGCCCGGTGTCGGCTGCCTACTTCCTGGCGAGGATCTCCATGCTGGGTTGCAGGTAGAAGCCGTCGGGTCGGGCCATCCAGCGCAGCCAGCCCTGGGCGAGCTCCTCGAGCTCGTCGGCATCGGCCAGGCCGTACTCGACGGCCTGCTGTCCGAGCGCCGAGTACCTCGTACGGTCGGCCCACTGGGTACCCAGCCACTCGCGGCGCTCGGGGTCGGCGAAGGTCCACGTGGTGGCCGACACCTCGATGTCGTCGAAACCGGCCTGCTGGGCCCAGCCGAGCAGGTGGCGGCCCGCGGCGGCGTCCGCTCCGTTGGCCGCGGTGACCTCGAAGTACAGCTCCAACCACCGCTCCAACGCCGGTTCGGACGGGGCCCACACGAACGCCCCGAAGTCGGACTCGCGCACGGCGAGCAGTCCGCCCGGCCGCAGCACCCGGCGCATCTCCACCAGCGCGGCGATCGGATCGGTGAGGTGCTGGAGCACCTGGTGGACGTGCACCACGTCGAAGGACCCGTCGTCGAAGTCGAGCTCGTACACATCGCCGGCACGGAACTCCAGGCCGGTCGCGGCGACGTCGAGCGACGACGCCCGGTCGACGATGGCCTCGGCGCGGTCGATGCCGACCACCTTGCCAGGCGCCACCCGCTCGGCCAGGTCCACCGTGATCGTTCCCGGCCCGCACCCCACGTCGAGCAGATCCATGCCGCTGCGCAGGTGGCCGAGCACGTAGGCCACCGAGTTCTCCGCGGTCCGCCACGTGTGGCTGCGCAGCACCGACTCGTGGTGCCCATGGGTGTAGGTGTCGTCGACCGGACCCGGCCCGTTCGATCCTGGCCCGTTCGATTCGTCGGTTCCGTCCGGGCCTCCAACATCCATGCGAACCAATGTGCCACGCACGAGACCCGCTCACCGTTGTACCTTTCGGCCCATGGGACGTTTCGCTGCGAGTTGGGAACTGGCCAAGAGCTCGTGGGGCGTGCTCAAGACCGACAAGGAGCTGGCCGTCATCCCGATCGCCTCGTTCGCCGCCACGGCCGTGGTCGCCGCGGCCTTCGGCGGCACGGGATACCTCACGCTCACCACCGTCACGACGGACGGCGCCGAGTCCCTCGAAGCCACACCCGTCACCTGGGCCGTCGGCGTCGTCGGCTACCTGGCCATCACGTTCGTGGTCACCTTCTTCGGCGCCGTGCTGGTATCGGGTGCGTACCAGCGCCTCACCGGCGGCAACCCCACCCTCGGCTCGGCGTTCAAGCAAGCCGGCTCACGGGTCGGCGCCATCTTCCTGTGGTCGATGCTCACCGGCACGGTCGGTCTCGTCCTCCAGGCCATCAAGGATCGGGCCGGACCCCTCGGCGCCGTCATCGTCAGCCTCGTCGGGATGGCATGGGACATCGTCACCTGGCTCGCCGTCCCCGTGGTGGTCGTCGAAGGCACCGGGCCCATCACCTCGTTGAAGCGCTCCGCCGGCCTGTTCAAGAAGACCTGGGGCGAGAACCTCATCTCGCAGGGCGGGCTCGGCATCATCGGATTCCTGGCCATGATCCCGTGCCTGCTCATCGCCGTCGCGCTGATGATGGTCTCACCGATCGTCGGCATCGTGGTGGGCGTCATCCTGGTGGCCGGTGTGTCGATCGTGCTCAGCACCCTCACCGGCATCTTCAAGACCGCCCTCTACCTCTACGCCGCCGACCACAAGATCGAGGCGTTCCCCGAGGCGGCCCTCGCCGGAGCGTTCCGCCAGAAGAAGCACAAGCTGGTCTGACCCGGCGGCTCGCGGCCGGAACGCGAGCACGTCAGGTTGCCGGTTGCGGCGGTGGGGGCAGGTTCACCGAACCCACCTCGGACGCCGGCCGAGCAGGACGACGACCGCGGTACCAGCGAACCGCGAGGCCCAGAGCCACGAGGAGGGGGACGAAGGGGAGCACCCATCCCGCCATCGCCCCGACCACGGTCAGCGTCGACACCAGGGTGTCCCAGCCCGCGGTCAGCCCGTCGAGGAACCCGGGCAGCGGCCTCGCCTCGTCGGGTGACGGGGCCGAGACCGGCGGTGCCACGGTCAGCACGATGGTGGCCAGATCGATCCGCCCGTCGAGCGTGCGCTTCTGACCGCGGAGGGTCTCCAGGTTCGTCTCTCGGCTCACCAGCTCGCGTTCGAGCTCGGCGATCTCGGTCACCGACGTGGCCTGTCCGAGGAACCCCCGGAGTCGCTCGACGCTCACCTCCGCGCTGGCGATGCGCGCGTCGAGGTCGACCACCTGGGCGGTGACGTCCTCGGTCGAGATGTCCTGCGTCGTGAGCTCACCGACCTGGCCCAACTGGGTGAGCACCGATTGGAACTGGGCGGGTGGGACCCGCAGCGTGATCGTCGTGCGGCCCTGGTCCCCCAGCTCGGTCTGCTCGTCGTAGATCGCGCCACCCGCCGACTCGACGATGGCCACGGTGCGCTGCCGGGCCTCGACCACGTTGTCGGACTCGACCGTCACCATGGCCGTCGACACGATCGACCGGCCCACCGCGACCGACGCGGCGTCGATGGCACCAGGACCGGGAGGTGCGCCCGACGAACCCTCGTCGGACACCTGATCGCCGGCCATCTCGGCGAACGTCGGGGACACCGGCGCGTCCGCCGACACGTCCGCCGATGCCGGGCCGGACCGGCCCATGCCCGAGGCGGGCACCTCGGCGGACGAGTCGTCCCCCTGCGACGCACACCCCACCGCCAGCACCAGGCATCCGACCGCTACCGCACCAGCCACCATCCGACGAACGACCATCGCTTCCTCCTCACGTCGTCCCCACCAGCTTCGATGGGCTCCCACCGGTGAGACGAGGGTCACCCTGCGCTGGTTCCCCAGTTCCGAACGGGCCTCCGTCGGTCCGGTCCGACGCCCTGGCCGCGGTCCGAACCTCGACGTCGACCTGCGGTGAACCGACCGATCCCGTTAGCGTCTGGCCCATGACCGACTCCACCCTCGTGACCCTGGAGCTCGACGGCTCCGTCGCCATCATCCGCATCGACGACGGGAAGGCGAACGCCATCTCCCACGACCTGGGCCGACAGCTCCACGACGCGCTCACCGAGGCCGAGGACAAGGACGTCGCCGCCGTCGCCATCGTCGGCCGGGAGTGGAAGTTCTCGGCTGGCTTCGACCTCGACACCATGAAGTCGGGACCGGACGAGGCCCGCGACCTGCTGCGCGTCGGGGCCGACCTCGCGGCGCGCATCTACAGCTTCCCGGCGCCCGTCGTGCTCGGCGTGACCGGCCACGCGCTCGCCATGGGGGCCATCCTCCTCATGGCCGCCGACGTGCGCATCGGCGCCGACGGCAACTTCAAGATCGGCCTGCCCGAGGTCGCCATCGGCATGCCGATGCCGTTGTTCGCCGTCGACCTCGCCGAGGCCACGCTGTCGCGCAACCACCTCAACCGCGCCATCTCCCTGGCCCACATCTACGACCCCGCCGGAGCGGTCGAAGCCGGCTACCTCGACGAGGTCGTGCTCGCCGAGTCGGTCGTGCCCACCGCCATCGAGCGAGCCCACCACCTCGCCGACAACCTGCGCCGGGGAGCGTTCCGCGAGACCCGCACGAACCTTCGGGGCGGAACCCTCCAACGGTTCGAGTCGAGCCTCGAGCGCGACCTCGAGACCTTCACCGTCGAGGACCTCTGAGCCACCTCATGGTCGACCCGGTCATCGCCCTGCTCATTGAGGAGTGGGGCGCGCTCGAGGCGCTGTGCTCGTCCTTCGACGAGAGCGACTGGACGACCCCCGCCCCGCTGCCCGGCTGGACGGTCCAGGACTGCATCAGCCACATCATCGGCGTCGAGCTGATGCTCATGGGCGAGCCCGCTCCCGACGTGGCCGTCGATCACCTCGACCACATCGACGACCCGGTCAACGCCCTGCTCGAGACCTACATCGAGGTCCGACGTCCGCACACCGGCGCCGAGGTGCTCGACGAGCTCCGGGCGGTCACGGCCACGCGCTCGGACACCCTGCGGGCGATGACCGACGAGGACCTCGACCGCGTCGGGCCCTCACCCATCGGCGACGTGCCCTACCGCGACTTCATGCAGGTGCGGCTGTTCGACTGCTGGATGCACGAGCAGGACATCCGCATCGCCCTGGACCGGCCGGGCCACGAGACCGGTCCCATCCCCCGCACGATCCTCACCACCCGGTTCCCCTCGGCACTCGGATTCATCGTCGGCAAACGAGCTGGCGCGCCCGACGGGTCCTCGGTCGTGTTCGACCTCGTCGGCGGACCGGTCGACGGGTTCAACGTGGTCGTCGACGGCCGGGCCCGGGTCGTCGACGAGACCCCCGCCGACCCCACGGTCCGCATCACGGTTCCCTTCCAGAGCTTCGTCGCCCTCTGCGGCGGCCGCTTCGACCGCGCCGAAGCCGACACCCGGGGGGGCCTGCGCATCGACGGCGACCAGGACCTCGGTACCGACGTCCTCGACAACCTCGCCTTCACGCCGTAGGACCAGGAGCCGACACGCCGTCGGACCGGGAGCCGGCGGGCAGACCGTGGTCAGTCCGGCAGGTCCAGCCAGACCTCGCGTTTCGGCGGGGGCGGAGGTGGCGGGTCGGCCGGCGCCGTCGACGGCTCCTCCTCGATCGCCTGCTCGTCGATCGCCTGCTCCCCGATCACCTCGTCGCCCCGTGCGATCGATGGGCGCTGGAAGACGACCGGGCGCGACGCGTGGAGCATCACGCTCTGGGCGACGCTGCCGAGCGGATCGTCGTCGACCCCGCTGCGCCCGTGGGTGCTCATCATCATGAGCGCGCCCGGATGCTCCTGGAGGAACCCGCAGATCGACGAGCCCGGATCGTCTCCCTCGATGAGGTGCGCGCGACTCGAGACGATGCCGGACGGCAGGAGGGCCAGGCGATCCTCCAGGTAGCGCCGCTCGGATCGGGACCGGTCCGCCGGTGTCCGACTGACACCCAGGACGATCAGGGCCATGCGGAGCTCACGAGCCCACCGGCCCGCGAGCGCAAGCACCTCCTCCGATTCCGGCGAGCCGTCGAGCGAGACGACCAGCTCGGTCATCGGGAGGCCCATCGTCACGTCGGCCTCGGGACCCACCACCATCACCGGGACCTCCGACAGCACCAGGATCCGCGCCGCGGCGAAGTCGAGCATCACCCGCCGCGCCACGATGCTGCCCCGGGGCCGGACCGAGAGGCACACGAGTGGGTTCGACCGGTGCTCCACCGCGGCGAGGACGGCATCGGCGAGCGACCGGTCGTGGTCGATCCAGAAGTCGGTGTCGGTGCCGCTCAGCGACTTGGCCTTGCGCTTCAGGGCCCGACGCGAGGCCTTCTCGCTCGCATCGCTGTTGCTGACGATGACGGTCCGAGCACCGCACCGCCACGCCAGGTCCTTGGCGGGCCCGAGCACGGATCGGCCGGCGCTCGACCCGTCGTAGGGCACGATGAGGTTGTCATACACCTGGCCATCATGCCCCGTGTCGGAGCCACAAGCCCGGCAGGACGCCGACAGCCGCCGGCGAGGACGCCTTCGCGGGTCAGCGCCGCTCGTCGACCGGGCGGCCGAACTCGTCGCCCGGCACCGGCGGGCCGAAGAGGTAGCCCTGAGCGCGGTCGCAGCCGAGCAGCGCCAGCATGTCGCGCTGGCTGTCCGACTCGACCCCCACGGCGGTCACCACGAGGCCGAGGTTGCGCGCCAGGTCGAGCGTGGCCCGCACGATGGCGGTGTCCTGATCGGTGCGACCGAGGCCGGCCACGAGCGAGCGGTCGATCTTCACGAAGTCGAGCGGGAACCGCTTGAGGTAGGCGAGCGACGACTGGCCGGCACCGAACTCGTCGATGCCGATGCGGACCCCCAACGCTCGGAGCTCCGACACGCTCGCGTCGACGATGTCCTGGTGCCCGACCAGGACGCTCTCGGTGAGCTCGATGCAGAGGCGGTGCGCCTCCACACCGGCTCCGTCGAGCGCACCGCGCACACGATCCGCGAGGTCCGGGTCCGCGAGCTGGCGGAGCGACACGTTGATCGACACCTCCCGCGGCGGCTGGTCGATCAGGGTGTCCCACTCGGCGAGCTGCCGTGACGTGACCTGGAGGATCTGCGATCCGAGCTGGTTCATGAGACCGCTCGACTCCGCCGCATCGACGAAGCCCGCCGGCGACAGCAGGACCCCGGCGCCGTCGTGGACCCGCAGCAACGCCTCCGCGCCCAGGACCTCACCCGATCGCAGATCGACGATGGGCTGGTAGTGCAGCACGACCTGTTCGGCGTCGAGCACCTGACGCAGCCGCTGCTCGATCGTGCGCCGTTGCGTCACGAACTCGCGCATCGCCTCGTTGTAGATCGCGACGCCGTCACGACCGGCATCTTTGGCCACGGCGAGCGCGTGGTCGGCGTCGTGCAGCAGCTCCTCGGGGTCCTGGTCCTCGGTGTTGAGCGCGACCCCGACGCTGGCCGTGACCGTGACGGTCCGACCGACGACCTCGATCGGCTCGGCGATGGCGCGTCGCAGCTGCTCGGCGATCTCTACGGTCGTGCCGCGATCGACACGATCCGACACGAGGACCGCGAACTCGTCGCTGCGCAGCCGGGCAACGGTCACCTCGTCGTCGGTCGACGTGGCGAGACGCGTCCCGATCTCGACGACCACGGCGTCAGCCACGTCCTTGCCGTAGCCGTCGTTGATCGCCTTGAAGTGATCGAGGTCGAAGAGCAGGAGGGCGACGGAACCGGGTGCGGGACCATCCTGGAGCGCCTGGCCCAGACGGTCGAGCATGCGCATCCGGTTGGGCAGACCCGTCATCGAGTCGGTGAACGCCTTCGTCGCGAGGTTCCGCATGGTCTCGACCCGCTCGGTGACGTCCCGAGCGTTCAGCACGAGCCCTTCGATCGCGGGGTTCGAGCGAAGATCGCTCATGACGACCTCGAGGTGCCGCCATGATCCGTCCGCGCTGCGCAGCCGCAGCTCGACGGGCTCGCCGATGCCGTTCTCGTCGGCGTGGGCGAGCGACACGATGTCGTCGGGCCGGTCGTCGGGGTGGACGAGATCGAGGAGGTCGGCACCGGCGAGCGTCCCCTCCGCCTGGCCCAGGATGCGGTCGACCGCCGGGCTGGCATACCGGACCGCGCCGTCCGGTCCGAGCACGGCGATCACATCGCTGACGTGCTCGACGAGCGCCGCGAAGCGGGTCTCGCTCGCCGCGGCACGCTCCTCGGCAAGCCTGAGGTCGGCCAGGTCGCGGGCGACCAGCGAGACCGCCTCGATCTCACCGTCGCCGTCTCGGTGGGCGACGACGACCGCGGACACCGGCAGGGGGCTCCCGTCGCCGGCCAGGAGCGTGAGGCGCCCCCGCCACCGTCCGTACTTGACCAGGGCCGGGAGCACCTTGACCTCGTAGTGGCCCCGAGACCACTCGTCGAGGAGCTCGACGAGCCACACCCCGTCGCCCTCCCGCAGCGGGATGAGCGCGGAGAAGGCGTCGTTGGCCCACAGCGCCTCGTGACCGACCGACGCGAAGACGGCTACCAGGTCCGGGGTCTCGACCACCGTGTCGGTCAGGATGGACGCGATCTCGGGCCCGTCGTCGGGACCTGACTCGGGCTCGGTTCCTGACTCGGGCTCGGGTCCTGGCTCGGGCTCGGCCTCAGGTTCCGGCTCGAGAGGGGGCGGGGAGGCGAGCGACGTGTCGTCCTCGGGCGGGAGCTCGCCCAGCGTACGGGCGATGGGCCCCGCCTCGGTGGCGAACACCTCGAAGAGCAGCTCGGACTCGGACCCTGCGGTCGTGCTGACCAGGATGGTCGCCCGGTAGCCGGGACGTTCCGTCGCGACCTTGGCCAGGGCGAGCAGCGCCGCCTGGTCGTCCGGCTCGACGTGGAGCGCGGCCGCCTCCTGCAGGAGCTCCTCCTTGGAGAACGCCACCCGCGTCGACGCTCCCGTCGGCCGTTGCTGCGCGACCGAGAGTCGCCGGTTCCAGGAGCTCACGTCGTCCTCCGTCGCACGGCGGGCAGCCTAGGAGACTGCTGAGCAATCCGGCCGTCGGACTCGCGATTTTCGTGGGGATC
>CAZGEF010000065.1:0-18578 GCA_964525005.1 uncultured Rhabdothermincola sp.
CTGCCGAGCTCGTCACCGACGCGTTGTCCATGGCGAAGGCGGCCAGCCTGGCCCGACGGTGCCCCCGTGTGCTGGGGTCACCACCACATGATCCACGACAAGGGCTGGATACTCCGAAGAGTCGACGGCCAGTGGCACGCCATCAGGCCGTGACGCGTGATGTCATACGCGGTACCTTGCCTGTATGACGATGCTTAGCCTGCGTGTCGACGACGAGCTCGCTCGTGAGATCCGCGCGTGGGCCGATGAGTTGGGCGTCGACCGCTCCGAGCTGTTGCGCGACGCCATCCGACGTGAGCTCAAGCGCCTGCGAGCCGAGGAGGACGCGAGGCGGTGGGAGGAGCAGCCGCTCACCGATGAGGAGCGAGCGTTCATGGACGTGAGCGACTGGGGACCGGCCGAGGACTGGTCCGATCTCGTGGCGTGGCTCGACGAACGAGATCGCACGCCGAGCTGATGCGGCGCGGTGAGGTGTGGTTCGCCAACGTGCCCGGTGGCGATCGCCCAGTCCTCGTCCTCACCCGGGACCCCGTCGCCGATCGCATCGGCTCAGTTGTCGCTGCTGTCATCACGAGAACGGAGCGGGGACTGGCCTCGGAGATGCCCCTCGGCGGAGAAGACGGCATGCCGATCGACTGCGTAGCGAGCTTCGACAACATCCACACGCTCGACCGAAGCGAGTTCCGCCGCCTCATCACGACCGTGGCGCCGCATCGTATGGAGCAGATCTGCGTCACTCTCAACGCTGCGCTGGGCTGCTGACCGCTCACCCGCGTCACGGCCGACGCGTACCCTCTCGCCATGGCGGTCGACGAGACAGGATTCGAGATGTTCATCACCGACTGGTTGGTGACCAACGGCGGGTGGGATGCCGTCAAGGTGGGCAACCACGCCGGCGAGCCCGGCCGTCCCGGCGACTTCGACCCCGTGCTCGGGCTCGACACGGCCGAGCTGTTCGCGTTCATCGGCACCACCCAGGGCACGGCATGGAACAAGCTGCGCGACCTCCACGGCGGCGACGCCGACACCGCCATCCGCCGCCTCGACGCCACGGTCGAGCTCGACGACATCGAGCGCGACAAGTACCGAGCATCGCACTGGGGTTGAGCTGTCTGGGGTTGAGCTGTCTGGGGCTGAGCTCTCGGAAGGTGAGCTCTCGGAAGGTGAGCTAGGACCCCGACCGGCCGAGCTGCTCGACCTCGGGCATCGCCTTGCGCCACGCCCCTTCGGACTTCGGGCCGAAGAAGCCCCGGAGCAGCAGCTGGGTTCGGAGGAAGCCGGGGTAGATCACGCGGTTCGCCCGCCTGTCGATCCCGGAGACGGTCGTGGCCACGGCCTTGTCCAGGGGATAGGTCTTCCGCACGGGCTTGGGCATGGCGGCCCGGGACCGCTGCGCCGCGGGGTCGCCCTCGGCGGTGCGCACCATCGGTGTGTCGAGGAAGGTGTAGTAGGCGATGCCGACGTCGACGCCGTGATGGGCGACCTCGATGCGCAGCGACCGGCCGAACGACTCGACCGCAGCCTTGCTGGCCGCGTAGGCCGACGAGTAGGGGCCGGGCGCCGCGGCGAAGCCCGACGAGACGATGAGGACGTAGCCCTTCGAGGCGATCAGGTGGGGGAGTGCGGCTCGAACGGTCCTCCACGTGCCGAGGACGTTGACCTCGATGGTGCGCTCCCACCGGGGCGGATCGATGTCGAGGATCATCCCGCCGCCCACGATGCCGGCTCCGGCCATGACGATGTCGATGCGCCCGAAGCTCTCGGCCGCTCGGTCGACAGCTGCGGTGATCGCCTCGGTGTCGGAGATGTCGGCCACGAGCCCGATCGCCTCGTCACCGATCGACTCCGCCGCCCGGGTGACGCCGTCACCGTCGACGTCGATCAGCGCGACCGATGCGCCCTGCGCGGCGAGCGCCCGGGCGGTCTCGAGCCCGAGGCCGCTCGCGCCGCCCGTGACCACCGCGATCTTGCCGCTCAGATCCGTCATCGACGTCGCCCCCCGATCTTGCGCCTTCGTCGACCGTAGCGCGCCGTCGTAGGGTGATCCCCGTGAGCTTCCCCCAGCGGCGGATGCGCCGGATGCGTCGGACCCCTGCCCTGCGCCGACTCGTGGCCGAGACCACGCTGTCGGTCGACGACCTGATCGCACCGCTGTTCGTGCGCGAGGGCATCGATGCCCCCGAGCCCATCGCATCGCTGCCCGGCGTGCACCAGCACACCGTCGAGTCCCTCGTGGCCGAGGCGGGCGCGCTGGTCGAGCTCGGTATCCCCGCCGTCGTGCTGTTCGGCGTGCCGCTCGACAAGGACGCCGAGGGAACCGGTGCGTCCGATCCCGACGGCATCGTCCAGGTCGCGCTCCGAGCGCTGCGCGAGGAGATCGGCGACGACCTCGTGCTCATCGCCGACCTGTGCCTGGACGAGTACACGTCCCACGGTCACTGCGGCGTCCTCGCCCCCGACGGCACGGTCGACAACGACGCCACCCTCGATCGCTACGCCGAGGTCGCTGTCGCCCAGGCCGAGGCAGGCGCCGACGTCGTGGCGCCCTCGGGGATGATGGACGGTCAGGTGTTGGCCATCCGCGACGCCCTCGACGAGGAGGGCTTCGAGCAGGTCGGGGTCCTCGCCTACGCGGCCAAGTACGCCTCGGCCCTGTACGGCCCCTTCCGCGACGCGGTCGGGGTCGAGATCGTCGCCGGGACCACGGCGGACGGCGGTGTCGTCGCGGGTGACCGGCGCGCCTACCAGCAGGACCCGCGCAACGTGCGGGAGTCGCTCGAGGAGATCCGGGCCGACATCGGCGAGGGAGCTGACATCGTCATGATCAAGCCCGCCATGTCCTACCTCGACGTGATCGTGCGGGCCCGGGCCGAGACCGACCTGCCCATCGCGGCCTACCACGTGTCCGGCGAGTACGCGATGGTGAAGGCGGCGGCGGCCAACGGCTGGATCGACGGTCCCTCGGTGGCCGTCGAGCAGCTCACCGCCATCCGCCGGTCCGGAGCCGACATGGTCCTCACCTACTTCGCACGCGAGGTCGCCGAGCTGCTCGGCCGCCCGAGCGGCGGGGAGCGGGAGAGTGTCGCCGAGCTGCTCGGCCGCCCGAGCGGCGGGGAGCGGGCTGGAGCAGAAGAAGGAGCGAACGCCCGATGACCACCAACCAGGAGCTGTTCGACCGAGCCCAGGCGGTCATCCCCGGCGGCGTCAATTCGCCGGTCCGGGCGTTCGGGTCGGTCGGGGGCACCCCCTACTTCGTCACCAACGCCGAGGGTGTGCACGTGTGGGACGTCGAGGGACGCCGCTCCATCGACCTCGTCCAGTCCTACGGGGCGATCATCGCCGGCCACGCCGCGCCCACCATCGTCGACGCCGCGCAGACGGCGATCGCCGACGGGTCGTCGTTCGGCGCGCCGACCGAGCGTGAGGTGCTGCTCGCCGAGGCGATCGTCGAGCGGGTGCCATCGGTCGACAAGGTCCGCCTCGTCAGCAGCGGTACCGAGGCGACCATGACCGCCATCCGGGTGGCCCGGGGCTTCACCGGCCGCTCCACGCTCGTGAAGTTCGCCGGCAACTACCACGGTCACTCCGACGGGCTCCTCGTCGCGGGCGGAAGCGGCGTCGCGACGCTCGGGCTCCCCGGGTCCGAGGGCGTCACCGGTCAGCAGGTCGCCGACACCCTCGTCGTGCCCTACAACGTCGTGCCCACGCTCGACGACACGGTCGCCGCCGTCATCGTCGAGCCGATCGCCGCCAACATGGGCCTGGTCGCGCCGGTTCCCGGCTTCCTCGAAGGGCTGCGGGCCGAGTGCGATCGAGTCGGCGCGCTGCTCATCTTCGACGAGGTCATCACCGGCTTCCGGGTGGCGCGCGGCGGTGCCCAGGAGCTCCTCGGGATCCGTCCCGACCTCACGACGATGGGCAAGGTGATCGGGGGCGGCATGCCCATCGGGGCGTTCGGCGGCCGGCGCGACGTCATGGACGTGCTCGCTCCGCTCGGACCCGTGTACCAGGCGGGCACGTTGAGCGGGAACCCCGTGGCGACTGCTGCCGGGCTGGCCGTGCTCGAGCTGCTCACCCCCGAGGCCTACGACCTGCTCTCCCAGCGGGCCGAGCGCCTCGCTGGCGGACTCACCGAGGTCTTCGTCGGCGCCGGTCTGCCGGTCGCCGTGCCACGGGTCGCGTCGCTGGTCGGCATCGTGTGCGGTGCCGCGGCCAACGGCGGGACCGTGGACTACGACAGCGCGAAGACGACCGACGAGGCGCTGTACGCCGCGCTGTTCCACGCGCTGCTCGACAACGGCGTCGCCATCGCCCCCGGTGCCTACGAGGTGCTGTTCCCCGGGCTCACCCACACCGACGCGATCATCGACCAGATCGTCGAGGTGGCCGCCAAGGCGGCGGTCGTCGTGGCGGCCACCCGCTGATGGCGGCGGCCGGGGTGCCTGTCGACACCGATGCGATCGTGCTCTTCGGCGCCACCGGCGACCTCGCTCGGAAGAAGATCTTCCCCGCGCTCTACAACCTCGAGAAGCGGGGCCTGCTCGACTTCCCCGTCCTGGGGGTTGCCACCTCCGCCTGGAGCGACGCCGACCTCCGGGAGCGGGCCCGTGGCGCGGTGGAGGAGCGCTGCGACCGGGTCGGGACGCCGATCGACCACGATGCCGTCGACCGTCTTCAAGCGCGGCTGTCCTACGTCAGCGGCGACTACCGCGAGCAGTCGACCTTCCACGAGATCAAGACCAGGCTCGACCGCGTGCATCACCCGCTCTTCTACCTGGCCATCCCGCCCGCGCTGTTCGACGACGTGATCCAGGGCCTTCTCTGCGTCGACCTGCAGGAGGGGGCGAAGGTCGTCGTCGAGAAGCCCTTCGGTCGCGACCGGGCCTCGGCGCGCGAGCTCAACGCGCTCCTCCACCAGGCGTTCGACGAGAGGTCGGTGTTCCGCATCGACCACTTCCTGGGCAAGGACGGCATCGAGAACTTGCTGGTGTTCCGGTTCGCCAACTCGCTGCTGGAGCCGGTCTGGAACCGGAACTTCATCTCGAACGTCCAGATCACGATGGCCGAGGACTTCGGCACCGCGGGCCGAGCCAAGTTCTACGACACGGCGGGCGCCACCCGCGACGTCGTGCAGAACCACCTGCTGGAGATCGTGGCCCTGCTCGCCATGGAGCCGCCGCTGTCGGCCACCACCGACTCGCTGCGCGACGAGAAGGTCAAGGTCTTCCAGCAGATCTCGGCGTTCGAGCCGCGCGACGTCGTGCGGGGCCAGTACCGCTCCTATGCGGACGATCCTGGCGTCGCTCCTGGATCCGACACCGAGACCTTCACCGCGCTGCGCTTCGAGATCGACTCGTGGCGGTGGGCGGGGGTGCCCTGGCTCATCCGGACGGGCAAGAACCTGCCGATGACGGCGACCGAAGCGATCGTCGAGTTCAAGGCCCCGCCCCGCATGTTGTTCGCCGACGGCAACGACGCGGGGCGGGCGGACGCACCGCCGGCCAACAAGCTGCGGTTCTCGCTGGGGGCGTCGAACAGCATCGTGCTCCAACTCGAGTCGAAGGCCCCGGAGAACGGCGACGGCCCCAGCGACCGGGACTCCGGCCTGCGCACGCACACGGTCGATCTCGACGTCGCCCAGGACGAGCTGTTCGGCGAGAGCGTCGAGCCCTACGAGCGCCTGCTCGAGGACGCCATGAACGGCGACGCCCGCCGCTTCGGCCGGGCCGACGCGGTCGACGAGCAGTGGCGCATCGTCGACGACCTGCTCAAGTGGCCGCCTCGGCTTCGGCTCTACGACGACGGGACGTGGGGCCCGGCCGACGCCGAGTCCCTCGCCGCCGACGTCGGCGGCTGGCACGAGCCGCGTTCGGGCTCGGTCAACCGGTGAAGCCCGTCAACCGGTGAAGCCCGTCAACCGGTGAAGCCCATCAACCGGTGAAGGTCGGTTGTGCCGTCACGGCCGCCCGAGACGGCGAGTCGGACGGGTCGCTCGGGGTGACGGGGTCGTCGGGCGGGGTCCCGACCCTGATCGTGTAGGTGCCGTCGGGATCGACCGAGACCACCTCGACGGCCTGGCCGTCGACGACCACCGTGTCGCCGGGTCGGAGGACGATCCCGTCGCGGTTCCACGGGGAACCGACGTAGGCGGTCGTCTTCCACGAGCGGTCACCCCAGATCGCCGGTCCGCTCCCGGCGTAGGGACCCTGGTCGACCAGGTGCAGCTGTACGCCGTGGCCGTCGTCGCCGGGGAAGAACGGGTTCGTCCCTCGCGCCTCGATGGTGACGAAGCGGTGGGGATCTGGGCTCGGGAACACCAGCATCTGGGTGCCGTTCACCCCGATCGGCGCGATGACGTAGGTCGCGTCGCCCCCGGGATGGACCTCGATCTCGTCATCCACGAGCCACCCGGCGGCATACCGGTTGAAGACCTGGGTCGGGGGGAGGGCACGGGTGTCGGGCGTGAGGTAGGAGGGATCACTTCCCATGAGGTCGTAGAGGTCGCCGTACTCGAGCTGGCTCAGCAGGAGGCACAGCGACGTGCCCGGTGGCGGCACGGTCGCGCCCACGGTGGTGGCGCAGTCGACCGATGCCGATCCCAGCGCGGCCCGGTCAGCCTCGATGGTGGGGAGCGACATCGATTCGAGGAACGCATCGAAGGCGTCGAGCAGGGAGGGCACGATGTCGTCCAGCCACGGCGCGTCGCCGGCGATGGGCTGGTAGCCCGGCGTGTAGGGCTGGTAGACGCGGTACTCGGCCGCCGGCCCGGCGTGGCCCCAGTCGAGGGTGTGGCCGAGCTCGTGGGCCGTCTCGGCGAGCCACGGCTCGTGGTACGTCTCGGTCGGGAAGAGGTCGTGTGCGCCGAGCTCGAGGGACCGGCCGTTGTCGGGGTAGGTCCTCGGTCCGGGGCAGCCCGTCGTGGGGCAATCGCCCTGCCCGGACGTCCCGTGCCCGGTCTCGATGGGAGCGTCGGTGATCACCACGGCGCCGGCGAAGCCCACGCTCGCGGGCGAGGCAGCTGCGTGGTCCTGGCACGTGGCGACCGCCTGCTGCGGGTCCGCCGAGCCGGAGTCGATCGAACCACCGGCGGCGAAGGTGGGCCGGTAGGCGCCGCCCGAGAGCCAGTCGAAGTACGGGGCGATGTGCGCGTCGAGCTCGGCGACGACGTCGGCGGGGGTGATCGGCAGGCGCTCGGTCGGTTCTCCTGGTTCTCCGCCCACCTCCACTCGGCACACCCACACCACCCACGGGTCGAGGCGTCGGCCCGACGGATCGGACGAGTAGGTGCGCACCACGTCGGCTGCGACCACGAGCGGGAGCTCGGGCGTCGAGGCGGCGGCCGGGTCGGTCCACGAACCCCGGCCGTCCGGCGACAGCCCACCGGCTACGACGGCGCCCAGCAGCGGGATCAGTCCGATGACGACGGCCCATCGCCCCACGCCCCCCACGCGCCGGGAGGCTCGCGACCGCGGGGCGGACGTCGCGGATCTGCTCGACGAGGCAGCCATCGAGAGCGGACGCTAGTGCCTCGGTTCCGCGACGTCTCGGTCCTGGCCCTGTCTCGGTCCCGTGACCTCTCGGCCGTGGGACGTCGAGGGCTACTTCTCGGGGATGACCCGGGCGAGCTGGGCGGCGGCCTTGTAGATGGCCTCGGCCGGGCCGATCTCGTCGGGGCGCAGCAGGTTGGCCATGATGCGCAGGACCCACTCCATCATCGTGGCCGACTGCATGCCCACCCGGGTGAGCTCACGCATGAGGGCGGGTCGGCCGATGATCTGGGCGAACAGGCGGGCCACCTTGAAGTACAGGCCGTACTCGGCGTGCAGCATGGCGGGATAGCGCGACAGGACGAGCCCGTCGCCGGTGACGAGGGCCTCGTCGAGCAGGCCGGCCGCCATGCGGCCCGTCTCGTAGGCGTAGTCGATGCCCTCGCCGTTGAACGGGTTGATCGACCCGCCCGCGTCGCCGACCACCAGCCAGGTGGGCCCGCACTTCGGCTCGATCGATCCGCCCATGGGCAGGCGCCCGCCGGTGGGCACCGACGTGGCCGTCTCGGGCGAGATGCCCCAGTACTCGGGGGCGGTCGCCGCGAACTCGTTCATGATGTGGGTGGTGTTCACCGACTTGAAGTCCCGGAACGTGGACAGCAGGCCGATGCCGACGTTGATCTGGCCGTCGCCCACCGGGAAGATCCATCCATAGCCGGGCAATGAATTGCCCTGGCGGTCGCGCACGTCGAGGGCGCTCTCGATCCACGGGTCGTCGTGCAGCGGGCTCTCGAAGTAGCCACGGATGGCCATGCCCTGCGGCCAGGAGCGACGCCGCGAGGTGCCGAGCGCCCGACCGAAGCGCGACAGCGACCCGTCGGCGATCACCACGTAGCGGGCGTGGATCTCCCGGGTCTGGCCGGACTCCTTGTCCTTGACGACGGCACCGGTGACCAGCCCGCCGGTGAGGACGGGCTGGAGCGCCTCGGTGCCCTGGAGGAGCGTGGCCCCCGACTTCACGGCATGGTCGGCGACCATCGTGTCGAGCTCGCTGCGACGGACCACGTAGCCGTGCGACGGATAGACGGGGTGGCTGGGCCAGTCGAGGCTGAGCGTGATGCCGTGGGCGACGGCGCGCAGGCCGTCGTAGCGGTGGTAGTCGGCCAGCTTGTCGGCCAGGCCCATCTCGGCGAGCTGGTGGACCGCCCGTGGGGTGAGGCCGTCACCGCAGGTCTTCTCGCGGGGGAAGGTCTTCTTCTCGACGAAGACGACGTCGTGGCCGGCCTCGGCGAGCCAGTAGGCGGTCGACGCTCCGGACGGGCCACCGCCGATGACGAGGACGTCGTGGCGCGGCGAGCTCAGGGAAGCCGAGCGGGGGGAGGTCACCGGCTCAGCCTACGGGGGGCCGGCGCGGGGTCAGCTGCCGGCGCCGGTGGTGGCGCCCGACTGGCCGTCGGCGATCTGGATGGTGAGGCGGAACGTCTCGTCGAGCAGCGGCTCGCCGTCGGCGTTCACGAGCTCACCCGTGTCGCTGATGTAGGGGTCGCCGTTCACGTTGAGGCGCTCGCCGTCGGGGCCGAGCATCTCCGAGGTGACCTCCTCGCCGCCGAGCACCTCGCGCTCGTAGCGGGCCACGGCGAACAGCTCGGCTGGCGTGAGGACCTCGCCGAAGGCTGGCATCAAGCTGCCGGTGGACCCGGAGATGTGCGGTCCGCCCGGTCGGTTGGGATCGCCGTAGGGGTTGCCCTGTCCGACCCCGGTGGAGCCGATGGCGATGAACTCGATCTGGGCCTCGATGTCGGGGAAGGTAGCGACGATCTGGCCGTCGACGAACGGGCGGCCGACGCCGCCGCCGCCGCTCGCGCCGTGGCAGCTGGCGCAGTTCGCGGAGTAGATCTGCGCGCCGAGGGCGAGCTGGGTGAGCTCGCCGGTGCTCGCCTCGGAGAGCGAGCCGGCGTAGAGGATGGCCCACAGGGGGAGGAAGCCGACCACGGCCATGGCCCAGAACGGGATCTTCTTGCGCTTCAGCGCTTCCTGGACGTAGGGCGGCGGCGGCTTGGGCGGTTCGACGACCGCCGGGGTCGCGGCCGCGACCGGGGCGGCGGCCGCCGGCGACGCGCCGGCGGACTCGACGCTGGTGCTGGCCTCGGGCGCCGCGGCTGCCGGCGCTTCGCCGCCGCTCAACGCGGCGCGACGCGCGGCCGAACGCTGCAGCAGGTGCTCGGGGACTTCACTCACGTACGTGGCTCCTACGTCGTCTTCACTGCGGGAACTCGAGACAGCTCGACCGTAGAGCCGATCCGGTTGGCCCTACGGCATGTCCCGATCGTCGGGGCAGGGCCCCAGGCGGTCGGAGACGAGAACAGGGGCACACTACGCGACCCGCGACCACGCGGGCCAAGTGGAGGGCGAGCGACGGCGGGGCGCACGTGGCGACGGGTCCGGGTCTCGCGCTGCCGGGTGATCGAGCGCGGTCCGACCCGACGCCGTCCCGGGTCGAAGCGGCGGCCAGATCTCTGGCGAACCCCGGCGGGATCGCTGACCGAAACCCCGGCCGGATCCTGGTCCGAACCCCGGCCGAACAGCGGTGTCGAGGGGTGCCGGGGACGGCACGTCTCCGGATGTGCCTTGCTCGTGACGGGCGTGCTAGACCAACTCCACCGCAGGGTTCCGTCGCCCGATCGTCCAGTGCTGGCACCACCACGAAGGTGTGGCCCCTGGTGTGTCTGGAGGGGGAACCGATGCGTAGGATTGTGCGCAGATTCACGAGGCCCGGATCCCGGCCCGGAAAGGAGCTCCCGGATACATGGTTGCGTTCATCGTGTCCCTGGTGATCCTGTTCGGCCTGCTCGCGCTGGTCGTGCCGTTCGCGAAGCGCCGCCCGCCGGGCACCCCCATGACCTGGGGCGAGTCGATGGTGGCGGCCACCTACGCCTTCTTCCTCTTCTTCTGGGCCTACGGCACCGTGCCGCACCTGTGGCTCACCTGGGCCGACAACGAGCTCAAGTGGCGGCCCGACACCTTCCTCTACGAGTACGCCGAGTGGACCGGCGGGGTCTTCAAGCCCCAGGCCGCCGGGGGCTGGTTCCCCATGACGATCACCATGCAGACCCTGCGCGACCTCATCGCGGTCGGCATCTACGGCGTGTTCCTCGTGCTCAACGTCGTCGTGTGGGCCTACTGGAACGACCGCGGCGATCGTGCCGACAAGAAGGCCAAGGCCATCCCGACCTCGCAGTACGGCCGCCCGCTGGCCCGGAAGGCCTGAGGCCCATGGGTGCCACCGACGCCAACCCGCCGATGCCCGAGTTCCGGGACGACTACGTCCTCCAGGAGGTCGACGCGGCCTGGCTGTCGAAGGCCGTCAAGCCCAAGCAGTTCATCCACATCGACCAGTCCGAGTGCATCATGTGCGAGGGCTGCGTCGACATCTGCCCGTGGAAGTGCATCCACATGGTGCAGACCGACGCCATCGACGAGGCCGTCGGGACCTCGCTGCCGGGCGAGGACCCACGCGATCACGTCATCTTCACCATCGACGACGACGTCTGCACCCGCTGCGCGCTGTGCGTCGACCGGTGTCCCACCGGCGTGATCATCCTCGGCAAGGTCGGTGACGCGTCAGCCGAGGGGGATCCCCACCAACGCACGACCAGCCACGGCTACGGCTACGGAATGCGGCTCGCATGAGGTTTTTCATGAACAGCCCGAAGAAGAACGGTTTGGACACGCAGGGAGCGACCATTGGCTAAGACCATGGGGCAACCGGGCGAGAGCAAGCTCGCCAAGAAAGTCGGTGACATCACCGACACGGTGCAGGGCAGCCAGGCCTGGAGCTCGATCTTCCGGCCCGGTTCCGTGTTCCGCAAGGGCTACTCCGACAGCCCCCGCAACCGGTCCTACGTGATCATGAACAGCGTGCTGTACCACCTCCACCCGGTGAAGGTGAAGCGGCACGCGGTCAAGGTCAGCTACACGCTGTGCCTCGGCGGGTTGAGCTTCTTCCTGTTCATCCTGCTCACCATCACCGGCATCTTCTTGATGTTCTTCTACCGCCCCACCGCCGCCCAGGCCTGGGACGACATCTACACCCTGCAGACCTCGGTCACCTTCGGTCTGCTCGTGCGCAACATGCACAGATGGGCGGCCCACCTCATGGTGCTGTCGGTCTTCTTGCACATGGCGCGCGTCTTCTACCACGGCGCCTACAAGCCACCCCGGGAGTTCAACTGGGTCATCGGCGTCATCCTGCTCACGCTCACGCTGCTGCTCTCGTTCACCGGCTACCTGCTGCCGTGGGATCAGCTCGCTCTGTGGGCCGTGACGGTGGGTACCAACATGATGGGGTACACGCCCGTCTTCGGCGACCAGGTGCGCTTCGTGCTGCTGGGCGGCAAGGAGATCGGCACCGACACCCTGCTGCGTTGGTACGTGCTGCACGTCCTGTTCGTCCCGTTCGTCACCGTGATCTTCCTTGCCATCCACTTCTGGAGGGTGCGCAAGGACGGTGGCATCTCAGGTCCGCTCTAGGAACCACTGACCAACCATGACCGAGATCCCCGAACACCTCCGCAAGCGGGCCGAAGCCGCCCGTCAGAAGGCCGAGGCCAAAGCGGCCGAAGGCGATGCCGCCGCGGCTGACGCGCCCACGGCGGCCGACGCACCGGCCAGCGGCGCGGCCAGCAAGATCCCCGCGCACCTGCTCGAGCGCAGCAAGTCGGCCAAGTCCCGCAAGGATGCCGGTGGCGACGACGCCGCTCCGGCCGCCGCCGCGGCTGGCGGTGGTGGCGCGGTCGCCACCGCGGCCCCGCCCGCCGGGCCCACGGCAACTGGTCCCGGCGGCCACACGCAGCGACTCCTCACCGTCGTCAAGGCCGGCTCCATCCAAGACGTCAAGGCCGTGCCCACCGACAAGGTGCACGTCTGGCCGCACCTGCTCGCCGCCGAGTTCGTCGCCGCGCTCATCATCACGGCCTTCACGCTCATCTTCTCGGTGTTCGTCAACGCACCGCTGCTCGAGCTGGCCAACGTCAACAAGACGCCGAACCCCTCCAAGGCACCGTGGTACTTCCTCGGCCTCCAGGAGCTGCTGACCATGTTCCACCCCATGGTCGCCGGTGTGACCATCCCGGGCATGGGCATCTTCCTGCTGATCCTGGCGCCCTACATCGACCGGAACCCGAGCAACAAGCCCGAGGACCGCAAGTTCGCCATCTCCCTCTTCACGCTCTTCATGATGTTCTGGTTCGTGCTGACGATGATCGGCTCGTTCTTCCGTGGTCCCGGCCAGAACTTCGTCGCCCCGTGGACCGCGGGCCTGTTCTTCGAGCTGTGATGTCGATCCCCCAGAGCTCGTCCACCACCATCGCTGGGACTCCGTCCATGCGTGATTCCAACAACTCACATCGGCTGGCGCCAGGTCTTCGCCCGATCCTCGCTTCGCTCCGGTCGGGCACTCCTCGACCTTCCGGGTCGGCACGCCTGACGGCGCACCTCCCATCTAGGAGGCCAACACCATGACCGTCTTCTACATCGCCATCGCCGTGCTCGTCGTCCTCGCGGGCATCGTGCTGCTCGCGTCCGCCCGTCGCCGCGACAAGGGCGACGCCACCGGGCTGCTGTCGCGCGAGACGGTCAAGCGCGACGTCGGCGAGATCACCGACCTCGCCGCGGACGGCCCGACCGGACGCGAGGTCGAGAAGACCACGGCTCTCGAACGTCGTGGCCCCGACGAGCTGGTCAGCGCCGGAGCGCCCGACCTCTCGCCCTACGTCCCGCCGGACCCCGAGACCATCGGGGTCACCCGCCGCCAGTTCTTCAACCGCAGCATCGTCGTGCTCTTCGCCTTGGGGCTCTCCAGCTTCGGCGCCGCGGTCATCGCCTTCCTGTGGCCCACGCCCAAGGGCGGCTTCGGCTCCAAGATCCGGGTTGGCGCGGTCGACGACCTCAGGGCCCAGATCGCCGACTCGGACGGCTTCCTCTACTTCGCCGACGGTCGCATGTGGCTGACGAACTACCCCGACTCCGCCAAGGAGAAGGCGCCCGCCGCCTATCCGGCTCCCCGCCTGCCCAGCCTCGAGGCCGGCATCGCCGTGCTCTACCAGAAGTGCCCGCACCTGGGCTGCCGGGTGCCGTCGTGCGCCACCTCGCAGTGGTTCGAGTGCGGCTGCCACGGTTCGCAGTACAACCAGGCGGGTGAGAAGAAGGGTGGCCCTGCCCCCCGGGGCATGGACGGGTTCGCCACCGAGGTCTCGGGTGGCGTCCTCACCGTCGACACCGGCACCGTCGTCAACGGTCCGCCCATCGGTGTCAACACCACCGGCCAGGAGGCCGCGGGTCCCCACTGCGTCGGAGGAAGCAGTCACTGATGTCCACTGTCGCGTTCGGCCTCGTGTTGGCCGATGTCCAGAAGTCCATCGGCTACGTCATCGCCGCGATCCTGATCATCGGGTTCGTCGTCGCGGTCGCGGCCAACATGCGCACCGGCCGCAAGGAGGTCGGCGCCGAGATCGAGCTCGCGGCCAACCGCAAGCCGTACCACGACGACGAGGAGATGGAGACCAAGCGCCTCGATCGCACGCTCGCCTTCGGGCTGCTGCTCCTCGCCGTCATCGCCGTCACCCTCCCGCTGTACTGGCTCGCCGAGCCGGGCCGGCAGGACGACGCCGTGAACCAGTTCAACGACGTGTTCATCCACCGCGGCGAGCTCGTCTACTCCGAAGAGGCGCAGTGCTCGGCCTGCCACGGTCCCGAGGGTGGGGGCGGCGCCGCCGACTACACCATCACCGCACCCAACGGCGACTTCATCGAGAGGGTCAGCTGGAAGGCCCCGGCGCTCGACACCGTGCTCTACCGCTACTCGCGCGACGAGGTGAGGTTCATCATCACCTACGGCCGTCCGGGGTCCACGCCGATGGCGGCGTGGGGTGCCGAGGGCGGCGGTCCGCTCACGAGCCAGCAGATCGACAACGTCATCGACTACCTCCAGAGCATCCAGCTACCCGCCGAGGAGTGGCAGGAGATGGTCACCCAGGAGCTCGACGCCACCTGCGGTCCCGACGCCGACGGCAACTGCTCGCTGCCCGGAGCCGAGTACAAGACCTTGGGCGAAGCCATCTTCAACATGGGCTACAGCACCGGCTTCGCTGGCGGCGCCGGGTCTTGCGGTCGGTGCCACACCGGCGGCTGGAGCTTCGGTCAGGCCGAGGAGCCCGGAGGCGGCGGCCTCGGCTGGAACCTCATCGGCGGACGTTCGCTGCGCAACTTCCCCACCGCGGAGAGCCAGGTCGCCTTCGTCACCACCGGTGCGACCAAGGGGCAGGTCTACGGCGTCCAGGGCCAGTCCGGCGCCGGCATGATGCCGGGCTACGGCGAGAACCCGAACGTCAACCCGCCACTGCTGCCCGGTCCCAAGGTGTTCCCGATGGATCCGGCCCAGGTCATGCTCACCCCTGAGCAGATCGAGGCCGTCGTCGAGTACGAGCGGAGTCTCTGACATGCAGTTCGCAACGCTGTACAACGCCGTGTTCGCCGGCATCGCGTGGACCCCGCACATGCGTGGCGTGTTCTCCGTCCTCGTGGGCGTGGTCGTGCTCGGCGGATCCATCTACCTCATCCTCGCCACCAACATGGGTGCCCGTCTGGGCCTCCTCGTCGCCTTCGCCGGCCTCTTCGGCTGGATGGTCACCCTGTCGGCGTTCTGGTGGATCCAGCCTCCGGGCAACGGTCCTCGTGGGCAGAACCCGTCGTGGCAGCCCGTCGAGGTCTTCGTCCAGGAGTCGGGCAACACCCCGCTCACCGACAAGCTCGAGTCGCTGCCCCAGCCCGACCAGCTCCCGTCGACCGCGGAGATCACCGTCACGCATCCCGAGCTCGAAGAAGAGTTCCCCAACGGCTTCGTGCTCTCGGACCTGGCGGGCGCACAGCCCGAGATCCTCGACGGCGCCATGGACGAGGCCGTCGTCGAGATGAGCGGCTGGCGGATCGTGCCCACGTCGGCGGCCGGCGAGGCCCAGGGCGTCGCCGACACCCAGCTCGTCGAGGCCGGCTTCTTCAGCGCCACGACCGAGTACAAGAAGCTCAACGTGTTCGAGTTCGGCGGCAAGCCGAAGCGCACCGAGTCCTGCCCGGATGCCTCCGGTGGCAGCCTCGCACCGGACGACGTCCTGTGCCGCATCACCTACCGACTCGGCAAGACCTTCAACTTCATGCATCCCACGCACTACGCCGTCGTGCAGGTGCAGCAGGTCATCCCGCAGGAGGCCCGTGCCGGTGAAGCGCCGCCGCTGCCCGTCGTCGACCCCGACGCCCCGGTCCTGTCCGTGGTCTTGGTCCGCGACCTCGGCAACGTCCGGGCCATCCCGGCGCTGTACTTCGTGATCTCGTTCATCGGCTTCGCGTTCTTCGCCACCGTGCTGCACCAGCGCGAGAAGATCCTCAACGCCAACTTCGCCGCAGCCGACACGGCCGCGGCGGCCGCAGAGGCATAGGGGTCACCCATGGGCCAGTACCTGCCGGTCTTCGCCATGATGGTCTTGGCGATGCTCTTCGCGGTGATCAGCCGCGTCGTGCAGAAGCTGCTGGTCCCGCCGCGCCCCACACCGGCCCAGACCGCGCCCTACGAGTGCGGCATCACGCCAGAACGTGAGCCGTCGCGCCGGTTTCCCGTCACGTTCTTCCTCGTGGCCATGATCTTCATCGTCTTCGACATCGAGATCATCTTCTTCTTCCCGTTCGCCATGGCCTACAAGGACCTCGGTGCGTTCGGGCTCGGCGCCATCATCGTGTTCTCGGTCGCCGTGTTCGAGTCGTTCGTGTACCTCATCGGTGCGGGAGCACTCAACTGGGGCCCGGCCAAGCAGGGCCGTCGGACCGAACTGGTCTCGCCGGACCGCACCGCGACCTCGACGATCCGTCGCGTGGGCACCGAAGGCCGGAGCACCGAGCAGGGAGCAGCCGCCTGATGGCCGAGGGTTTCGTTCCCGCCGACCAGCGCACCTTCCGCCACGACGGCTTCGCCGGTCTCCAGCACAACGCGCTCACGGGCACCGTCGAGGGGCTCGTGCAGTGGGCCCGTGCCCGCAGCGTCATGCCCGCCACGTTCGGGCTCGCGTGCTGCGCCATCGAGATGATGGGCACCGGCGGTCCGCACTACGACCTCGCCCGCTACGGCATGGAGGTCTTCCGGGCATCGCCCCGCCAGGCCGACCTCATGATCGTCGCCGGTCGGGTCTCCCAGAAGATGGCCCCCGTGCTCCGCCAGATCTACGACCAGATGATGGAACCCAAGTGGGTCATCTCCATGGGCGTGTGCGCGTCGAGCGGTGGCATGTTCAACAACTACGCCATCGTGCAGGGCGTCGACCAGGTCGTGCCGGTCGACGTGTACGCACCGGGCTGCCCGCCGGGTCCCGAGACCCTCATGCATGCCATCCTCACCCTCCACGAGAAGATCCAGACGGGTGAGCTCACCCGCCGCAAGCCGGGGGAGGGCGCGCAGCTCGTCATCGAGCAGCGGGACGGACAGACGCTCACGGGCGTCACCATCGGGAGCCGGTGAGCATGGCTGACGAGCCCACGGCGCCCGGTGACACGGAGCTCTCCGAGGCGGACACGCCAGGAGGAGCCCCCGACCCGGGTCCCGAACCCCTGTACGGCGTCCCCACGACGCTGAGCCTCGGCCAGATCGTGGCCCATCCGACCCGCGATCAGTACGTGCAGCTGGTCGAGGACCTCCACGCCGACGGCTACACGGTCTGCCTCGACCTCACCGGCGTCGACTACCTGACCCATCCGGGACGCACGAACCTGCCCGACGGCGTCGCCCCCGAGCGGTTCGAGGTCGTGCTGTCGTTCATCCGGCATCGCGACGCGGCCCGGCTTCGGGCCCGCGTCCAGGTGCCCGAAGCCGACCCCAGCGTGCCGACGATCTCGCGGATCCACCCGGGCTGCGAGGGCCACGAGCGTGAGACCTACGACATGTTCGGCATCCGGTTCGAGGGCCACCCCGACCTCACCCGCATCCTTCTCCCCGAGGACTGGGTGGGTCACCCGCTGCGCAAGGACTACGACTCGGGACGCATCCCCGTGCAGTTCAAGGCACCGGGCGCCCGCCCCGGCGCCGTGAGGACGGTCGGACGCTGATGGCCGAGCACCTCCCCACCGACCCCGAGGTCATCGCCCGCACCGACGAGGGCTTCCAGTCCCTCCAGCCGGCCGACGTGACCACCGCCGCCGAGAAGCTCCGTGAGCTGGGCGCCGTCCTGTACCGCTCCGAGGGCGGCTCCGAGGTCGACAACGCCCGGGTCGTCGACCTCGAGGACGAGCTCAGCGGCGCGCCCGACGACGAGACCATGATCATCAACATGGGACCGCAGCACCCCAGCACGCACGGGGTGCTCCGGCTCATGCTCGAGCTGCGGGGCGAGACGGTCCTGCGCTGCAAGCCGGTGCTCGGCTACCTGCACACTGGCATGGAGTGGACGGGCGAGGAGCTCACCTACCTCCAGGGCAGCACCAACGTCACCCGGATGGACTACGCCGCGCCGCTGTTCAGCGAGCTGGCCTTCTCCACCTGCGTCGAGAAGCTCCTCGAGATCGAGGTCCCCGACCGTGCGGTGTGGATCCGCATGCTCATGACCGAGATGAACCGGATCTCGTCGCACCTGCTGTTCCTCGCCACCAACGGCATGGACATCGGCGCGGTCTCGATGATGCTCTACGGCTGGCGCGAGCGCGAAGAGGTGCTCCGGTTCCTCCAGATGGTCACCGGCCTGCGCATGAACCACAACTACATCCGTCCCGGTGGGGTCGCCGCCGACCTGCCCGACGGCTGGCGCGACGAGGTCCTCGGCCTCATGGAGATGCTTCCTCCCCGCCTCGACGAGTACGACGAGCTGATGACCGGTCAGCCCATCTGGCGCGACCGCCTCCAGGGCGTCGGGGTCATCACCGCAGCCGAGTGCCTGGCCCTCGGCGTCACGGGACCGATCTTGCGCTCCACCGGCTACGCCTGGGACCTGCGCCGCAACGATCCGTACCTCGCCTACGACCAGGTCGACTTCGACGTGCTCGTCGGCAGCTACGGCGACT
>CAZGEF010000066.1:0-18461 GCA_964525005.1 uncultured Rhabdothermincola sp.
ACGAGAAGACCGTCCCGACCGACGCCTCGTACACCACTACCTGGGACTCAACCCTTTGACAGGGCCCTCGATGATCTGGCCGATGATCGAGATCCCGGCTCCTCGGCTGTCAGGCAATCGCTCGGTTCGCTCGGATGACGCCGACGCGGAGAGCCCGACGAATGGGATGCATCGCCTTGGCAGTCATCGGCCTCGCCTTGATCGCAGCATGCGGGGGCGGCGGTGACGAACGCGAACTCGTTTCCGGCGGTGAAGCTGCTGAGACTGCTTCAAGCGGATCGAGCCCGTGTCGGGTTGAGGATCCGCCTACGGCCGGAAATCGCGTGTCGTGGTTCCTGGGCGACGTGCAGCAAGGCCGCGATCCGATGATCCAGGGCGGGGTGGACGATCCCTTCGGATGTGCCTACGCACAGCTGTGCTCGGCAGTGCGGCGCGAGGTGTCTGAGGAGCAGTTCCGACAGACGCGGGCCGAGGCCGTTTCGAGCGTGCTCTCGGCAGACTCGTGGGCCGGGGCGCGCACAGGCCCCTACGAGTACGCGACCGGCGTCGATGAGGAGCGACCCGACATGGAGACGCTCGATCCCGATGTCGTCTCCACATGGAAGGACGGGGAGTTCACTTGGTACGAGCACATCGACGACCGGACGATCGTGTCGGACTCTGGCCAAATGGAGCGATGGCGGATCGATCTCGTGCGGGAGGACGGCGAGTGGCGTGTCTGTGGCTTTGAGAAACGCCAGCCGTGAGCAGGACCCCCGTCATCGGTCTCCTCGTCCGTGGTCCTTCTCTGGTCCGTCAGAGGACGGACCACCCCGGTCTATGGCGGTCACAGACGGACGGGGTTTTTTTAACTGCAAGCTGAGAGGCTGTCGCGAATGTTGGGGCCCGACTACCCCGACCGCTTCGACTCCATCGGTGCCGCCCGCTCCTGGGTCCGGTCCTTCGTGCACTGGTACAACCACGTCCACTACCACTCCGGCATCGGCTACCTCCACCCCCGCAGACCTCCACGACAGCAACCACACCGCCATCATCGAGCACCGCCAAACCGTCCTCGACGCCGCCGCAGCATCCCACCCCGAACGCTTCTCCACCCGTCCCACCCCAGCCCAGGTCCCAACCAAGGCCTGGATCAACAAGCCATCCATCCAATCTGTATGAACCAACGGCAATCACCTATTGACAGGTTCCGGAAGGCCGACCTAACTTCCGCAATACTCGGACAAGCCTTGGAGGCGGAATCTTGAGCAAGCGAACGACCGCTGCAATCGGAGTGGCGCTGCTGGTGGCAGCTAGCGCGGCGGCGTGTGGCTCGTCGAACGACCAGGCGATCTCGGCACAGGCCGACCCGGCTGTCGCGGTCGCTGAACCGGAGGCGCAGCCGGTTGCGGAGTCGACTCAGCCCTTCGCGATTCCTGAGGGCTACGTCCTCGATGACACCGGCAAGCAGCGGGCTGACTTCGAAAAGATGGTCGGCGAGGGCCAGAGCATCACCGAGTGGAAGCTCAGGAAGCCAGTGGCGGGGATGGAGGGTGCGTCCCTGGCAACGATCGTGGTCTGGGATATGAAGGGGTCGGAGTTCGCAGACCTCCGGAGTGCGTTTGACGGTAAGGACGACGGTGCGCTGCTGGCGATCGCTGGCAAGGTCCTTGGGCCGGGCTTCGAGGTCGAGCACGCCGGGACGACCAAGGTGCTAGCGGACGTGTCGGTGGAGGAGTCAGGCGTGCCGGAGTTCCCGACGCTGACGTCGGCGCTCTACGCGATCCCCGGCCCAGGTGGCGACCAGATCTTCCAGATCTCGGCTCAGAACGCGGACAAGGAAACGGTCCTCAGCATCGTTGAAGCGTTGATCAGCCAGAAGTAGCTCTACCCCTACATGACGCTCCGGGGCCGTCGGCGGCCCGGACCGGCGGAAGGAAACCGAATTGAAGATTCGCGCCCGCTCCAAGGCCACAGTCGCGGCATTGGTCATCGTGACTGCGGTGTTGCTCGCTGGGTCGATGGCTGCACAGCCAGCTTCGGCCGCCAACCACTATTGGACGTTGGGGACCAGCTGGAACACTGAGACACATGTAGGAGTCAACGGCTCGGAACTTCACGATGACCCCACCATCCTTGGTGGGGTCATCGCCGTTTTGGCGGCGTTTCGCTCAGGGAGCTTGGCCAGCTGCACCGAATTGCAGTGGTGGATTCGTGAGCTTCGCCACCCTTCGGGCCGAGCCGGCTGAGACGCGGCCGTTGCCAGATATCGGCTAGATGCCATTCCTAGCCAGCGGCGCGGGATCGACGATCTCGAGCACGCCGGGGTCCTCGCTGTTTGCAGGCTTGGTCCGCACGCCAATCTAGGGAACCGCGAGCGCGGTTACTTGGATTGTGCGGCCGGGACCTCGTACGTCATCGACGTCGAGGCGGTCGGCCTGTCGGTCGTCGCCGTGTCGCAGGACACGGCTCCGGGCCCTTCGGAGCAACTGCCACCGGTCGCCCCTGCCCCGTGTGTCAAGGGCCAGCTCTCCCTGCTCCCCGGAACTGGCTCACCCAGGCCAAGTCATCACCACGGCAACCAAGCGACCGACCGAGCGCCACACCAACCCGTCACCAGCCATCCCGATCAGTAGCCAACGAGCCAATGAATCGCCACCGATCACCCCAAATGCAGGCACGAACTTGCACCCCTGTGCTTGGGGCCGTCCCGCCCGTGTCGTCCCGGTCCGGGACCCGGCGGTTTGCGACATGGACGGGACCGAGTCCGGAGGAGGAACGCGATGTCATTCGCAGGCGATGCCGTTCGCATCCCTGTCGAGTCCGGCGCGGTAGCCGGCGTCGCCGCGCTGGATGGGTGCTGCTCCCGCGGCCCGCGCTGCCGCGCAGTTCGCGTAGTACGGCTCGCCTCCATCGGAGCGCGGCGGAGCCGCCGTCGTGGGGAGGGACGCAGACGGGGTCCCGGACGCGGGCGGTGACCGCGACAGCAGCGTGCCCGCCGGGCAGGTGTCGAGCATCCGGCCGAGGGCGTCCCGCTCGGCCGTGGTGGCGCTGAGCGCCCAGCGGACCTTGATCGAGGTCCAGCGCTGCGCGTAGTCGCACCACACCCCCTGGCTGGGTGGCCGCCATCGATCGGGCGAGGACGCGCCCTTGGATCGGTTCGACGAGGCCGAGACGACCCAGAGGCCTGCCCGGTCGTTGGCGTACCGGCGCCGTTGCTCGGCGGTCCAGGCCCATCCGCCCGACCTGTGCGCGTTCTCCAAGGGCACGATGTGGTCGACATCGAGGTCACCCGGGTCGGTCGTGGTGAACCCGTCGTAGGCCGACACCCAGTGTCCCGAGCGGACCTTGCACGGATCGTCGACCTGGGGCGGACGTGTCGAGGATGCCTCCAGCGCCTGTTGTCGAGCGTCGCATCCGTCGCCGTCGAGGTCGTCCCAGTGGTGCCACGCGTCGCGGCGGTAGTCGGACGCCGTGTGCGGGCGGTCGTCGATCGCCAGCGGAGCGAGGAGCTCGCGGGAATCGGTCGTGGCCGTGGCCGGGGTGTCGCCGGTCGAGTCGTCGGGCGTGGCGGTCGGGGCCGGCTCGGGACCGGCGGTGGTCGCCTGCGGCGAACCCGTTCGGCTGCACGCCGGGGAGATCACGACGAGGACCGTGGCGAGCAGGAACGCGACGAGACGACGTCTGATCTCGGTGGACCTCATCTACGACAGCTGGGATCTACGGCAGCTGCGATCTCTCCAGGAGCTGAGCTTGCGCACCTCGGCCCGGCGACGATCGATCATCGACGCGAAGGGGCCTCGGTCAGCGCCACGGTGCGACGAGGCCGGTCAGGGCGCCCATGAGGTCCCTCTGGAGCAGGGGCCCGAACGACACCCGTTGGACTCCGAGGGCTCGGAGGTCGTCCAGCGATCCCGCCACCGACCCGGCGACCGGGTCGGCGATGACGTTGATCGGGCTGGAGAGCTCGTCGAGGAGGGTGCGGACCGCGTCGGCGTCGGGAGCGAGCACGGGGTAGAGGCAGCGTGCTCCAGCCGCCTCGCACGCCTTCAACCGGGTGATGGCCTCGGCGAGGGGGTCGTCGAAGGTCTGGGCCTTGCCGAGGAAGGCGTCGGTGCGGGCGTTGATGACGAGCTCGACGCCCGCACCGTCGGCGGCGGAGCGGAGCCCGCCGATGTAGTCCGCGTGCTCCTGCACCGAACGCATGCGGCCCTCGCTGTGCACGGTGTCCTCGACGTTGATGCCGACCGCTCCCGCGTCGAGGACGCGCTCGACCAGCTCGGCGGGCGGCGTGTCGTAGCCGGACTCGACGTCGGCGCTCACCGGTACGTCGACCGCGCCGGTGACGCGGCGGATGCCGTCGAGCGCGTCGTCGAGGGTCATCCCTTCGTTGTCGGACTGGCCTCGCGAGTCAGCGAGGGGGTGGCTGCCGATGGTGAGCGCGGCGAACCCCGCGTCGACCACCGTCTGTGCCGACCACGCATCCCACACGGTCGGCAGCACGAGCGTGGTCCCCGTGTGGTGGAGATCGAGGAGCCGATGGGCGCGGGCTGCGAGGTCGGTCATGGGCACATCTTGCCAGCGTCGGGTCCGAATCGCGCGCTGGACGGACGCCGGGTCAGAACGCTCGGGTCTCCCGACCGTGCTGGCAGCGCACGCACAGGCCGGCGCACGGCATGGCCTCGATGCGTTCGGCGGGGATGAGCTGGCGGCAGTCGGTGCACAGGCCGAACGTCCCCTCGTCGAGCCGGGTGAGGGCGGCGTCGATCTCCTCGAGCGCGACCTGGGGGGATGGACCGGACCCCTCTGGCGCGTGCTCGTCACCGAGCCGCTCGAGCTCGTCCAGCGCGGCCCGCGACCGCAACAGCAGGTCGCGGACGTCGGCCAGGAACCCCTCGGACAGGATGATCTCTTCGGTTCGTGTCATGACGCGCTGCTCCTCGATTGGATGAACCCGTGACGCAACCGTACGAGCGCTTTTGTCATGAGAGGCTAGGATTAGCTCTGCTTACAACCGGTGGAGGGGTGAGGACGCATGGCAAGTGAGACGACGGGGGTTCCCACGCTCGACGTGTTCCTCGGCGGTGGGCTTCTGCTGGGCGACAACGTCGTGTGGATCGACGACGACCGTCGGTCGGCCCTGTGGTTCTGTCGACGCATGCTCGAAGCCGAGGCAGGCCGCGGGCCGAGCCGGTTCGTCTCGTTCGGTCCCGACGCCGACCGGCCGAGGTTGGGCGCCGGTGTCGAGGTGGTCGACCTGGCGGGGATCGGTGCGACGACCGACGCGTCGACGGTCGCGAGCGAGATCCTGGCGTTGGACCAGCCCGAGGGCTCCAGGATCGTCTTCGACGGCCTCGATCTGCTGGTCCGGCAGTGGGGAGCGGCCGCGGCGCTCCAGTTCTACACACGGGTCTGCCCCCGGCTCTTCGAGCGGGGAACCATCGCCTACTGGACGGGAAGTCGTGGCTGGTTGTCGTCCGGGTTGATCGACAGCATCACCAAGATCGCCCAGTGCGTCTTCGACGTGCGCGACCGTCGGCTGCGCGTGGCCAAGGCGGAGGGACGGCCTCCCCAGATCCAGGGCGCGCTGGTCGATGTGGTCGACGGCGCGGAGCCGGGCACGCTCGAGCTCGGCCGGGAGCACGTCGTCGGTCGGGTCGGCGCGGGCATGCGACGCATCAGGCAGGCCCGGAACCTGACCCAGAGCCAGCTCGCGTCCCTCGCCCACGTCACGCCCGCGGCGATCTCGCAGACCGAGTCCGGCCGCCGCGGGTTGTCGCTCGACACCCTGGTGCCGCTGTGCGACCGGCTCGGAATCGGGCTCGACGACCTGCTGGGGACCCCGGGCACCGAGGACGTCGTGCTGGCCCGACGCGATCGCCTCAGCGTGGGGCGCGACGTCGTGGCCCTCTTCGACGATCCCGCCCGGGGGCTGCGCACCTACCTCGTGTCCCTCGACGCGGGGGAGTCGGGTGCGCCGCCGTTCACCCACAAGGGCGTCGAGCTGGTCCTCGTGGCGTCCGGGCTGGTCCTGCTCGACACCGGGGACTCGACCCCGGTGATGCGAGCAGGCGATGCCGTGATGGTCCGCCGGGTGGTCATCGAGCGATGGACGAACCTGGGCGATGCTCCCGCTCAGCTGTTCTGGGTGGCGAGCGACCCGGCCGGCGTCGCCGACCCCTGACCGGTCCCGAACCGACGGTGGGTACCACCCGATGCCGACGAGGGGTAGAAAGGCGGCATGGCCGGAGAGACGAGGTTCCCCGACGTGATCGTTCCGGACCGCCCGGCCCGTCCACCTCGAACCGAGCGGTCGCGGCCAGAGGCGCCCACGTCGCTCGGCATCGGAGGCCTGGCGTCCTCGGCGTCCGCCGGTGCCGCGGTCGATGCCTTCACCCAACTGCTGGCGCGGGGTTCGATGGCCGACGACGGGATCGGCGCCCGCCCGGTCGACGATCGTCCCGGCCGCGTGCTCGCCATCGAGCCGTGCGGTCCGAGCGTGCGGATCCTGCGCATCGCCCGTCCCGCAGGGTTCACCTTCGAACCCGGCCAATACGTGAAGCTCGGGGTGCCTGGCGGCAGGCGCGAGGACTTCAGCCTCGCGTCGGCACCCCATGAGCCCCACCTCGAGCTCGCCATCGAGCTCCGCGAGGGCGGCAGGGTCACGCCCGCGCTGTTCTCGCTCCGCGTGGGCGACGTCGTCGAGGTCAGCGACACGGCCAAGGGCAAGCTCCTGCTCGACCCGTCGGCGCCCCATCACCTCATGGTCGCCACCGTGACAGGCATCGCGCCGCTCATCAGCATCGTCCGCGATGCGCTGCACCGGGGGACCACCGCCGACTTCACCGTCGTCCTCGGCGCCAGCTACCAGGCGGAGCTCCCGTTCCACGCGGAGCTGGAGGCGCTCGCCGACGCTTCGCCCCGACTGACCTACCGGCCCACGGTCAGTCGGCCCGACGAGCCGGCCAACCACACGTGGACCGGAGCGAAGGGACGCGCCGACGTCGTCGCCCGGCAGCTCGCCGACGGGTTCGACCCGGCGACGACGCACGTCTACGCCGTGGGCAACAAGGGGATGATCCAGTCCGTCACCCAGAGCCTCGGCGGAGCAGGCTTCGCGATCAGCACCGAGTCCTACGGCGGTTGAGCGCTCGTTGATCGTTCCTGGTCCGGGAGCCGCCGAGGGGCGGCGAGATGGCGAGCGCGGTAGGAGAGCGCGGTCGGTCGAGTCGCTCGGACGAGATCAGCGATCGAACAGCGTGGCGGGTCCCCGCCCGCTGATCGAACGCTCGTGGTCGAGGAGGAAGCGCTTGGCATCGATACCGCCGGCGAAGCCGGTGAGGCCGCCGTCGGCACCGACGACCCGGTGGCACGGCACGACGATGCTCACGGGGTTCCTGCCGTTCGCGGCCCCGACGGCGCGCACCGCTGACGGCCGACCGATGTCGGCCGCCTGCTCGGCGTAGGTGCGCGTGTGGCCGAACGGGATGCGACCGAGGGCCTGCCAGGCCAGCACCTGGAACTCGGTGCCGACCACGTCGAGAGGCAGGTCGAACGTGGCCCGTTCGCCAGCGAAGTACTCGTGGAGCTGCTCGACCGCCCGGGCCGTGATCGGGTCGTCGGTCGCCTCGATGGGCATCCCGTCGGCGTTGCTCACCCGGTCGCCGTCGGTCTCCCACAGGATGGCGCGCACGCCGCGATCGGAGACGACGACGCGGAGCTCGCCGACCGGCGTGGCGGTCGTCGCGACGCGGAGCGTCGGCACCGCGTGAGCCGCGGTCACGGGAAGCGGGGTGGCGGAGGGGGACGGAGTGGGCATGGCGATCTCCAGGGTGGCAGGTGAGCAGGTGGCGACCCGACCGGCGATGCGCCTGAGGTCATCGGGCTGCGCCTGTGGTCGAGGCGTCCCAGAGGTGGTGGATGGCGTAGGACCGCCACGGCCGCCAGCGGGATGCACGTTCGGCGAGACCGGTGGCGTCGACGGCGAGGCCGAGGTCGGCCGCGCCCTTCAGCACGGCGATGTCTCCGGTGAGCAGCACATCGGGATCCGAGAGCGAGCGCATGGCGATGTAGCCCGCCGTCCAGGGACCGATCCCCTTCAGGGCCAGCAGGGACTCGGTGGCCGCGGCCCGATCGGCGCCCGGATCGAGGACCACGGTGTCGTCCGCCAGCGCCCCGGCGAGGCCGACCAGTGCCCGGGCGCGGGCCATCGGGATGCCGATGTCGGTCGGGTCGATCGCCGCGAGCGTGGCGGGGTCGGGAAAGGTGCGGATCACGGCGTGGTCGGCGGCCGAGGCCGGCAGCGCGGTTCCGAAGCGCTCAGCGAGCCGGGCGGCGAGGGTCCGGGCCGCGGCGACCGTGATCTGCTGGCCGAGCACCGCCCGGATGGCGAGCTCGTGAGGATCGACAACGCCGGGTGATCGGCGCCCGGGTCGGGCCGAGACGAGCGGGCGCAACGCCGGGTCCTCGGCGAGGGTGCCGTCGACGGCGAGCGGGTCGGCATCGAGGTCGAGCAGGCGTCGGGACCGGGCGATGGCCGTGGCGAGGTCCCCGACATCGGTGAGGTGCAACGTGGCCCGGACGTGGTCATCGGCCGGGGTCAGCTCGATCGTGGCCGGTCCGTGGGGCAGCGTGATCGAGCGTCGGTAGGTGGCCCCCTCGAACGCCTCGACGCCGGGCACGGCACGCGCCGAGAGGAACGACCACAGGTGGGCGTGGTCGAAGGGGACGCGCACCGGGAGCCGGACGGTGATGGCGCCGGGTACCGGGTCGGCCGCCGAGGTTCGATCGGCCGGCCGGTGCCGCCGGCCGTCGGTGGGCCCCCGTGCCCGGGCGGAGCGACGCAGGTCCGAGGGGGTCGCGGCGAACACCTCCCGCACGGTGTCGTTGAACTGCCGGATGCTGGAGAACCCCGCGGCGAACGCCAGCTCACCGAAGGGGAGGTCGGTGGTCTCGACGAGCAACCGGGCGGTCTGGGCCCGTTGGGCCCGCGCGATGGCGAGGGGTCCTGCTCCGACCTGGTCGACGAGCACCCGGTGGAGGTGGCGTTCGCTGACGGCGAGGTGATCGGCGAGGCCGCGCACTCCCTCGCGGTCGACCACCCCGTCGCCGATCGAGCGCAGCGCACGTCCGACGAGATCGGCCCGCAGGTTCCACGACGGCGAACCCGGCGTGGCGTCGGGCCGGCATCGCTTGCAGGCGCGGAACCCCGCGTGCTGCGCGGCGGCCGCCGTCGGATAGAAGTCGATGTTGGCCCGCTTGGGCTGCACCGGGGTCGGGCAGCTCGGCCGGCAGTAGATCCCCGTGGTGCGGACCCCGATGAAGAACCAACCGTCGAAGCGGGCGTCGCGCGTGCGCAGGGCCCGGTAGCGGGCATCGTCGTCGAGCTCGAGTCCCGTCGACGACGACGTGACCGGGTAGGTGGGGGTCGCGACGCGGGGTTCGACCGGTGGGGTCCCGGTGGTCATGGGTCGATCGTCGCGCCGATGGCCGAGGCTGTCTGGCGGAAATCGGACAGGCGCGTCCCGGTCCCCCTCCCGCTCTGCCGCCCGGTCAGCCGGTCGGCCCGGTCAGCCGGTCGGCCGGGTCATCGGTCGGCCCGGTCATCGGTCGGGGCGGTCATCGGTCGGGGTGGGGCTCGGGAGCTCGGACCATCGTCGAGTCCCGATCGTGCCAGTCCGTCGAGACGAACCGATGTCGGATGAGCCACCGGCCACCGACCGGCTCGAACAGATCGCGATAGCGACCGTGGTGGTCGAGCCCGATCTCGGTGATGACGGTGAAGTAGGAGACGGCGATGATCCGGGCGGGCTCGACCCCGAGGAAGCGGGTGTTGGTCAGCAGGTGCCGGACCATCCGCTTCCGGGGTGGCCCGTCGGCTTCCTGTGCGGGGGAGGGGGGCGACGCCGGATCGCCGGGAGGGCCCTTCACCCCCGAGAGGAACTCGACGATGGCGGCGCGCCCCTCGATCGTCGGTCCCCGTCGGAGCTCGAGGACACCGTCTTCGCAGAAGGCCTCGGCGAGCTCGTCGAGGCGAAACGCGTCGCCCGACCAGTTGTACGTCGCGAGCGAGTCCCGCACCTGCTCGCGTGCGATGAGCTCCCAGATCTCCATGTCGGTTCCTTCGGGGTCTCGGCAGTCGTCCGGACGACAGCTTCACCGCCACGGCGGGCCCGGGTCGACCCGGGCTAGCGTTCGGGGTCATGGACCATGCGATCGTGGCGGTGGTGGCAGGCATCTCGCAGACCGCTTCGGAGAGCTCACCGCCGACGCTGGGGATCTTCGTCGCCAACCTGGTCATCGGCGGGATCGTCGGGTTCTTCATCGGCAACTGGCGGGGAAGGCCGGTGCTCGGCACCGTGCTCGGAGCGCTGCTCGGCTGTCTCGGGTGGATCATCACCGCGGTGCTGTCGAAGAAGCGAGCGTTCTGATCGCCTGTTCGATGATGGTGAAGCTGCGTCGGGCGGGTCGCCGCATCCGCTATGCGGTCCGACCGCTCGCCCGGGTGACCGATCCGCCCACCACCGGGGTCTCGTTCACCTCCGACCAGGAGATCACGATGGCCGACGGCGTCGTGCTGCGTGCCGACGTGTTCCGGCCGACGCACGTTCCACGTTCGCAGGGAACCCCGGGCCGGCCGCCGCGGCATCCGGTGATCCTGTGCGCGCATCCCTACGGCAAGGACACCCGCCCGAAGCGTCGTCGACGGGGGTGGGCCGTCCCCGCCCAGTTCCGGTTGCTCACCCAGGACGAGCCCTTCACCATCTCGGCGTGGACGTCGTGGGAGGCGCCTGATCCCGTCCGCTGGTGCCGCGCTGGGTACGCGGTCGTCAACCTCGACCTGCGGGGGTGGGGCCGTTCCGAAGGCGTCGGCGAGCTGTTGTCGGAGCAGGAAGGTCGCGACATCGCCGAGGTCATCGCCTGGATCGCCGACCAGCCGTGGTCGACCGGCCGGGTGGCGATGAGCGGCGTGTCGTACCTCGCGCTCTCCCAGTGGAACGCGGCGGCACAGCGGCCACCCGCCCTCGCCGCCATCGTCCCTTGGGAGGGGTTCACCGACCTCTACCGCGATCACGCCCGACCTGGCGGCATCCGCGAGGACGGGTTCCTCCTCCTGTGGCAGACGGTGTTGCGCCTGCAACGCCGGAGCCCGGTCCGCATCCGCCGGGAGGTGAGGACACGGCTTCTCGTCGACGACTGGTGGGCCGCCCGGAACCGCGACATCGAGCGCATCGACGTCCCGGCGCTGGTGTGTGGGAGCTTCTCCGACCACTGCCTGCACAGTCGAGGGTCACTAGCCGGCTATGAACGGATCGGTTCGTCGGACAAGTACCTCTACACGCACCGGGGTCCCAAGTGGGCCACGTACTACGGCGATGCCGGCTTCGCCGCGCAGAAGGAGTTCCTCGACACGTACCTGAAGGGTCTGGACACGGGCCTGGCGCAACGACCCCGGGTCCGTGTCGAGGTCCGGGAGCGACGACGGGACGTCGTGGCTGTCCACCACAGCGAGACCTGGCCTCCGGACTCGATGGATCGACTCGTGCTGCACCTCGACGCGTCGTCGGCGGTCCTCGCCCCCGAACTGCCGTCGCGGGTGGGGATCGTCGAAGTCGACCGGCGCCGCGAGGCGGTGTTCGCCCACCGCTTCGACCGGACCACCGATGTGGTGGGCGCGATGCGGGCTCGGCTGTCCGTGTCGATCGTCGACGGGGCCGACGCCCACTGCTTCGTCGGCGTCCGAAAGGTCTCCGATGGCCGAGTCGTCGGCTTCGAGGGCTCGTACGGCTTCGGTGACGACCTCGTCGCACATGGGATGCTCCGGGTCGCGCTCCGTTCGACGCCGGTCGCGCCGGTCACGCCGTCCCCGGACGACGGCGCTGTCGCGCACGTCGCCGGTGACCCTGGTACCGGTACGGCGATCTCCGCTCCGTTCCATGCCTTCGACCGGGTCGAACCGGTCCGACCGGGCGAGATCGTGACCCTCGACATCGAGCTCCACGCGTCGGCCACCCGCTTCCGGGCGGGTGACGAGCTCCAGCTGGTCGTACGGGGCTCCTGGTTCTTCCCGACCAACCCGCTCACCGGGCAGTTCCCCGCCCGTTACCCCGATCCGCCGAGGACCACCTGTCGGCTCCACACCGGGCCCGAGACCGGGTGCCTGTTGCGCCTGACGGCCGGACCGCCCCTGGGCGACGACCGCCGCCGCTGACCCACGCACTGGTCGGGGTGCCCGATCACGTTCCTGGGTGGCGCGGAGCCTTCACGGACTGCTCTCACCCCCTCCTTACGGAGGTGGGTGATCCTCGTCGTCGACACCACACCGACGAAGGAGCAGGTCTCATGAAGAAGTACCTCGTAGGAGCCGGCGTTGCCGCCGCCCTGGCCACCGGGTCCGTGGCGGTCGCCGCGGTCAGCCCGATCGGGTTCGCTGGCGCGCAGGACACGCCGTCGGCTGAAGCGCCGGCCCCGGACACGTCACCCGAGGCCGCCCCATCGGACGGCCCGGGCGGGCACACCGCGTTCGGGCCGCTGTCGGAGTCCCTCGACGAGCTCGTCGCCGAGGGGGTCATCACCGAGGACCAAGCGGACGCCATCCGCGAGCGGGTCGGCTCGAAGCGCGGTGAGCGCAAGGGCGACCATGCCGGCAAGGTGGGCGGGCTCGGTGATCGTGGACCGGGAGGACCGGGTCACCACGCCGGTCCCGATGGTGATCAGGGAACCGACGACGGAGGCGAGGCCAGCTCATCGGGGTCCGGCGGCGCCTGACCGACGGAGTTTCAGTCGTTGCGGCCGTAGAAGACCCGCTCGACCACGGCGCGGGATCGGCGGGTGACCCGCAGGTAGTGCTGGCGCAGCTCGCCACCGGTGGTGTCGAGCGATCGCGCCAGCCAGCTCAGTCGCTCCGGCTGGGTCGGCAGCGAGTCACCCGGCGCGCTGTTGACGAGGAACCAGCGGTTCCGCAGCTGTTCGCAGAACCGGTACGCGTCGGCGAGCGCTTCGGCGTCCTCGTGCGAGAGCACCGAGGTGACGTCCAGCGACCGGAGCGCCGCCGTCGTTCCGGTCGCTCGGATGCCGTACTGGAGCTGCAGCGAGTGGGTGGTGAACTCGATGTCGGAGAGCGAGCCCCGCCCGAGCTTGAGATGGAACTTGGGGTCCTCACCGGGGGGGATGCGCTCGCCCTCGACCCGTGCCTTGATGCGCCGCAGATCGAGGATCTCGTCGCTGCGCAGGCCCGACCCCCACACCGCGGGCTCGATCGCGTCGAGGAGCCGATCGCCCAGGGCCCGGTCGCCGGCGACCGTCCGGGCGCGGGTCCAGGCCAGTCGTTCCCAGGTCTGGGCCGACTTCGCCCAGTACGCGACGTGGGCCTCGACCGAGCGGACGAGGGCGCCCCCCTTGCCTTCGGGGCGCAGGTCGGTGTCGACCTCGTAGATCCGCTCGGCGGGCGTGCTGCCGCCCAGGAACCGACGCAGCCCGTTGGCGACGCGGTTCGCCTCTTCCACGACCGCCGTTCCGGAACCCTCGTACGCGTAGACCACGTCGAGGTCGCTCGCGTAGGACATCTCGGATCCGCCGAGGCGACCGAGGCCGAGGACGACGAAGGGAACCTGTGGATCCAGGAGCTCGAGCGCGACGGCCACCGAGGCGTCGGCGAGCCGGGTCAGGTCGGCACCCACCTCGGCGACGTCGGTCGACCCGCCGAGGTCGCGCGCCGCGATGCCGAGGAGGTTTCGATCCTTCCACCGGCGGAGAACCGCGGGCCGGTCCGCCAGCTCCGAGGCGCGGGCATCGACCGCGGCGTGCGCCGTCCCGACCAGCTCGGGGACGTCCCTGGTCCGGAGCTTGTCGGGGTACGGCAGCCGGGCGACGAGGTCGGGGTTGCGGGTCAGGATGTCGCCGAGCAGGCGGCTGGTGCCGAGCACGAGGCAGAGGCGCTGCGCCGCGTCAGGTGAGTCGCGAAACGTCTCGACCAGGACCTGGCTCCGGGTTCGGTCATCGATCATGTTGCGCAGGACGAGCAGGCCGAGGTCCGGATCGGGGGCCGCCGAGAGCCAGTCGAGCAGCAAGGGGAGCAGCTGCTGCATCAGGCGGCTCTGCCGGTTCAGCCCACGGGTCAGCTCCCGGATCGCCGCTTGCGTTCGCCTGGCGCTGGTGAACCCGAACGCGGTCAGGCGGGCCTCGGCCGCCGCGGGGCTGAGGCCCGGGGCCGCATCGGTGAAGGCCTCGAGAAGCGGTCGGAAGTAGATGCGCTCGTGGATCGACCGCACTGCGGTCTGCTCGGAGCGGAGACGCTGGCGGAGCTGGTCGGACGCGGTGGCACGGGCGGTGTCGCGCAGACCGCACGACCGGGCGAGGTGGTCGAGGGCGTGCTTGTCGGAGGGGACGGTGTGGACCTGTTGATCGTCGACGAGCTGCAGGCGGTGCTCGACGAGCCGGAGGAACCGATAGGCCTCGGCCAGCTTCGTGGCGTCGCCGCGATCGACGTATCCGGCGGAGGCGAGCTCCTGGAGGGCTCGCAACGTGTTGGGGATGCGCAGGCCGGGGTCGGCGTTGCCGTGCACGAGTTGGAGGAGCTGGACGGTGAACTCGATGTCGCGGATGCCCCCCGGACCGCGCTTGATCTCGCGGCTGGCGAGGCCCTTGCGCACCACCTCGGACTCGGCCCGCTCCTTCATGGCTCGGAGGGAGCGCAAGGCGTCCGCGTCGAAGGGGCGGTTCCACAGGGCGTGCTGCGCGGCGTGGAACCACCCGTCGCCCGTCGTGCGATCACCCGCGACCGGGACGGCCTTGAGGAGGGCCTGGAACTCCCACGGCTGCGCCCACCGCTCCCAGTAGGCGGTGTACGAGGCCACGCTGCGGACGAGGGCACCGTCGCGCCCTTCAGGCCGCAGGTTGATGTCGACGCGGAAGCACCGGCGGGCGATGTCGAGCAGGGTGCGGGTCTCCTGGTCGAGCACCCCGTGGGATCCTTCGCCGACGAACATCAGGTCGATGTCGCTCGAGTAGTTGAGCTCGTGCGCGCCGAGCTTGCCCATGCCGACGACGGCGAGTCCGTCGCCGTCGACGATCCGGTGTGCCTCGCCGAGGACGTCTGCGGCGAGGTTCGAGAGGTTCGCGCCGACCGTCTCGAGGTCGTCGTGCCCGGCTACGTCCCGCGCCGCGATGCGCAGGTGCTCGAGGTGCTTCCACCGCACCAGCGCCTGGACGGGGTCGTCGTCCGATGCTCGGAGCGCCACGAGGTCGGGTCGGGTGTCGAGGTCGACGAGGATGTCGAGGGCGAGCGGATCGGACTCGATCAGTCGGGTCAGGGATCGGCTCACGCCCATGACCGTGGCGCTGCGGAAGGCGAGCTGGGGGTCGGCGTCGAGGCGGGCCGCCGTGTCGTCGCGCTCGAGCAGCCACTCGAACGCGGACCGCACGGCGGCCGGTGCGGCCGATGCGTCCGCCGCCGCCAGCAGCCCGACCCGGTCACCGATGGACATCTCCGCACACTAGGACCACACCACTCGTTCCGGCTGGGAGAAGACGTCGCCGGCGACGTCTTCTCCCATCCAGAACGCGGGTGGTTCCGGGTTGCGTACGCTGCGGGCGTGTGCGCCATCCGCCTCGGGCTCAGCCAGCTGAACGTCGTCGTCGGTGACCTCGACGGCAACGTCGACCGCGTGGTGGCCGCCATGAAGGACGCCGACGCGCAGGCCTGCGACGTGGTGGCGTTCCCCGAGCTCGTCCTGACCGGCTATCCGCCCGAGGACCTGCTGCTCAAACCCGGTTTCGTCGACGACAACCTCGCGGCGCTGCAGGCGGTGGCCGCGAGGTCGGGTCGAGCGCTGGCGGTGGTGGGCTTCGTCGACCGGGTCGCGCCGGGCGAGCTGGCCAACGCGGTCGCGCTGTGCGCCGACGGCGAGGTCGTCGGTACCTACCACAAGCGTCGTCTCCCGAACTACGCCGTGTTCGACGAGCGCCGGTACTTCTGCGGTGGGGTCGACCCGTTGCGGTTGTACGAGGTGGCTGGGGTCCAGGTCGGCGTCTCCATCTGCGAGGACGCGTGGGCGCCGGGCGGCCCGATCCTCGAACAGGCCCAGGGCGGCGCGTCGCTCGTCGTCAACGTCAACGCCTCGCCCTACCACGCGGGCAAGGTCGCCCAGCGCGAGGAGCAGCTCGCCGCTCGCGCCCGTGAGTCCAGTTGCGTCATCGCCTACGTCAACCAGGTCGGCGGACAGGACGAGCTGGTGTTCGACGGGTCGTCGCTGGTGGTCGATGCGACGGGCGAGATCATCGCTCGCGCCGAGCAGTACGTCGAGGAGCTCTTCGTCGTCGATCTCGATGTCGAGGTGTCAGGCGAGGCGCAGCAGCCCGACACCAGCAAGCACGGGTTGTTGATGACGGTGCAGGTGTCGGCGTCCTCGGCGACCGATGGTGGGATCGGTCGGGCTGCACCTGGTCGGGCCGCACCTGATCGGGCCGCACCCCGTCTTGCCGCTCCGCTCGGTCGGTGGGAGGAGGTCTACGGCGCACTCGTGCTCGGCACGCGCGACTACGTGCGCAAGAACGGCTTCACCGACGTCGTGCTCGGCCTGTCGGGCGGGATCGACTCCTCCCTCGTCGCCGCCGTCGCGACCGACGCGCTCGGTGCCGATCGCGTGCACGGCGTGCTCATGCCGTCGCGCTACTCGTCGGGCCACTCGATCACCGATGCCGAGGCGTTGGCCGACAACCTCGGCATCGATCGCCGCACGATCGTGATCGAGCTGGCCCACGCCGCGTTCCTCGATCTGCTCCAACCGTCGGTCGGCGGTCGGCCCGGGGGTCAGCCCTCGGGGCTCACCGAGGAGAACCTCCAGCCGCGCATCCGAGGCACGCTGCTCATGGCGCTGTCGAACGAGCTCGGTTGGCTCGTGCTCACGACGGGCAACAAGAGCGAGATGGCGGTGGGCTACGCCACGCTCTACGGCGACATGGCGGGAGGCTTCGCCGTCATCAAGGACGTCCCGAAGACCTGGGTCTTCGAGGTGTGCCGCGACCTCAACGACCGGGCCGGACGGGAGATCATCCCCGAGGCCGTCATCGACAAGCCGCCGTCGGCCGAGCTGCGACCCGATCAGCTCGATACCGACAGCCTTCCGCCCTACGAGGTCCTCGACCCCTTGCTGCGTGACTACGTCGAGCGCGACTTCACGGCCCGCCAGCTCGTTGCCGCAGGCCACGACGAGGACCTCGTCCGGCGGGTCGTGCGCCTGGTCGACCTCGCCGAGTACAAGCGCCGTCAGGCCCCTCCCGGCGTCCGGGTCACGATGAAGGCGTTCGGGAAGGACCGTCGGCTACCCATCACCAACCGGTACCGCGGTTGGTCGAACGGAGGATCGTCATGACCTCGTCACGGTTCAGCGGCGACCGCTTCCTCACCATCGAGGAGTCCTCCCGGCTGATCGGGGGCTTCTGCTGGATCGAACGCCATGCCTTCGAGATCCTCGGCCGCTGGAGCACGATCGAACCCGTCGACGACGTGGCTCTCGAGCTCGCGTCGGCGTCGTTGCGCCACGGATGGCACAGCGAGCTGTGGACCGAGCGGCTTCCGTCGGCGCGCGGCCTCGACGCCGGCTCGCTGGTGGCTGCCCCGTCGCTGCGTGCGCTCGACGTGATCGGTGCGTTGCAGGACCTCGATCGGCCCGAAGCGACCGCCCAACGCCTGGAGGCCTGGTTCGGCCGCGTGCTGCCCGCGCTGATCGGCGCGTACTCGGGTCTGCAGCGCGACGTCTCGCCCGTGGCCGAGTCCCCGATGCGGCGCGCCTTGACGCTCGCGCTCGACGACGATCAGCGCGAGCTCGAGGTCGGTCTGGTCCTGCTGGTCGGGGTCGGCCATCCAGACCCGGCCGGGGTCACAGCGTCCATACCTCCGCTCGACGGGGGCGCCTGCCTGCTCGCCGAGGGCACCGACGTCGGCTGATCGAGGTGCTCGCCCGGGTGGTCGATTCCCGCCGGCTCCCACGCGATTCCCACGGACTCCCACGCGATTCCCACGCAACCCCCCGGTAGATCCCAGTCGATGACGATCGATCCCGGTCTGTCTCGGGTATCGATCTCCCAGGTTTTCGTCGTCGAAGTCTGCCCTCCCGGGTGGGGCCTCTTGACCACATAGGTATCGTGGGGAACGTCCCCGACCGGAGTGTCGGTTCCTTCTTGTTGGCGTTCGTCAGTGACGAGTGGCTCGAGTGGGAACCAGCAGGCCGGTCGGCCAAGAGATCCGCCTTGGACCGCTGGACCCCATCCCCCGTCTGCAATCCCCCTGAGCGAGAGGTGCCCGTTGCCCAAAGAGCGTGTTGAGCGCGACGAGGAAGACCTTGTTCGGCTCTATCTCACCGATATCGGGCAGTACCCGCTGCTCACCAAGGACGACGAGGTCCGCCTCGCCCAGGCCATCGAGGCTGGCGTCGCGGCCCGTACCGAGCTGGAGGCGAAGGACCTCACGGCCGCCCGCAAGC
>CAZGEF010000067.1:0-18173 GCA_964525005.1 uncultured Rhabdothermincola sp.
GGTTGGCGACGTCCTTGGCCAGCTGGGCGGCCTTGACGTTGAGGTCGTAGGACTGCTCGGCCAGCCCGTACTCACCGAGGGGGATGCCGAAGCTGCCGAAGGTGCAGGTCTCCAGCACGTCGACGCCGACGTCGAGGAACTCGGCGTGGAGCTCGGAGATGACGTCGGGACGGGTGACGACCAGGTACTCGTTGCAGCCCTCGAGCTCGGGGCCGCCGAAGTCGTCGGCGGTCAGCTCGCGGGCCTGCACCCCGGTGCCGAAGGCCCCGTCGTAGATGACCACGCGCTCGCGCGCGGCTCGTAGGAAGTCGTTGTTCGCCAACTCGCTCGTCTCGCTCATCGTCCGGCCAACGCTACCGCCGTGCCAGGAGCCGACTCGACTCCAGACCCGGTCCCGTCGGCTGTGGTCGCCCGGACATCAGGTGGTGCCACCCGCGCCCGCCGGGCCGGGAGCGGGTGGGTGATGTCGCTGCGGTGTGGCAACCGGACACGGCGGGGTACTTGCCAGATCATGTTTTTCTGTCTACTACTAGAAATATGTCCCAACAAAGCACAGACGATTCCATGTTCGGCGTGCCCGGACTCGCTCGCTCGTTCGTCAAGGGGTCCCTCGTCGGAGGCGTCGCCACCTTCGCGGTCATGTTCGCCATCGCCTTCAACGCCTCGGACCTGGTGGTCCCGTCAGCTGCTGTGGCAGGGTTCGCGGCGTTCTGGGGCGGTCCCGGCTTCGGTGGCATGCTCGGTGCGGTCAGCGCCATGACGCGGGAGGAGCACCGCACGGAGGCGGAGGCGGCGAGGTCCCGGGCCGACGAGCCGGCCGTTCCAGGCGTTCGGGGTGGGGCCGTTCCCGGTGAGGTTGTTCCAGCTGGAGGGCGGGTATCCTCGCCAGCATGAGGCGGGCCGCAGGGCCGGCCCCCGATCGGGCCGGTCGGAGCAGGTGCAGCGCATGGGTGCGCACCTCCCGTCCCGTCCCGGACGCACGTGGATCCGGAGGTCGAAGCCATGGTCACCATCCAGCAGCAGGCACGGGCGCTCGGTGACCCCACGCGCCACGGCATCTTCCGCTACGTCATCGACGCCCCTGAGCCGGTCACGGTGGCCCAGCTCACCGAGCACTTCGGGCTGAACCACAATGCCATCCGTCAGCACCTCGCCAAGCTCGTCGACTCCGAGCTGGTCGTGGAGGAGCAGGCCCGGTCCGATGGGCCGGGCCGGCCGCCGCTGCTGTTCCGAGTCGATCCCCGCGCGGAGAGCCAATGGGGGGTCACGGGGCCCTACGAGCGGCTTGCGTCGATGCTCAGCGAGATCATCCGCAGCGGCGACACGCCGGTGGTCGTGGGCCGGCGGGTGGGCCGCCGCCGTCACCTGGGCAACCCGATCGACGACGACCCGATCGGACTCCTCTTCGACCAGATGGCCCGCCACGGCTTCGATCCCGCGGTGCGCCGCAAGGGACCGCAGGCGGAGCTCAACCTGCGCAACTGCCCGTACGTCACGACCGCGCTCGCCGATCCCGACACGGTGTGCGAGCTGCACCTCGGCATCGCCCAGGGCATCGCCGAACGCGTCGACGGCCTCGTCATCGACGACCTCGTCCCGATGGATCCACGGCGGGCGAACTGCCGGCTCCGCTGTCACCTCTCGGGCGAAGCTGACACCACCGCTCCCTGAGGCCCGCGCGGGCCCGATGGGTCGGTGGGCCCGATGGGTCGGTGGGCCCGATGGGTCGGTGGGCTCAGATGACGTTGAACGACGCCAGGGCGGCGATCGCCATGATGAGGAAGGTCACGCCTACCATCAGCGCCACCGCTCGTCCGGTCGGATGGGCCGGTCGCTCGGCGGGGCGAGGGGCCCACGACGTCACCGGCCGGCCGGAGGGATCCGGCCGGCCGGCCGGATCCGCCGCCGATCCGGTGGCCTGCTCTCGCGTGGGCGCTCGGTGGTCGTCACCGGTCGGGCTCGGGTCAGTTGGGCTCGGGCCGGTCGGCCGGGGGTCTCCAGGCATGTTTCTCTAGTATCTACCAGAACATGGTCGGACGAGAACTCTGCAGCAGGCCATGCCGGAGGGGCGGCCAAGGTGGGGCCGGCCGGCATGCCGTGGTCAGCCGCAGACGCTGGGGTCCTTCGTCGGCTCCGAGTGGGTCCACATCGGGTCGAGGAGCTCGGTGTAGAAGGTCTTGGCCGCCTCGGCGTCCTCGGTGATGACGCCGTACTCCTGGAGCCAGGCCGGGTACAGGTTCTCCGAACCGACGTAGAAGGCGGCGTGGTCGACGGCGACCACCTTGGTGTGGTTGCCGATCGGCTTGCCACCCGCCCACGTGGCGTCGCCGTCCACGCGGATGGACGCCACCGCGGTGGTCTTGCAGTAGAGGTCCTTCGCCTTGGCTGCGTCGCCGCCGACCTGCTTGGCGACCCGCGAGAGCAGGTAGGACGACACGTCGGCGAGCGTGCCGTCGTTGCTGTAGTCCCAGCTGCCCGGCGTCGAGACCACGACCCGCACGGCGACCCCGTTGGCGATGCGCTCGGCGAGCGCATCGAAGACCCGGATGTCCCACATCGGCACGATCTTCGCTGAGCACAGCCCGATGAGGTCCTGTTGGGTGATCGTGATGTCGCGCTGCGCCGAGGCGATGAGGGCACGCAGCGCCGGCTCGCCGGGGTTCGAGCGCTCGTACTGGGCGTAGCGGTTCGTGTAGTCGGTGACGAAGTTGAGCGACGAGCACTTGATCGCCTTGGCGTCGTCCTCGCTCGCCAGATCGGTCGGCAGCGGTCCGCCGTCGACCGCCTTGTTCGAGATGCCGATGCCGAGCTTTCCCACCGACAGCATCGAGATGTTGCCCGGCGTCGGGTCCTGCGGTGCCGGCAGCGCCGGATGGGCCTTCGGGCAGGTGCCGACCGCGTCCGTGGCGGCGTAGGACACGTTGAGGATCCCGCTCCAACCGGTGTTGGCGCAGATGAAGGCCCACTGGTTGTCGATGTAGTCGTGCGCCTTGGCCACGACCGGCCCCTGGTGGTGCAGCGTCACATCGCTGACGGGGTTGTCGGTCTGGAGGTAGTCGGCGGTCCAGAAGTTGTGACCGCCGATCGTCGCCTGCTGACCGTCGACGGCCACGATCTTGCTGTGGTTCCACGAGTAGCCCCACGAAGTGGCCACCGAGGCGATCGCCATGGGGATCTGGTCCGCGCTGACGCCCGACTCGGAGGAGATGGCGGCGACGAGGTCCTCCATCCACTGCTTGGGTGTGGCGCCGTTGATGGAGTAGCTCGGCGGCACGCCCGCCGTCATCCGGATGAGGGGCCGGTTGCCCTTCTTGTAGCTCTGGGCGAGCCCGTCGATGAGCGCCTGGCGGAACAGGTCGTCGGGGAACGGGTACAGCGTCGTGAGGTCGACGATGGTCGTGGCGTCGGCCGTGATCTCGGCCAGGGTGCCCGTGAAGCGCGTGAAGGCGCTGCCGTCGCACACGCCGCCGGGGTCGGTGTCGTCGGCGGCGGCGGGCATCGTCTTGCCCCAGCACTGCGGGGTCTGGAGCAGCCACCCGTCGGCGATCCCGTTGCGGGGGAGCAGGGCGTTGCCCGTGGTGCGGGACCAGACGATGTCCTTGCTCGTGGGGTTCGTCTCCATGAGCTTCTTCTCGACGGCGTCGAGGTGCGGTGTGGCGCCCGGGACGGGTGCACCGGTCGTGGTGGTGCTGTTGGGCGTCGTCGGGTCCGGCGTGCCTGTCGTGCCTGTCATGCCTGTCGCGTCCGTGGCGTCGCCCGTGGCGTCGCCCGGGTCCGTGCTCGACCCGTCGGGTCCGACGGTGGCACCGTCGACGAAGAGGTGCACGCCGGCGAGCGTGGTGCCGAGGTCCTGAGCCGGATCATCGGTCGTCGCGAGGTGCCCGAACGCGGTGGCCGTGCCCGGTTCGTCGAGGACCGTGACCTCGAGCAGGGCGGTGGTGGGCTCGGCGAGGGTGAAGCTCTCGATGGTGACGACGGCGGTCTCGTCGCCGTCGTCGGCGCGGACCGCCGTCAGCACCGCGTTGGGTGGGTCGTCGTCGAAGCGCTCCGACCACCGTTGGCCGAACTGGACGGTCTCCTCGGTGGTTGCCTGGCGGTTCGGTCGGTCGGTGAAGGCGGTGGTCGACGGATCGAGGTCGATGAGCGTGACCCGGTAGCGGTCGTCGACCTTGTCCACCGTTGCGGTGTCGGCCCGGAGGACGAACAGCCAGCTGGCCTGGTCGGCCGGCGCAGTCGGCCTGTCGGCGGCGTCGGTCCCCGAACAGGCCGCGGCACCGAGCAGCGCGGTGGTGACCACCAGCGCGCCGAGTCGCCGCCGGGTCCACGTCGTCCTGGCCCGCTTGTCGGTGCGGGTGCCGGCGCGGGTGCCGGCACCGGTCTTGCTGCTGCTGCTGTCGTTGCTGGTCTTCGTGTCCACACCTGTGGACCTCGCCGCGCTCATGGGGGAGAGCATCGCATCCCGCAAGCGTCTCGTGACGGCAGGCGTAGGCTCGGCCGCACGCACGTTCGCGGAGGGCAGGCCGATGGTGAAGATCTACACGCGCAAGGGTGACGACGGCACGACGGGGCTGTTGTTCGGTGGCCGGATCGGCAAGGGGGCGCCGATCCCCACGGCCTACGGCACCGTCGACGAGGCCCAGGCCTTCATCGGGCTGGCCCGCGCCCACGCGGAGACGAGCTCCGAGGCCGGGGTCGAGCTCGATGCGATCCTCGTCGGCCTCGAGCGCGACCTGTGGGTGCTCATGGCCGACCTGGCGACCGATCGCACGAACCGCGGCAAGCTCGTCGCGGGCCAGACGCTCGTGACCGACGACATGGTGACCGCGCTCGAATCGCTGATCGACGATCTGGGCACTCGCTTCGAGCTGCCCCAGGAGTTCGTCGTCCCGGGCGAGACGATCGTGGCAGCTCACCTCGACGTGGCCCGAACGGTGGTGCGGCGCGCCGAGCGCGAGGCGGTCCACATCTCCCTCGCCGACTCCCGTGCCGTGGCCTACCTCAACCGGTTGAGCGACCTGCTGTGGGCGTTGGCGAGGTGGCAGGAGTCGCTGGCCGGATCGAGCCGCACGAGCCGTTCCGTCTGACCGGACTCCAAGCTGACCGGACCCCAAGCTGACCGGACCCCAAGCTGGCCAGACCCCGAGGGCGACCCGCTCCCGCGTGACGTGGTTCACGCAGAAAGGTGAGAACTCCGACTTGATCGGTCGGGATTGCACGCTAAAGTCGACCAGGTCAGTCAGCTATCTCGATGAGGCGGTGGGGAACCACGGCGGGTCGGGAGCTTCGAACGAGGGTCGGTGCATGGACCAGCGAGAGATCGACCAGGTCAACGAGGTGCTCGAGGGGCAGTCGGCAGCGGCCATCGCCCGGTGGGCGGTCAACCGGTTCGGCGCCGACATCATCGCCACCACCTCGATGACCGACACCGTCCTGCTCGACGTGGTCACCATGGCGGACCCACTTCTCGAGGTCGTGTTCATCGACACCGGCTTCCACTTCAACGAGACGATCGAAACGCTCGAGCAGGCCAAGCGGCGCTACTCGCTCAACCTGACGGTGATGTGCGCCCCGGTGGGGGATCGCACCCCCGACCAGTGCTGCGACGGCATCAAGGCGCCGCTGCTCGACCGGGCGCTGGAGGGCAAGAAGGCCTGGTTCTCCGGGGTCCGGCGCGCCGACGGCGGCGCTCGCGCCGATGCGAGCATCGTCGGCCTCGACAAGCGAGGCCTCGTGAAGGTCAACCCGCTGGTGTCGTGGAGCGATGACGACGTGAAGCGCTACATCAAGGACAACGACCTCATCGTCAACCCGCTGCTCGACATGGGCTACACCTCCATCGGGTGCTGGCCGTGCACGTCGTTGCCGATCGATCCCGACGATCCCCGCTCGGGTCGCTGGGCCGGCACCGCCAAGACCGAGTGCGGCCTGCACCTCTGAGACCGTCCGGCCCGGCAGGTCTGCGAGGTCCGGCACGTCCCCGAGGTCCGGTGCCGACCGGTGCCCGGCGATACGATCCCCCCGGTGTCGGACCACGAATCGGGGGATGAGGCGGGAACTCGCGCACCGAGCTCCGACGTTCTCCCCGGTGGGCGGGTGGTGTCGGTCGTCGATCTGGGGGCGACCTTCGTGTTCGCCGTCGAAGGCGGTCTCTCCGCGGCCCAGGCCAGGCTCGACCTGTTCGGCGTGGCCGTCGTCGCCCTCGTCACCGCCACGGGCGGCGGCATGGTTCGCGACGTCCTGATCGCCGACACGCCGCCCCGGGCCCTGCGCAACGCCCGCTACGTGTCGCTCGGCCTTCTCGGCGGGCTCGTCGCGTTCGTGCTGCACGACCTGATCACGCAGGACACCGAGGACCTCATCACCGTCGTCGATGCTGTCGGGCTCGCGCTGTTCGCCGTGTCGGGAACCCTCATCGCCCTCGCGGCCGGCACCACGAGGTTGACGGCCGTGCTGCTCGGCACGATCACCGCGGTCGGGGGCGGCATCGCACGCGACCTGCTCCTGAGCGAGGTCCCGATCGTGCTCCAGGCCAACATCTATGCCCTCGCGGCGGCGGTCGGCGCCGGTGTCGTCGTGGGGCTGATCGCCCTGGGTCGGACGCGGGCTGAGGCCATGGCCGGTGGAGCCGTCGCCTGCTTCGTGCTGCGGATGGTCAGCGTGTGGCTCGACTGGCAGCTCCCCGTCGCGGGGTGATCGTCGTGGCGGGATGCGCCTCGTCGAGACGTCGGCACGCCGCTGCTAGACAGAGCGGGTCCGTCGATCGCACCGAGGAGCTCCTCCATGGCCCCCACCTTCGAGCTCGCCCGCCGCCTGCCCGCCCCTGATGCACGCGACGACGTGCGGGTCGACGCCGTCGTCGTGCCGGTTCCGTCCGACGGGTTCGCCGCCGACGAGCCGTCCGGGCTGGTCGACCTCGGCATCGCGGGCGAGCTCAGCTCCCTCACGGCTGCCGGTGCCCTCGCCCGCGGCTTCGAGGGGAAGGTGGCGCAGCTGCTGACCGTGTCGACACCGCCGGGTGTGCCCGATGTCGTCCTCGCCGGGGTCGGCGCGGCCAGCGAGGTCGATGTGGCCGCGGTGCGCAAGGTGGGCGCCGCGATCGGCCGCCAGCTCAGGCGGCGGTCCGCGCTCGCCACGAGCGTGCTCGACGCCGTCGTCGAGCCCGCCGATCGGCCCGCCGCGGCCCAGGCCCTTGCCGAGAGCATCGTGCTCGCCGGCTACACGTTCACGACCTACAAGTCGTCGCCCCCCGACCCCGCGGCGCTGGCGCGGGTGGTCGTGGTCGGTGCGGGGGGAGCGCGGGTCGAGCGATCCCTCGGACGGGGCGTTGCCGTGGCGTCGGGGGTCCTGCTGGCGCGCGACCTGGTCAACACGCCTGGCGGCGACCTCACCCCCGCCAAGCTCGCCGAGGCGGCCAGCGAGATCGCCCAGCGCGAGAACCTGCAGCTCACCATCCTCGACGAGGACGACATCCGCGAGGCGGGCTTGGGCGGCGTGTTGGGGGTCAACCGCGGGTCCGACCTGCCGCCCCGCTTCATCGAGCTCTGCTACGAGCCCGCCAACCCCAGGGCCACCCTCGCGCTCGTAGGCAAGGGCATCACCTTCGATTCAGGGGGCCTGTCCATCAAGACGGGTGAGGGGATGATGACCATGAAGATGGACATGGGGGGTGCGGCCGCCGTGCTCGGTGCGTTCTCGGCCATCTCGGCTATTGCTCCGAAGGTGCGGGTGCGTGGGTATGTCCCGGCGACCGACAACATGTCGGGTGGTGACGCCACTCGTCCTGGTGATGTGCTCAAGATCCGCAACGGCAAGACGGTTGAGGTGCTCAACACCGATGCTGAGGGGCGCCTCGTCCTCGCTGATGCCCTCTCGCTGGCCTCGGAGGGCGGGCCCGATGCCATCGTCGATCTTGCGACGCTCACCGGGGCGGTCGAGGTCGCGCTCGGGAACCGCATCGCCGGGCTCATGGGCAACGACGTGGGCTGGGTGGCTCAGGTGCGGGAGGCCGCTGACCGGGCGGGGGAGCGGGTGTGGCCTCTGCCGTTGCCTGCCGACTACCACGACCGCATCGAGAGTGAGGTCGCTGACCTGCGCAACATCGGCAAGGGCAAGGGGGCGGGCACGATCATCGCTGGTCTGTTCCTCCAGGACTTCGTGGCCGACGGGATCCCGTGGGCCCACCTCGACATCGCGGCCGTTGCCTGGACCGATTCGGTGTCGGGCGAGAACGCGGTGGGCGGGACGGGCTGGGGTGTGCGTACCCTGCTCGAGCTCGTCAGCACCTTCAAGAAGCCTCGCTGACCCGGCGGCGACCGGGGTCGTGAGCAACGGTTGGGGGCGAAGGCAGGGGTGCGAAGGTGGGGGCGGTCGTCGCTACCCGGCCGGGTCGAGTCGCTGGGGGTCCTGGGGTCGGTTGCTGTCGGTGGTGGATGTCATGGTCGTGGCGCGTGCTGCGGGCCCGCGCAGGTCGAGGACGATCTCGGTGCTCGTGTCGGACTGGTCGGTTGCTCCGGTGCTCGCTGTGAGCGCGGCACGGGTGTGCTGTTCGACGGCCCACCGCATGGCGTCGTGGGCGATGGCGGGGTGGAACCGCCACCGGTGCAGTTGGCGTTCGGTGCTCGGTGGGTCCTCGCCCACCTCGAGCAGCGAGAGCGCGAGGCGTCGGGCTCGGTCGCGTAGGTCGGCGACTTCGGGGCGGCGCGGCGAGCGCTGCTGCCATGACTCGTGCTCGGTTCGGAGGGTTTGTGGGAGGCGGTCGACCTGTCGTTGGTTGAGCGGTGCCAGCTTGCGGCGCACGGCGAGGGTCTGGCGGCCGACGAGCTTGGTCGCGCCGAATCGGCACGACCGGTCGACGGCGCGCAGGAACGGCGAGGTGCGTCCGCCTCGGATGCCGACGCCGAGTGCTTGGGCGGTCTCGGTGAGGTCGAGCGTGTAGCCCTCGGGTTGGTCGTCGAGCGCATCGACGAGGCGCCGCAGCAGCAACGTGGTCGAGGGGCCGAGGATCCCCAACCAGAAGCGTTCGACGTAGGCCGATCGCGGATCGAAGCCCTCCTGCTCGATGAGGGGGTCGGGCCAGGGCGCCACGGCGACGGTGGCCCGGTCGGCAAGCAGGGTGGTGGCGGTCGATCGCATGTCTGGTCTCCGTGGTTCTCGCCTCGTGGGTGCAGCGAGCACCTTGGAACATCCCAGAGTGTGCTGTCAATGCTTTTCAGTCTATTTCCAACCGATAGCGGGACTCGCACCGAGGTGGGTGACCAGATCAGGTCAAGCCTGACCAAGAAGTGTTCAAGCGGCAGGATCGATCGGCCGACAAGATCTGTCGTCGACCCCGGGCTGTGCCGACACCGCTGGGATGTACCCGGTGTCGGCCATGGTGCCGGTGGCGCGCCGATCGGGGGCCCAGGTCGTGATCGTCAACGGCAACCCGACCGAGATGGACGACCTCGCCGACGTGGTGGTCGGCGGGTCGATCAGCGAGGAGCTGCCCGCCGTCGTCGGCTCGGGAATGCCTCGTTGGCCCGATTGTTGACCTCACCGGTAGAGTTTTCAGGGTCCTGAGCCCCGCGGCTCGGCCGACCCCACCCGCACCACGACAGAAGGCACGCCATGCCCTCCTTCCGAGACCTCCTCGCCCAGACGAAGACGCAGATCCGCGAGGTCGACACCGCGACGGCCGACGAGCTGCGCCAGCGCGACGACGTCGTCCTGCTCGACGTCCGCGAACCCGACGAGCACGAGCAGGGCACCATCCCCGGCTCGCTCTACATCCCACGGGGCCACCTCGAGGCGCAGATCGAGAACCACGTGCCCAAGCACGACACCCCGATCGTCGCCTACTGCGCCGGAGGCACCCGGTCCGCCTTCGCCGCCAAGACCCTCGGCGAGCTGGGCTACACCGACGTCGTGTCGGTCGTCGGCGGCTTCAACCGCTGGAAGGACGAAGGTCGCGACTGGTCGGCGCCTCGCGTGCTCACCCCGGAGCAGCGCAACCACTACCAGCGCCACCTGCTCCTGCCCGAGGTGGGCGAGGAGGGCCAGCTCAAGCTGCTCGACTCGAAGGTGCTGCTCCTCGGAGCGGGGGGACTCGGCTCACCCGCCGCCCTCTACCTCGCGGCGGCCGGCGTCGGCACGATCGGCATCATCGACATGGACGTCGTCGACCAGTCGAACCTGCAGCGCCAGATCATGCACAACATGGATCGCATCGGCGAGCGCAAGGTCGACTCGGCCAAGAAGACGATCACCCTGCTCAACCCCGACGTCAACGCCGTCGCCCACGACGTCCGCCTCGACGCGGGCAACGTGGTGGAGCTGCTGTCGCAGTACGACCTGGTCGTCGACGGGGCCGACAACTTCCCGAGCCGCTACCTGCTCAACGACGCGTCGCTCAAGACCGGCACACCGGTCATCCACGGCTCGATCTTCCGTTTCGAGGGCCAGGCCACCGTGTTCACGCCCTACGACGGTCCCTGCTACCGCTGCTTCATCCCCGAGCCACCTCCCGCCGAGCTGGCGCCGTCGTGCGCCGAGGCCGGCGTGCTCGGCGTGCTGCCCGGCATCATCGGCTCGATCCAGGCGATGGAGGCCATCAAGCTGCTGCTGGGCCTGGGCGACTCGCTGTCGGGCCGGTTGCTCAGCTACGACTCGCTCGAGGAGTCGTTCCGCACGTTCAAGATCCGCCGCGACCCCAACTGCCCGGCGTGCAGCCTCGACCCCGGCGACATCGTCATCGCCGAGTACGACGAGTACTGCATGCCCCACGCCCGGGCCTGACCGTCCAGATCTGAACCGAGGCACGGCGCGGCCCGGGCCGCGCACCGCAACCCCGACTGTCGACAGGTCCGGGGTCGATAGGCCCGGCTGTCTGTCTGGACGGGGCTTGCCTGCCGCGAGTGGTGGTTTCGCCACCGCAGGTGATGTCGTCCTTCACTCTCGGGTTGAGCGTTGGTACGCTCACGGCCTTCGGGCGGGGACCGACGTACGTCGCGCGCGACCCAGGACAGGACCGAATGCCCAAGCCCTGCCAGCCGAACCCGATCCACTCCCGTGCTCGCCGGCTCACCGTGGCCGAGACCCAAGCCGTGCCCCGCGGTCGGTCGGTCCGCTCGCGACGGATCCTCGCACCGCTCGCCGTCGTCGCCCTGTTGGGCGTGGGCATCGCCGCCTGCTCCGGCGATGGCGACGATGCGTCGTCGGTCGCGGCGACCGGGACGACCGAGACGACCGCTGGGGCTGCGGGCGATGCCGCCTCGCCGGCGGAGCCGCCCGCGACGAGCGCCGACGGCGGGCTGACGACCACCTCGTCGGCCCCGGGATCCGCCGAACCCGACCCCGAAGCCGAACCCGCCACGACGCTGCCCCAGGCCAGCGCGGTCGACGTCACGACTGCCGTCTACTGGGTCCGTCCGGCGGGCGACGACGGCCCCCGCAGCGTCCCCGGCTACCAGGACCCCGACACGGGGCCGTTCCCGCTCCTCGTCTACGGCTCCGCCGTCAACGACGGCGCCACGCCCGTCGACGACCCCGTTGCCGCGGTGCTGTGGCGCACCGCCTCCGGCGAGGTGCGGTTCACGACCGTCGCCGTCCTGCGCACGCCCTCCGGTGCCGCCATCGCCACCCTGGAGCCCGGTCAGAGCGCTGATGTGCACGCGGTCGTCACGGGCGACACGGCGGGGACCTACGGCGACCTCAGCCCCGAGATCGTGGTGGCCGCACGATGACGGCATCGGTGCGCGGCCACCGGGTCCGGCGAACGCTGCTCGCCATCGGGCTCGTGCTCGCGACCCTCGGCGGCCTCGTCCCCGTCGCAACGGTCACCGCGGCATCGGTCACCGCCGGACCGGCGGGCGCCGGGTACGCGTTCGGTTCCAACCCGTTCGACACGATCCTGGCCGCGGCCGATGCCAACAAGAAGTGCGGGCTCAGCCGGGACTACCTCGCGGCGCTCATGATCGCCCCGATCTACCACGAGGCCGGGGGGTCGGCCACGGTCGCGCCGTCACCCATGACGCTCAGCCGGTGGGACACGGGGTCGGGCCTCTGGTACGGGTCGAACAAGAGCACGCCCTACCAGAAGGCGTTCTTCCATCCGGGCATCGGGCTGTGGCAGTTCGACTCGGCCGGAGGTTGGAACCTCACCGCGGCGGACGCCATCGACGTCGAGATCTCCGCCCCGGTCGCGGCCAAGACGATGGCCGACCGGTTCTGCAACAGCAACGGGAGCCGGTCCTACGTCTGGGGACCCTGGTACGGCTGCGGCGGCAACAAGTGCGAGGTCGTCTTCAACACCATCTTCAACGGCACGTCTCTGAACCTGTCGCAGTTGTCGCTGACCAACACGGTCGGCAACAGGGGTGGCATGGTCACCCGGTCGTGCACGCTCGGTGGGGTGTCGGTCACCTGCTCGTATGTGAACCCGGCGGCCGCGCAGGGCAACAGGTCCTGGACGCTGTCGGGCCCGCCGACGCCGCTCAGCGCGCCGTTCTACGTGATCCGCCACCAGAACCGGGAGTGGCGGGTGTGGCTCCCGGCCGACACGGGCTACGCCGTGACGATCTCGGCCAACAAGGCGGTCACCGCCAACGCCCGCACCGGCCTGGCGTGGTCCACGTCCACCCAGCTGTGCGACACCACGGCCAGCCGCGGGTCGTGCGGCCGGGTGGCCTCCACCCCGTGGGGGCCGAAGACCGCCGATCCGTTCGGTTCCTTCGACGAGGCCGCCGGCGGCATGGAGTCGGGGACGGTGCGGGGGTGGGCGATCGATCCCGACACCAACGACCCCGTCACGGTGCACCTCTACGTCGACGGTGCCATGAAGGCGAGCACGGTGGCCGACGTGAGCCGACCCGACGTCGCCGCCGCCGTCCCCGGCTACGGCCAGAACCACGGGTTCGCCGCCGACCTGACCGGGATCCCTGCCGGCTCCCGCCAGATCTGCGCCTACGCGCTCAACCTCGGTCCCTTCGGCACGGCCAACCCGTTGCTGGGCTGCAAGACGATCACGGTGACGCCCATCCCGCCCGGGCCCTTCAAGGACGTCAACGGCATCCACCCCTTCGTCGGCGAGATCCGGTGGCTGGTCGACCAAGGCATCGCCCAGGGCTACGCCGACGGGAGCTTCCACCCGACCGAAGCGGTGTCGCGCGGCGCCATGGCGGTGTTCTTGTGGCGCATGGCGGGGCAGCCCGCGGCCTCGCCCGCGGCGCCGGGCTTCACCGACGTCCCCGCCGGCCACGTGTTCGCGCCGGCCATCCGCTGGCTCGCCGGCGCGGGCATCACCACCGGGTTCGGCGACGGCACCTTCCGCTCGACGTCGACGATCTCGCGTGAGGCGATGGCCGCGTTCCTCTACCGGTTCGCCGGACAACCGCGCGGCGTCGGCCCGTCGTGCCCGACCGCGCCCTTCAGCGACGTGGGCACGACTGCCACGTTCTGCGGTGAGATCCGGTGGCTCGTCGACACGAAGATCGCGACAGGTTTCGGCGACGGCACCTTCCGTCCCCGCGACATCGTCTCGCGTCAGGCGGCCGCCGCGTTCCTCGCCCGCATCGTCGGCCCCTGACCTCTCGGCGGTGCGGCCCCGACGGTGTCGCGACGCACCGGCGGGGTCTCGGTCGGTCCTCGATCGGAGGACGTCGACGGGCGGGTGCTAGAACCGGAGGCCGTGAAAGGCCTGATCCTCTCCGGCGGCGCCGGAACCCGCTTGCGTCCGATCACCCACACGAGCGCGAAGCAGCTCGTGCCGATCGCCAACAAGCCGATCCTCTTCTACGGCATCGAGGACATGGTGGCGGCGGGCATCACCGACATCGGCATCATCATCGGCGACACCGGTGACGACATCCGCTACGAGGTCGGTGACGGATCCAAGTTCGGGGCCACCGTCACCTACATCCCCCAGGACGCACCCCTCGGGTTGGCCCACTGCGTCGTGATCGCCCGCGACTTCCTCGGCGACGACGACTTCGTCATGTACCTGGGCGACAACATGCTCGAGCAGGGCCTCACCGAGTTCGTCGAGCAGTTCGAGGCCGAGCGTGCCGCGGCCGCCTCGCCTCGCCTCGACGAGGAGACGATCGCCCCCCGGGCCCAGATCCTGCTGGCAGAGGTCGACGACCCCCGCCAGTTCGGCGTGGCCGAGATCGACGAGGCCGGCGCCGTCGTCGGCCTGGTCGAGAAGCCGCAGCACCCGCCGTCGAACCTCGCGCTCGTCGGCGTCTACCTCTTCGACCCCACGATCCACGATGCCGTTCGGGCCATCGAGCCGTCCGCCCGTGGCGAGCTCGAGATCACCGAGGCCATCCAGTGGCTCATCAGCCAGGGCTACCGGGTCCGTCACGAGGTCCTGTCCGGCTGGTGGATCGACACCGGCAAGAAGGATCCGCTGCTCGAGTGCAACCGCCTCGTGCTCGACATCGTCGAACCGCGGGTGGACGGCCGGGTCGACAGCAGCTCGCGCCTCGAGGGGCGCGTCGTCATCGAGGAGGGTGCCGAGCTGTACAACTCGGTTGTGCGTGGTCCGGCGATCATCGGCCGGGACACCGTCCTGCGCGACACCTACGTGGGGCCCTACACGGCCATCGCCAACAACTGCGAGATCATCGAGGCCGAGCTCGAGCACTCCGTCGTCCTCGAGCACAGCACCGTGAGCGGCATCGAGCGGATCCAGGACTCGCTCATCGGTCGCCACGTCGAGGTCAAGCGCACGCACTCCCGTCCCAGGGCCACGCGCCTCATGCTCGGCGACCACTCCCACATCGACCTGGAGTAGCGGCGCTCGGGGCCGCACCCCGCACCCCGGGTTTCGCCCCTTGCCCTACATCTCGCGCTCGTGCACCGAGGTGGCCGCGAGGGTGGGCCTTCCCTTGGTCGTGCGACGTGCGTAGCCTTGCCCGGATGTTGCGCAAGGTGGGGTTGTCCGCGCTCGTCGTGCTCGCGGTGCTGTGTTCGACCGTCGGCCTGGCCTCGGCCTCCACGGGGGTCGACGTCGCGTCGTACCAGCACCCCAACGGGGCCCCGATCAACTGGAACCAGGTGCGCGCCGCTGGTCACTCGTTCGCCTACGTGAAGGCCACCGAGGGCACGACCTACACCAACCCCTACTTCGCGGGCGACTGGTCGGGCATCGGCAACGCCGGGCTCCTGCGCGGTGCCTACCACTACGCCCGCCCGCAGTGGCCCCTGTCCAGCGCGGTGGACCAGGCCCGCTACTTCGTGTCGCGTGCCGGTTCGATGACCGGAGCCGCGGACCTGCCGCCCATGCTGGACCTCGAGGACACGACCACGGCGTTGAACGCCAGCCAGATCGTCGAGTGGAGCCGCATCTGGCTCAACGAGGTCGAACGGCTCACGGGTCGTCGTCCCATCGTCTACACCGGCCGGTGGTACTGGTCGGGCTACCTCGGCTCCTCGTCGGGATTGAACGGCTACCGGCTGTGGCTCTCGGATTACAACGGCAAGTCCGCACCGACCGCCACCATCGCCGGCTGGAACTGGACGATCTGGCAGTACTCCAGCACCGGCCAGGTCCCCGGCATCGTGGGCAACGTCGACGTCAACCGGTTCTGCTGCTCCGACGCCAACCTCCGCGCGCTCGCCGGTCCCGGCGCCAACGCGGCGGCGGCCAACCCGTTCGGCTCGCTCGACCTCGCGAGCAAGTCGGACGGGAAGATCACCGTGCGGGGCTGGGCCATCGACCCCGACACCACGGGCCCGGTCAAGGTGCACGTCTACGCGAACGGGCAGATCAAGGGCGAGTTCACGGCCGACACCAGTCGTCCCGACGTCGCAGCGGCCTATCCCGGCTGGGGCGCGAACCACGGCTACTCGGCGACGTTCGCAGCGGCGGGTGACCAGAACGTCTGCGTCTACGTCATCAACACCGGACCGGGCAACACGAACCCCCAGATCGGCTGCCGCCAGGTCACCGGTGCACCCCGGGGCGCGCTCGACAGCATCCGCATGATCCCCGGGGGTGTGCGCGTCGAGGGATGGGGCTTCGACCCAGACGTCGCGGGCGGCGGCGAGGTCCACGTGTTCGTGAACGGCGTCGGCCAGATCGTCCATGCCGATCGCTCCCGTCCGGACGTCGCCGCGGTGTACGGCTCCACGTCGACCGCCGGATATCGGGCCGACTTCCCGGGCTTCAGCGGTCGCATCGAGGCGTGTGCCTGGGTGATCAACAAGCCCTCGGGTGCCAACCTGAACGTGGGATGCCGCACCGCCGAGGTGCCGCGCGACGCCATCGGTTCGTTCGACGAGGCACGCTCGACCGCGGCCGGGGTCAAGATTCGTGGCTGGGCCCTCGACCCCGACACCACGGGCGCGGTCCAGGTCCACATCTACGACAACGGCCGCTACGTCGGTGCCCACCGCGCCGACGGCGTCCGGGCCGACATCGCCTCGGTGTTCGCCGGGTTCGGCCCCAACCACGGGTTCGACATCACCCTCCCCGAGGCGACCAACGGCGACCACCAGATCTGTGCGTACGCGATCAGCATCGGTCCCGGGCAGAACCCGCACCTCGGGTGCCGGACCGTGCGGGTCACGGGGTCTCCCTACGGCAGCCTCGACGAGGTGACCGCGTCGGGGTCGTCGGTCCTCGTACGAGGCTGGACCATCGACGGCGATGCGACCACCGCGCCGCTCCAGGTCCGCATCTCGGTCGACGGCGCCACGGTCACCACCGTCACGGCCAACGGCAGCCGACCCGACGTCGCCGCCGCGTTCCCGGGCTCGGGTCCCAACCACGGCTTCTCGACCTCGGTGCCCACCGGTTCCCTGGCCGCCGGCGCGCACCAGGTGTGCGCCACCTCGGTGGGCATCGGGACCGGCCCGCCGCTGCGCACCCTCGGATGCCGCACCATCACCGTCGCGTGAACCCCCTGGGACCCACCACCGTCCCCGCCACAGATCTCGCCGACCTCACGACCCACTAACCTGGCCGGCTCATGGCTGAAGTTCGCGAATCCGATGTCATCGCCGGCGTGCACCACGTCGTCCCCCAGGTCCACGGCGACGAGCGGGGCTTCTTCGTGGAGACCTACCGCCGTTCGTGGTTCCCCCAGGGCCGCGAGATGATCCAGGGCAACCGTGGTGACCGCCAGGCCGGTGCCATCGTCGGGCTGCACTACCACCTGCACCAGGCCGACTACTGGTACGTCCCGTACGGCACAGCGCGTGTCGTGCTCCACGACCTGCGCACCGGTTCGCCCACCGACGGCGCCACCCTCGAGCTCGACCTCGGGGTCCAGCCGGACGGCACGAACCCGCACCACGGGGTGTTCATCCCGCCGGGCGTGGCCCACGGGTTCGCCGCGCTCACCGACATGACCATCACCTACCTCGTCGACGGGTACTACAACCCGGCCGACGAGCTGGGCGTGGCCTGGGACGATCCCGCCATCGGCGCCGACTGGGGAGTCACCGAGCCCGTGCTGTCCGAGCGCGACCGTGCGAACCCGGCGCGCGACGCGCTCGACCCGCAGTGGCAGCCGCACCACTCGCTCCGCACCTGAACCCGTGCCCGTCGACGTCGCCGGACACGCCGCCGCGGCGGGACCCGGCGCGTTTTCGGCGTCACCCGCCTCGTCTGGGAGGATGACCCCACCATGAAGATCTTCGTGACCGGCGGTGCCGGATTCATCGGTTCGAACTACGTCCGTCGGGTGCTCGAGCACCACCCCGACGACGACGTCACCGTGTTCGACGCCCTCACCTACGCGGGCAACCTGTCCACCCTCGAGGACATCGCCCACAACCCGAGGTTCTCGTTCGTCAAGGGCGACATCTGCGACCGCGAGGCCGTGCGGGCCGCCATGGAGGGCCACGACCACGTCGTGCACTTCGCGGCGGAGAGCCATGTCGACCGCTCCATCGTCAGCCCCGACGAGTTCGTCCGCACCAACTGCGACGGCACCAACGTCATGTGCGACATCGCCCGCCAGATCGGCGTCGAGCGGTTCCTGCACATCTCGACCGACGAGGTCTACGGCTCGATCGAGGAGGGCTCCTTCCTCGAGACCGACCGCCTCGGCCCTCGCTCGCCCTACAGCGCGTCGAAGGCGGGCTCGGACCTCATCGCGCTCTCGTACCACGAGACCTACGGCCTGCCGGTCACCGTCACCCGGTCGTCGAACAACTACGGGCCGTGGCAGTACCCCGAGAAGGTCATC